>JAUSCK010000045.1 GCA_030651035.1 Elusimicrobiota bacterium
GTGAGAAAGGCTTTGCCGTCGCTTTTACCGATCGTTTCAGAACCGTCCTCGTTGTCCTGGCCGCGTCCGCATTGGTGGTGCTGATGTCGCTCATGCATTATTCGGAGTCGCCTAATTTTTGCAACTCCTGCCACATAATGAAGCCTTATTATGACGCCTGGAACGGTTCCAAGCATAACAAGGTGGCCTGCGTACAATGCCATTACCCTCCGTCCTCCGTCAAGACGCACCTCTGGCACAAGTTCCAGGCCCTCTCGCAGGTCGCCAAGTACGTGACGCGCACCTACTCTTCCAAGCCTTACGCGGAAGTGTCGGACGCCTCCTGCCTGAGCTCAGGCTGCCATGCCACCCGGTTGCTGGAGGGCTGGGTCAAGGTCGGGGACAAGGGCGTGAGGTTCGACCACAGGCCGCATTTGACCGAAAAGCGCCGCGGCCGGCAGCTGCGCTGCACCTCCTGCCATTCGCAGATCATGGTCGGCAAGCACATGGAAGTCACTTACGACACCTGCTACACCTGCCACTTCAAGGGTCTGGGTTCCGGCAAGGAATTAAATCCGCTGGGCGGCTGCCTGTCCTGCCACAACCTGCCTGAAAAGAATTTCAAGCTGGGCAATATGTCCTACAACCATAAGGAGTTCGTGACGAAGCAGGGCGTGTCCTGCCAGAACTGCCACCTCGGCGTGGTAACGGGGGACGGCGCCGCCCCCAAAGATAGGTGCCTCACCTGCCATAACCAGCCCGAGAAGCTGGATAAGTACGGGGACGTCCCGTTCATACACGAAAACCACGTGACCAAGCACCATGTAGCCTGCTTCCACTGCCACCAGGAGATAAAGCACCTCTCGCCCGCTAAAGCGGCTTTGGAGCCTTCCGCCGCCGGCTCCGGCGTAAAAGGCATGCCCGGCAGCCACCCAGTCGGGATGAGCTTCGACTGCTCCTATTGCCACCAGGACAAGCATTCCACCCAGCTGGAGCTCTACTCCGGCAGGCTGCCTGCGGAGATAAAAGGCTCCATTCCGGAAATGGCCAGCCCCATGTTCAAAGCGGGGGTTAACTGCATAGGCTGCCATTACCAGGACAAGTCGGAGAACGGAGGGTACAGCGGGCATACGCAGAAGGCCTCCGAGCAGGCCTGCTCGAAATGCCACGGTGAGAAATTCAAGGCGACCTGGGGCCATGTGAGGGACGATGTGCGGAGCTCCCTGAAACAACTGGCAGCCAAGATAGAGGCGGCGAAAGGCGAACTCGCCAAATCCCCGCGGCCCGCCGGCGAGCTTAAGAAAGCGCGCCTTGCACTGGACCACGCCCAGAGGCTGGAACAGTTCCTGGGCGCCGCGCACGGTGAGCATAATATCTACCTGACCTCCATGATCATGCGCGAAGCCGACCGCGCGCTGGGCGAAGTCGGCCGCGCTCTCGGTGTGGAGCTCGCCGATATCTCGGCGGAACCGCTTATCTCCGGCTCCTACTGCGCCACGCAGTGCCACCACGAGGTGGGCGTGAAGGTCCCGCCGGAAACGGTGAAAGTCCCGGCCTCCAGCGGTATCGCCGCCATAGCGGACAAAACGATGCCCCACAAGGCCCACGCCGAAATGATGGGTTGCGTAAAGTGCCACGATATCGGCGGCCACAAGAGCGTGCCGCTCAGGAAAAATTACCGCGAAACCTGCAAAGGGTGCCATAATTAGCGGGGGTTAGAGGCGAGGGGTGGGCGGATAGTAGTCTGAAAAAGTGCCAGTCACTTTTTGCATGGCACTGAAAAATAGATATGCCCGTTTTTCAGTACGGTATAATAATGTCATATGATTGAACGGTATTTGAAAAACGAAATCAAGAACACTCTCGCCGACAGAATGGTGTTTATTTCCGGAGCCAGGCAGGTAGGAAAAACAACTTTGGCGAACCGGGTCGGCGAACAGTTTTTCCAATGAAATCTATCTTGAACTGCAGGATTCAGGGTAAATCGGTCATGGTTTTAATTGCGAGTCTGAAGACAGATTGCGAAGTTTTCGCCTTATAAAATAGCCGCTCTGGCCGCGCTGTTCCGAGAAGGAAAGCAGCAGCCTTTTGAGCTATTGCTGATAAATCGAAAAAGGCCCTTGACAAATCTATCTACCTGGATTATAATCTAGGTAGATAGATTAATGGAGGATTTATGACTACTATCGGGCTCTTTGAGGCGAAACAGCATCTCTCCGCGCTAGTGGAGCGGGCGAGGAAAGGCGAAACTATCGGAATTACAAAGCGGGGGGTCGTTGTTGCGCGCCTCATCACAGCCGAGAGTGCGGAAAGACGGAAAGAGATATATGAGGCTATCCGCGCTAACCGGCGCGGTGTCCGGCTGGGCGCTTTATCGCTGCGAAATCTCATTAATGAAGGCCGGTCATGAAACGGTTTATCCTGGACACTTCTGTCACAATGTGCTGGTGCTTTGAGGACCAGCAGACCAGTTTCAGCGAAGCGGTCCGCGCGGAGATAGAACAGGGGGCCGCGCCGATAACCCCTCCCATCTGGCTGTACGAGGTCATCAACGTTCTTGCGGCGGCACGGAAGAAAAAACTCATGGACCAGGCGACGGCCGCCACATTCTGGAATAAGGTAAGTAAGCTGGTCACGGTCATTGAAAGCCCCGTGAAGGACGCGGCCCATGAAATCCTTGAGCTCGCTGAAAAGTACCGTCTTACCGCTTATGACGCGGCTTATCTGGAACTGGCCATGCGCGAGGGTTTGCCTTTGGCGACGCTGGACAAGGAGTTGAAAAAAGCCGCGCAGACCGCAGGCGTACGCCTGTTTGCGCCCCCGGTCAACCAGAAAGATTAATAGTGTTAAAAAATTTTAATGATGGGCTGCGTAAAGTGTCGCGATATCGGCGGACACAAGAGCGTGCCGCTCAGAAAAGATTACCGCGAAACCTGCAAAGTGCCATAAATAGAAGGCTAACTAAGGGATGAAAATGTTTTTCATCCCTTAGCTGCTTTTTGCGGGTAAAGCCGCTATTTTGATACAATTATCTTACAAGAGTCTTGTAACCCGCCGGTTTTAGCGTCTGCGGTGTGGCTTTCTTGCTAAGGACAATAATGACGAAGCTCATAAACACCCTCTCTACAGTAAGGCTTTTTTTTGTGCTTTCCGGTCTTATGCTGGCGGCTTTTCTGCTGGGCGGGGTAATCCCCCAGGGCGAGCCGCCCCAGGCCTACCAGGAAATGTTCGGGAGCCTCGGCGGGGCCTGGGTCATGAACCTGCGGCTCAATAATGTTTTCTCCAGTTTCTGGTTCCTCTTCCTTATGGCCGGCGGCTTTCTCAATATGCTGGCCTGCACCGTGAAACAGTGGAAGGTCCTTAAGCTGCGCCCGGGGGTTTTCCTGAGCCACCTGGGCGTGATGCTGATGTTCGTCGGCGGCGCGGTGCACGGCATTTTCTCCGTGCGCGGCACGCTGGCGCTGGAAACCGGCCAGGTCAGGAATGAGTTCGAAAGCGACGCCGGCGGCCAGGCGGCGATGCCGTTCGAAGTCACCCTGAAAAATTTCCAGGTGCACTACTGGGATAAAGAGAAGCACGTCATCCACGCGCTCAAAAAATGCGAAGAGACGGGGCATGAAGGCGAAGACCTGCTTGAGTCCGTGGAAGTAACGCCCGGCAGCGACGCGCATTTTAAATCTACGGCCGCGGACCTTTCGATCATAAAATTCTATCCTAATTTCTCCATCGGGAATTCGGGTCCCGTCACCATCGACGAGGCGCGGCAGAACCCGGCCCTGTCGGTAAAGGTCGCGGGCGGCAAGTCCGCCAAAGCCAGCTACCTGTTCGCCAACCACCCGGACTTCCACGGCGTGCAGGCCACTAACGGGATACGGTATGTTTATGAATTTGATCCCGGCAGGATAAAGCAGTTCGAAAGCCGCATAGCTTTCCTTGAGGGCGGGGAGGAGAAGTTAGAGAAGCTCATCAACGTCAATTCCCCGGCCAGCTACAAAGGCTACCGCTTCTACCAGTCGGGGTATAACCCGAAAAATCCGAATTTTTCCAGCATACAGGTTTCCAAGGACCCCAGTGTACTGTTTATCTACGCCGGCTTTGTGTTCCTTATGGTAGGCCTCACCTGGGCGTTCTGGAAGGAGATGAAGTAATGGAAATATCACTGAAAGCATCTTTTGTGTTCTACGGCGCCGCCCTGGCGGCCACACTGTTCGGCTTTCTTTTGAACAAGCCCTGGAAGTTCAAGTATTCGGTCCTGGCGCTGTTCGCGGCCTGGCTTACCACCACTTACCATATCGGGGCGCGCTGGTACGTGGCTGGAAGGGCGCCTCTTTCCAACCAGTACGAGTCGGTGATCTTCCTTATCTGGGCTTTTGTCGGCGTCTACCTGCTGTTCAAGCATTATTCCGGCCGCGAGCTGGAATGGCTGGCCCCCTGGACCGGTTTAGTGGCTGTGCTGAGCATGGGAGGGGCCTCCTTCCTGGGTTCGGAGATCTCGCCGCTCGTCCCGGCCCTGCAGTCCAACTGGCTGTTTATCCATGTCAGCACCGTTATGACCGGCTACGGCGCGCTGCTGCTTTCTTTCCTCGGGGCCGCGGTTTTTTCCTTCATGAAAAAAACGGCGAATGACGAGAAGCGGAAGAGCCTTGAATCCCTGGTGTACAGGGCCTGCCTGGTGGGCTTCTGGCTGCTCACCCTGGGGATAATTACCGGGGCGGTCTGGGCGAATTCCGCCTGGGGCTCCTACTGGTCCTGGGACCCCAAGGAAACCTGGTCCCTTATAACCTGGCTCTATTACGCCGTGGCGATACACCTTAGAAGGACCAAAGGCTGGAAGGATAAAAAATTCGCGGCCCTTATGTTGTGGGGCTTCGTGCTGGTGATGTTCACCTATTTCGGCGTAAATTATCTGATGTCAGGCCTGCACAGCTATGGGAAAAGCTGATTCTCCGGAGGAACTTATGAACCGTTTCCTGCTTTCCGCGGTATTCTTTTTTGTCGGCGCTGCCGCGGCGCCGGGACAGAGCGTAGTGGCCGGCAAGGTCGCAGAGACGATGGATTCCGGCGGCTATACCTATGTCAGGGTCTCCCAGGGCAAGGACTCTGTCTGGGTAGCTATGGCCAAGCAGGCCGTGAAGGTCGGCGACGATGTTTCCTTCACCGGAAATATGATGACGGATTTTCATAGCAAAACCCAGAACCGGACATTTAAGAAAATACTGTTCGCCGAAGGCATCGCCAAGGGCGGGGCGGCCGGCCACTCCGGGCAGCCTTCGCATGGTCCCGCCGCGGCGGCGCAGCTCCCGGTCAAGGTGGCCAGGGCCGAAGGCAAGGACGCTTACACGGTGGCTGAAGTATACGCCAAACGCGCCGAACTGGCCGGGAAGACCGTCGCCGTCAGGGGCAAGGTTACGAAGATTTCACTTGAGATCATGGACCGCAACTGGGTGCACCTGCAGGACGGCTCCGGCGACCCCAAGGCGGCCACCCACGACCTGCTGGTGACTACCTCTGGGACGGCCAAGGTCGGGGAGACTGTTACGGCGCGCGGCACGGTGGCCAAGGACAGGGATTTCGGTTCCGGCTACAAATATGTGGTGCTGCTGGAAAAAGCCGCGTTGAAACGGTAGGAGTCTGGTAAAGCGGTCATCCCCGCAATTTGTAAGCGGGGATCCATTTAAAAAAACAACGATCCGGCAATTTATAGATTCCTGCCAACAGCACGCAGGAATGACAGATAACATTACTATGTGCATCATTCCTGATTTTGCCGCTGTCTCCGCCTGGTGCGTCAGCCTGGCTTTCGGGCTTACGCTCCTGGCCTTGGCCTCAGGGATCTATTTCGTTTTTAACCGGCTGGAGAAGATCTTCAAGACCGCGCTTTTTTTCCTTGGCGGCGCAGTGCTGTTCCAGGCGGCAGCCTTCGCGGCCCTGACGCTGTTCTTCTGGTACGTGCCCGAGAACAGGTATCTCACCCCTGTAAATACTTCGCGCGGCATGGTGCTGGCGCTCGGCTTTTGTATTAACGCGCTGCTGCTCGGCCTGGAGATGCGGCGCGGGACCGGCATCACTTTCGTTTTCGTCCTTCCCTGGAGCCTGCTGCTGCTGGCCATCACTCTTTTTTCCGCAGCGCCCGGGCTGGAGGCCTTTTCGCTCCAGGCAAGAAGCCCGTTGTCCGCGGTGCATAATTTCCTGTTCATGGTTTCATACGCCATGTTCATAAACGCTTTCGGGGCGAGCTTTTCCCTGCTGCTTTCAGACCGGGAGCTGCGGGGGCGCATTCCTCACGAGGCGGCCTTCGCGCTGCCCTCCATCGGCGACATGGACAGGCTTATCTGGCGGCTTGTTGAGGTCGGCTTCCCGCTTTTCTCCGCCGGCTTCATCCTTGCCAGCATCCAGCTGTACGCTAAATATTCCCGCCTGCCCGGCTCCGACGTGAAAGAGCTCGGGGCGATCGCCACCCTCCTGGTTTACGGCATTTACCTGGTGCTGAGGAAATACGGCGACTGGCGCGGCACCAAGGCCGCCTGGGCGAATGTCGCCGGCTTTATTTTCATCGCCGCTACCATGGTGCTGTCCAGCCGTTTGATAGCATACCACAAGTTTTTCTGAAGTTTGTCTCTAATAAAATGGAACTAGTTCTCGTCGGCCTTTCTCATAAAACCTGCTCGGTGGAAACGCGCGAAGCTTTCAGCATAAGCCCCGAGCGCCGCCGCCTGCTGATTAAGGCCATGCTTTCCGGCGGCCTGGCGGCCGAGGAGCTGGTGTGGGTGTCCACCTGCAACCGCGTGGACCTTTACGCGGTGGGGAAAAAGAAGGATTGTGAGCCGGCCCTGATAGGTTTCCTCAGCGACCCGTCGCAGTACGACGCCAATAAGCCGGGCGGCCATCTCTACAGCAAGACCGGGAAAGAGGCGCTGGACCATCTTCTCAACGTAGCCTGCGGGCTTGATTCCATGGTGGTGGGTGAAAACGAAATTCTGGGACAGCTTAAGGATTCCTACTACGCCGCGAAAAGCGCCGGAACCACCGGCCGGATAACCAACACCCTTTTCCAGCGCGCCATAGGGGTGGGCAAGCATGTGCGCGCCAACACTAAAATAAGCCAGGGCGGCCGCTCCGTCGCTTTTCTGGCCGTGCAGTATGCCGGCAGGATCTTTGGGGATCTGGACAAGGCCAAGGTGCTGCTGCTGGGCGCAGGCGAGATGGCCGAAGCTGCAGCTGCTACATTTGCGGAAAAGAAAGCCGGGCTTACGGTTATCAACCGCACTCATGCCAAGGGGCAGGAGCTGGCCGCTAAATTTTCCGCGCAGTGTCTTCCTTGGGAGAACCTGGAGGAGGCGCTTACCGCCGCCGACGTCGTGCTGGTCTCGACGGCCGCCCCCGAGCCCGTGATAACCAATGACCTCATGAAGAAGATCATGGGCCTGCGGCACGGGAATCCTGTTTTCCTGGTGGATATTTCCGTTCCCCGCAACATCCAGCCCGAAACCGGCACGCTCTCCAACGTCTACCTTTACAACATCGATGACCTGGAGCGGATAGTGGCCGAGAACCTGGCGCAGCTTGCCGGCGAAATAAATAAAGCGCGGGAGATAATAGCCGTCAAGGGCGCGGAGATCTGGGACAAACTCTCCCAGGACTCCTCGGTCGACCCCGCAAATTTCACGAGTCCCCTGGTCATAGGCACGCGCGGTTCGCGGCTGGCGCTAGCGCAGACGGACATTATCTGCGGGCTGGTCAAGGCCGAGGGCGTGGCGATAGAGCAGAAGATAATAAAGACCAGCGGCGACATGTTCCTCGAAGATTCTGTGGAGAAACTTATCGCGGCGGACGGCAAAGGGCTTTTTGTAAAGGAAATAGAGCGCGACCTGATCGACGGCGGCATAAAGCTGGCCATGCACTCCCTGAAAGATCTGCCGGGCGAGCTGGCGGAAGGGCTGGTGGTAGCGGCTTATCTGAAGCGCGAGGACCCGCGCGACGCCATCGTCACCCGCACAGGCTGTAAATTGGCGGAGCTGCCGCCCGGCGC
The DNA here is from genome assembly GCA_030651035.1 of Elusimicrobiota bacterium. GTDB lineage: Bacteria > Elusimicrobiota > Elusimicrobia > Elusimicrobiales > UBA9959 > UBA9959. The sequence continues at coordinate 8,009 of JAUSCK010000045.1, forward strand.
GAAGATAGCCACCGGCTCGCAGCGGCGGCGCTTCCAGCTGGCGAAGCTGAAGCCTGACGCCGTGTTCGGCCCGCTGCGGGGGAATATGGACACCAGGCTCGGCAAGCTGGACCGCGGGGACTGCGACGCGATCGTGGTGGCCTATGCCGCGCTCAAGCGCCTGGGCCTGGAAAAAAGGATCACCCAGATCTTCACTGCCGACGAGGTTGTGCCGGCCCCGGGGCAGGGCGTGATAGTGGTAGAGGCGGGCGCCGCCGACCTGCCGACGCTGCGGCTGGCCCGCCGGCTGGACCATCCGCGCACGCGCATCTGCGCCGAATGCGAGCGCCTGTTCCTCGCGGCGCTCGGCGGCGGCTGCGCCACCCCGCTGGGGGCCTACGCCGAGCTTACCGAAGAAGGGCTGCTATTCAGGATCTTCTGGTCGGCCCCCGACGGCAAAAAACGCCTCAATTTCGAGACTTACATAGACTGCTCCAAAATGACCGAATCAATAACCGATCTGGCCGCAAAGATAAAACAGCTTGTTTAGAAAACACTGTAATGAAAACCGCGTTAACAGGTAAACATATTATTGGCGGAAAGGACCGCGGGGCGGGCGGGAAATTCCGGGGAATGGATCCGGCTGCCGGCGCGGCTCTTGGGACGGCGTTCTGCGAGGCCGGGGTGACCGAGGTTAACCGCGCGCTGGAACTGGCTGATAAGGCGTTTGACGTTTTACAGACCGTGCCGGTCAAAAAGATCGCGGCGCTGCTGGAACGGATAGCGGACGGGCTGGAGGCGGGGGGGGACAGGATCATCGCGCGGGCGCATCTGGAAACTGCGCTGCCGGTAGAGCGGCTGCGGTCGGAGCTTGGCCGCACCGCCGGGCAGGCGCTGGCTTTTGCGGCGCTTGCGGGCGGCTCGTGGGCGCAGGCCCGCATAGACCATGCGCTGCCCGGGCGCAAACCGCTGCCGAAGCCGGATATCCGGACAATTTTCATGGGAGTAGGGCCGGTCGTGGTTTTCGGAGCCAGCAATTTCCCATTGGCTATTTCGGTGGCCGGCACCGACACGGTGGCCGCTTTTGCCGCGCGCTGCCCGGTGGTGGCGAAAGGGCACCCGGCGCATCCGGGCACCTGCGAGCTGGTCGCCCGCGTTATCACTGAAGCCATAGCCTGGGCGAAACTGCCGCCGGGGATGTTCTCCCTGCTGCAATCTTCAGGCTACGAAGCGGGCCTTGCGCTTGTTAAGCATCCGCTTACCGCGGCGGTCGCTTTTACCGGCTCGCTCAAAGGCGGCAGGGCGCTGTTCGACGCCGCAGCCGCCAGGCCCGCGCCCATACCGGTGTATGCCGAAATGGGCAGCGTGAACCCCGTGTTCATCCTGCCCGGCGCCGCGGCCGCCCGCGCGGAAGAAATTGCCTTCGGCTTTGTGCGTTCGCTGAACACCGGCGTCGGCCAGTTCTGCACAAACCCCGGCATGGTACTGGCCGTTGGCGGGCCCGCGTTCGAAAAATTCCTGGCTGCGGTATGCAAGAATGCCTCGTGCGTGCCGCCGGCAGCAATGCTGCATGCCGGCATCCAGTCGGCGTACGACCGCGGCACGGCGCGCCTGTCTTCCATACCGGGAGTTAAGCTGGCCGGGACCGGGGCGGCGTGCGCCACCAGGCCTAAAACGGCATCCTGTAAAATATTTATCGCCGACGCCGGGCTGTTCCTCCGGCGGCCGGAACTGTCCGAAGAGGTTTTTGGCCCGGCCACTATTATTTACCGGTGTAAAAATACGGCGCAGATGCTGGCTATCGCCCGCGGCATGCAGGGCAGCCTTACGGCCACCATCCACGGCACAGAGCGCGAGCTGCTTAAAAACGGCGGGCTGGTGCGCGTCCTTCAGCGCAAAGCCGGGCGCATTGTTTTTAACGGTTTCCCGACGGGCCTCGAGCCCTGCGCGAGTCTGCACCACGGCGGTCCCTACCCCGCCACAACCCACAGTTTCTTTACCAGCGTAGGGACGGCGGCTATCTACAGGTATGTACGGCCGGTATGCTTTCAAAATTTCCCCGACTCTGCTCTCCCCGAAGAACTGCGCGAAGCCAACCCTCGCCGGTTGCGGCGCCTCGTTGATGCGAAATTAATATAGTAGAGATTGAACATGGATATACAGGATATACAGGATTTTATTCACCCTTTATTATCCTGTCTATCCTGTTCATCCATGTGAATACCCTATAAAGAGTCCGCCCGAGGGGGTTAATCTGTCCGCCTTGACACAATGTACAATAAACTGTTTAACTCTATATCATGCTGACTTCAGCGGGGGTTGTACACTGCCAATCTTTTTTAACGCAGACGCCGGAAGACAGTAATTTATTTATATAACATAAGCACGGAGGAACAACAGAAATGAACACTAAACTGACACTGGCGGCGGTATGCGTGGCCGTGATGGGGCTGGCGGGCTGCACTACCATAAGCAAATCCTATCCTATAAACAGGGTGAGCTCCG
>JAUSCK010000048.1 GCA_030651035.1 Elusimicrobiota bacterium
ATGCGAATCTGCTATGGGGTGGCTTTGAGATGGAGTAACGACGGATGGCGTCAGGAATTATTCAGGGCTTGCGGAATTGCTGCCGGTAAAGCGGCAATTACGCCGCTGTATGCGGAATTGCCCGATCGGAAGTACGGCAAGCAATCTATATGTGCGATTTATTTTTGGTATAATTAAAAATATTGCGGAAATCCAAGGATAACTAATATGTTCAAAGTTCTCAGCAATGAAACTCTCGCCGCGCAGGTGCAGCGCCTCATCGTGGAGGCGCCGCGCGTGGCACGGGCCAGACTTCCCGGGCAGTTCGTGATCGTAAGGCTCAGGGAAGGCGCCGAGCGCATACCCCTGACCATCGCCGACGCAGACCCGCAGCGCGGCACCATAACGCTCATCATCCAGGCGGTAGGCGACAGCACAAAGGAGATAGTGGCCACGCCCGCAGGCGGACAGCTGCAGGACGTCGCCGGGCCGCTGGGCAAGCCTACCCACATCAAGAATTGGGGCAGGGTCGCCTGCGTCGGCGGAGGCGTGGGCACGGCAGTGCTTTATCCTCTGGCCAAGGCCCTGGCCGAGGCCGGCAACGAGGTGACCACCATCATCGGCGGCCGCAGCGCGCCCCAGGTCATTCTGCGCGAGGAACTGGCGGCGTTCTCCAGGCAGGTCATGGTGACCACCGAGGACGGCTCGCTCGGGATCAAAGGTTTTGTAACAGCGGCGCTGGAAGAAATTTTAAACGATCCCGCCCGCCGGCCGGCGGCGGTTTTCGCGGTCGGCCCGGTGCCCATGATGGCGGCCATCTCCGCCCAGACCAAACCTCAGGGGGTCGAAACTATCGTATCCCTCAACCCCATCATGGTGGACGGCACGGGCATGTGCGGCGGCTGCCGCGTCACGGTGGGAGGCAAGATCAAATTTGCCTGTGTGGACGGCCCCGAGTTCGACGGCCACCAGGTTGATTTCAAGGAACTCGCCGCCCGGCTCACCACCTACCAGGAGGCCGGCTGCCGCCTGGAGGCGCAAATTCAGAAGTTGAAAACGGAGGCAGCACAATGACCGCTCCCAACCTTTCGCCTAAAGAACGCATGGCCATAGCCCGCACGAAAATGCGCGAACAGGACCCGGCGCAGCGCGCGCGGAATTTCAGCGAGGTAAATCTGGGACTGGACGAGCACGCCGTCAGGCAGGAAGCCAGGCGCTGCCTGGACTGCAAGAGCCGGCCCTGTGTGGCGGGCTGCCCCGTGGCTGTGCGCATACCGGAATTCCTGATGAAGATGGCCGAAGGCGACATGGCCGGTGCCGCAGCCATTATGCGCGAAGACAATGCCCTGCCGGGCACTACCGGCCGCGTCTGTCCGCAGGAAAAGCAGTGCGAAGCGGTTTGCGTGCGCGGCAAGAAAGGCGACCCGGTGGCTATCGGCTGGCTGGAACGCTATATTGCCGATTGGGCCGCTGAAAACATGGCTCCGCCCCTGCCCCCCGCGGTAAAGACCGGCTACCGGGTCTGCGTGGTGGGCAGCGGTCCCGGCGGCCTGACCGCCGCGGGCGAGCTGGCCCGCCTGGGACACGAGGTGACGGTATTCGAGGCCCTGCACGCGGCGGGCGGGGTGCTGCGCTACGGCATTCCGGAGTTCCGCCTGCCTAAAGCGATAGTGGACCAGGAGGTGAAAAATCTCCAGGCCCTGGGCGTCAAGGTGGAGTGCAACATTGTGGTGGGCAAGACAGTCACCGTGCGCCAGATCATGGACGAGTTTGACGCCTGCTTTATCGCCAACGGGGCGGGGCTTCCCGTTTTTATGCATGTGCCGGGAGAGAACCTCAAAGGTGTCTATTCAGCCAATGAATATCTGACACGGGTCAACCTTATGGGAGCTTACCAGCCTGACGGGCGCACCCCGATCGCGAGGGGCCCCTGCGCCGTGGTTTTCGGCGGCGGCAACACCGCGATGGACGGAGTGCGCACGGCCAAGCGCCTGGGCAGTTCCCGCGCTATTCTCGCCTATCGCCGCAGCCGCGCCGAAATGCCGGCGCGCATCGAGGAGGCGACACACGCGGAGGAGGAAGGCGTGGAGTTCTTGTTCCTGGTCGCGCCCCTGGAGCTGCTGGGCGACAGCCAGGGCTGGGTCCGGGCCGTCCGGATGCAGCGCATGGAACTTGGAGAGCCGGATGCTTCGGGCCGGCGCAGGCCGGTGCCGGTCAAGGGCAGCGAATTCGAACTGCCCTGCGACATTGCGATCGTGGCCGTAGGCACCAGCGCCAACCCGCTGCTGACCGCTACCTGCCCGGAGCTTAAGCTCAATAAATGGGGCAACATCGAGGTGGATGACGCCCTGATGACAAGCATTCCCGGGGTCTTCGCCGGAGGCGACATCGTCCGCGGCGGGGCGACGGTTATTTTGGCGATGGGAGACGGAAAAAAAGCCGCGGCCGGTATCGATAAACACCTTAAAGAGAAAGTGGACCGCGCGTAATGGTCAAAAAGCGTTCTTTTCAGCTTTTCGGCCTATTTTTATTTCTGTCTCTTTTAACATTTTCGTCCCCGGCGCCCGCCCAGCCCCTTACCCCGGAAAAGAATTTACAGCGTCTGCTCATACGCCAGGCAGCGGTCAAGGCGGGCGCCTGGAAAGACGCCGGCTGGCTGAAACTGCTTTACTACGATAAAACCATCTTCGGCCGCTCCCGCAGCGCCTCGACTAATCCCCGGTTTTTCCTGGCCAAGTGGGGAGATATCAGCCCCAGGCTTGAGCTGGAAGCGGCCATAGACGGGCTGTATTTTGAAGGCGCGCCCGACGATAGTCCCGAATGCCGTTTCCCCGAACGCTACCGCTGGCTGCGGGAGAAGCTCGGCCTGCCCGTTTCCGACTTCCCTCCGCCGCAATGCAAAAACTTTGAAGACTGGAAAGCCGGGCTCGACCCGGAATCGGTGAGCCTGGTTTATGCGGCCGGTTATCTTAACAGCCCGTCCGCTCTTTACGGCCACATTTTCCTGCGCCTGCATAAACGCGGCGCTGCCGCGGCGGACCAGCCTGACCACGCGGTAAATTACGCGGTCGCGGTCGACAAGGAGAATGAGATCTTTTTCGCCACGAACTGGCTGTTTGGCGCCTATCCCGGCCAATTCTCAACAACTCCGTACCACCTCAAGATACAGGAATACAGCGACCTGGAGAGCCGCGACGTGTGGGAATTCCCCCTTGGCTTGACGCAGGACGAGACCGACCGGCTGCTGCGCCACTTGTGGGAACTGGAAAAAGCTTCTTTCCGGTACCTTTTCCTGACCCGCAATTCTTCCCGGCAGCTCCTGCCGCTGCTGGATATCGCAAAGCCGGAGCTGGCTCTTTCCCGCCGCTTCCGCTCCTGGGTTCTCCCGTCGGATGCCGTTAAGGCTGCGCTAACCGCCTCTCCGGAGGCCGCCCCCGCCTGGCGGCCTTCCTTATTGAAGACGCTGGACTGGAAAAGAAGCCGGCTCACAGCGGCTGAAAGTACTTCGGTTCTTGAACTGTCGCGCGGCGACCAGCACGCTGAACTCAGGAAGCTTGAAACAGCCGCGCCGGACCGGAAGGCGGCCGTACTGGAGACCGCCGCCGACTATTTAAAATGGCTGCATTACGCCCGGCGAATAGGGAAGTACGAGTTGGACAGCCGCATGCCCCCGCTGTTTCAGGACGGCGTCCCGCCGGAGCGGCAGCCGGCCTTTAACGGCGGGCCGGCGCAGCCGCCGTCCCTGCTTGAAGCTCACGAAAGCCTGCGGCTGGGCGCGGGCCTGGTCTCGTTAAAGAGCGGCCCGGCTTATGAAATACAGGGCCGCTTTGCCCTGCAGGATATCCTGGACGCGCCGGAAGGCTGCCTGCCCGACGCCGCGCTTGAGACTGGCGCTTTCCGGCTGAGGTATGAAAAGCGCTATAACAGGCTCTACCTGAAAGAGGGCCGGCTGGCGCACATTACAAGTTTGACCCCCTGGGACGACTGGACGCGCCGCCAGTCCTGGGAGATCTCGGCCGGGGTGGAGCAGGCTGACGAAACGGGCCGGCAGAGCGGCAGGTCGGCTGTCTGGGCTATGAACGCGGGCTCGGGCTTTGCCGCGGAGGTCAGCGGGCCCGTGCGGCAGCTCTGGTACGCCATGCTGCAGGTAGACAGCGGCTTCGGCCCGGCGCTTAACGCCAACTGGCGCGCGGGCGCTGGAGTAAAGGCAGGGCTGCTCGCCGGGAACGGGCCGCTGCGCGCCTTGATAGAAGCCCGCTATATAGGTTACGTCATAGGCGACACCAGGCCTCTTTGGGCCGGCTCCGCGGCGGCCTCGCTGCGGCTTTCCAAAAACCGGGCCGCCCGGCTTGAGTATTCCTGGCGCGGCGAAGTTAAAGAGGCCGGGCTCTATTTCCACCAGTTCCTCCCCGCGCCGTAAGCCGACTTTTCAATATTCACCGCTGAGGCGCAGAGGACGCAGAGTTAAGAAGAGAAAATATTAATTTGTATTTCTACGTTCTGCTCACTCTGTTCTCGGCGACCTCTGCGCCTCTGCGGTGAAATTAGTTCGGGCCTATTGATGGCTGCCGCTGTATTTCATATTATTGGGTTTATGCTTGAAAACATTCCCCCACAGTATATCTGGATAATCGTCGGCCTGGTAATAATGAGCATGGAGCTCTTCCTGCCCGGCTTCATACTCTGCTTCTTCGGCCTGGGCGCCGTGCTCACCGGCCTGCTGAAGATCTTCATCCCCATGGGAGTCAACACCCAGCTGGTCGTGTTCGCCGTCCTCTCCATCGTGCTGCTGGTCTCCTTCAGGCGCTACGCCCAGGGCTACTTCACCGGGCGGGTCTCCAACAAGAACCCGTCGGGCAGGCCCATGGAGCTCCACACCGGCGAGACCGCCATAGTTACGGAGGACATAATCCCCAATTCCCCGCGCGGCAAGGTGGAGTTCAACGGCACTGCCTGGAACGCCGACGCCGACGTGGAAATTAAGAAGGGTGTCAGAGTCACCATAGTGGAGCGGCACGATCTCACTCTTAAAGTAAAACCTTAAAAAGCCAGCCAAGGAGAAAAACATGGAACCTGTTTCTGCTTTCCCGCTTGCAACTGTCGTAATCTCGGCCTTTATATTATTCATCATGATAGTCCTGGCGAATACCGCCAGGATCGTTCCGCAGAAGACGGTCTTTATAATAGAGCGCCTCGGCAAGTATTACGCCACGCTGGAGGCCGGCTTCCACATCCTTATCCCGTTCGTGGACAAGGTGGCCTACAGGCACAGCATGAAGGAAATGGTGATGGACGTGCCGCCGCAGGTCTGCATCACCAAGGACAATATCTCCGTCGAAGTGGACGGTATCCTCTACATCCAGATAGTGGACCCGTCCAAGGCCTCCTACGGCGTGACCAACTACGAGTTCGCCACCACCCAGCTGGCGCAGACAACGATGAGGAGCGAGATAGGCAAGATAGAGCTGGACCGCACTTTCGAAGAGCGGGAGAAGATCAACATGGAGATCGTGGCCGCCGTGGACAAGGCCTCCCTCCCCTGGGGCATCAAAGTGACGCGCCACGAGATCAAGAACATCACGCCGCCGGAGAGCATAAAGGGCGCGATGGAAAAGCAGATGCGGGCCGAGCGCGAGAAGCGCGCCCTGATAGCGGAGTCGGAAGGCGACAAGCAGGCCAAGATCAACCGCGCCGACGGCGACAAGCAGCAGGCTATCGCTCTCTCGGAGGGCGAGAAGATGAAGCGCATCAACGAGGCCGAGGGGCGCGGCCAGGAGATCGAGCGCATCGCCATGGGTACCGCCAAGGGTATACGCGAGATCGCCAACGCCATCAGCGAAAAAGGCGGCTCCGACGCCGTTAATTTGCGCATAGCCGAGCAGTACCTGCAGGAGTTCGGCAAGCTGGCGAAGACGAACAACACCATGATAATCCCGTCGGACCTGGGTGATGTCGCCGGCATGGTCGCCGCGATCGGCAAGGTTCTTACCACCACCACCCATGCGCAGACCGCGCGCGAGCTTGTGACAGCCGCTGCCCAGCCCGTCAACGCGCAGTTCCCCCCCCAGCAGCGCCCGCCCCAGCAGCGCCCCTCCTGACAGGCTTAATAAGCCGCCGGGGAATAAAGAACCGGGAGACATCTCCCGGTTTTTTATGAAGGAGCATCATGTCAGCGCATATTTTTGATTGCAGGAAGATAGCCGAAGAGTACCTTTTCAAGGTCAGGGAGGAACTGCATGGCCTGAAAGGTCTCCCCTCATTGGCGGTGCTTTCCAAAGAGGAGGATTCTCCGTCCTCCGTATACAGGAATCTGATAATGAAAGACGCAGCGGCCCTCGGCATTCCGATTTCCGACATAAGGGCGGCGGACTACGAGGCTCTTGAGCTTCAGATAAAAAAGGTGAATGCGGACCCCGGCATCAAAGGCATAATAGTGATGTATCCCCTCGGCTTCAAAAAGAAGGATGATGACATCATGGACCTTATTGACCCGGGAAAAGACATAGAGGGCATGCATTCCATAAATTTCGGCTACCTGATAAAATACAAAAAGTTCCTGGATGAGGGCCTTGGCTTAAAATGTGTCGTCCCTGCGACCGCAAAGGCCATCGTCAAGACAATACAGCATTATGCCATCCCCATAGAAGGCTCGTTCTCGGTTATAGTCAACAACTCCATGAGAATAGGCAAGCCCCTCGGCCTGATGCTGGAGAACCTGGGGGCCACCGTCGTGAAATGCTATGACAAGACAAGAAGAGAGGACCTGGAGGCTGCAATAGCGAAAGCGGATATTCTTGTGACGGCTGTTCCGGACAGGAATTTCAGGATCCCCGCTGATATCGTCAAAAAAGGCGCGGTGGTCCTGGATGCCTCGTTCGAAGGTAATCTGAACTATGACGAATTGAGGGAAAAGGCCTCGTTTATCACTTCTCCGGAGAACAGGATAGGGAAAGTCACGCGGGCCATGATCTTCACCAATTTTTCCTACTGCTCGAAATATGGCTGAAAAGCATGCATGGACTGACTTTCCCGCCGCTTTTTTGTATTATTATCTTCAGGGTTCCCATAGATATAATTTTAAACGGCTGCACTGTGGGCGGACCATTAAGGAGAAACCATGTCTACGAACAAGATCATTTGGACTAAAATAGATGAAGGCCCGGCGTTAGCCACCTATTCTCTGCTGCCTATCGTACAGGTTTTTACAAAGGCCGCCGGCGTGGAGGTGGAAACCTGCGACATCTCGCTTGCCGGCAGAATTATCGCCGGCTTCCCGGAAAAACTGGCCGACGCCCAGAGAACCGGGGATGACCTGGCCAGGCTGGGCGCGCTGGTGCTGACCCCGGAGGCGAATATCATTAAACTGCCCAACATCAGCGCCTCGGTTCCCCAGCTGAAAGCGGCGATCAAGGAGCTCCAGTCACAGGGCTACGCTCTCCCCGATTACCCGGAAGACCCGAAGACCGCCGCCGAGAAGGAGATCAAGGAACGTTACGCCAAGGTGCTTGGAAGCGCGGTCAACCCTGTGCTGCGCGAAGGCAACTCCGACCGGCGCGCGCCGGCTTCGGTCAAGAACTTTTCAAAAAAGAACCCGCATAAACTGGCCGCCTGGAGCCCGGACTCCAAAGCGCACGTCGCTCATATGACGGACGGGGATTTTTACGGCAACGAGAGCTCCCTCTGCCTGGAGAACGGCGGCGAATTCCGGATAGAGTTCACGGGCGCCGACGGCGGGGCGACAACGCTGAAAGGCGGCCTTAAGGCCTCCGGCGGCGAAATTCTCGACGGAACATTTATGAGCGCGAGAGCCCTGCGCCGGTTCTACGCCGAACAGCTGGACGAAGCGAAGAGCGCGGGGCTGCTCCTTTCCCTCCACCTGAAGGCGACCATGATGAAGGTCTCCGACCCGATCATGTTCGGCCACGCCGTCTCCGTGTTTTTCAGGGACCTCTTTGAAAAGCACGCGGAAACTTTTAAGTCCATCGGCGTCAACCCGAACATGGGCTTAGGCGACCTCTACAAGAAGATCCAGGGCCTTCCGGCTGCAAAGCAGGCCGAGATAGAGGCCGACATCAAAGCGGCCTACGCCGACCGTCCCGCGCTGGCCATGGTCGACTCGGCCAAGGGCATCACCAACCTGCACGTGTCCAGCGACATAATCGTAGACGCCTCCATGCCGGTGGTGGTCCGCGACGGCGGCAAGATGTGGAACGCTGAAGGCAAGCTGCAGGACACCAAGGCCCTGATCCCCGACCGCTGCTACGCCACCATCTACCGCGAGATAATAGACGACTGCCGCAGGAACGGCGCTTTTAACCCCGCCACCATGGGTTCCGTCCCCAACGTAGGGCTGATGGCGCAGAAGGCCGAGGAGTACGGCTCACACCCTACCACGTTCGAGATCCCCTCGGACGGCGTTGTCCGCGTTGTGGACGCGGGCGGCAAGGTTCTGATGGAGCACAAGGTGGAAAAAGGCGACATCTGGCGCATGTCCAGGGCAAAAGACATCCCGGTGCGGGACTGGGTAAAGCTGGCTGTGAAGCGCGCAAAGGCTACCGGCGCCCCCGCCGTGTTCTGGCTCGACAGGAGCCGCGCCCATGACGCCCAGGTCATCGCCAAGGTGGAAAAATACCTGAAGGACCACGACACCGCCGGCCTGGAGATAAAAATCCTGCCGCCGGTAGAAGCCATGAAATACTCCCTTGACCGCATCCGCAGGGGACTGGACACCATCTCGGTCACCGGCAATGTCCTGCGCGACTATCTGACCGACCTCTTCCCGATACTGGAGCTGGGCACCAGCGCCAAGATGCTCTCAATAGTCCCGCTGCTGGCCGGCGGCGGCCTTTTTGAGACCGGCGCGGGCGGCTCCGCCCCGAAGCATGTGCAGCAGTTCCAGAGGGAAGGCTACCTGCGCTGGGATTCCATCGGTGAGTTCTCCGCCCTCGGGGCCTCGCTCGAGCACCTGGGCGGCACGTTTGGGAACGACAGGGCCCTGGTCCTGGCCGAGGCCCTTGACCAGGCCATCTCCAAATTTCTGGAGAACAACAAGTCGCCGGCGCGCAGGGTGGGCGAAATAGACAACCGCGGCAGCCACTACTACCTGGCTATGTACTGGGCGCAGGCCCTGGCCGCGCAGGCCAGGGACGCCGGGCTCAAGGCGAAGTTCGCCGGGATCGCAAAGCAATTGGAAGAGAGCGAGGAAAAGATCAACAAGGAACTGCTCGCGGCCCAGGGCAGGCCCGTGGACATGGGCGGCTACTACCACCCCGACTTCGAGAAAACCTCAAAAGCCATGCGCCCCAGCCCTACGCTGAACGCTATCGTTGACGCGGGAACGGACGCGGCGTCCGGCCTTACGGCTTCCCGGAAGATCGCGGTTGAAGGCTGAGGCGGCGGCGCCCGCGCTTACTTCGTCTCCGGCGCTTCGCCCAGCTCTTTCAGGGCTATCTTCAGGGCGTCCGCGTGGCGGTTGCTTTCGAGCGGGGACAGAAGGCTGTAGGCGCAGGGGACCACCAGCAGCGTCAGGAACGTCGAGAACAGTACGCCGCCGATGACCACCAGCGCCATCGGGATGCGCGTCTCGGCGCCCGGGCCGATGCCCAGCGCCGGCGGGATGGCCGCCGCTATGGTAGCGCAAGAGGTCATCAGGATTGGGCGCAGCCTTATAGGGCAAGCCTCCAGCAAAGCCTCGGTCACGCCCAGCCCTTCCGTCCGCCGCCGGTGGTTAGTAAAGTCCACAAGCAGGATAGAGTTCTTTTTTACTATACCCATCAGCAGTATCATCCCTATCATGCTGTAAATATTCAGCGTCTGTCCTCCCAGGTAAAGGGCGATGAAAGCGCCCGTAACGCTGAAAGGCAGCGCCAGCAGCACGATAACCGGGTGCAGGAAGCTGTTGAACTGGGAGGCCAGCACCATGTAGGCCACGAAAACGCCGAAAACAAGCGCCGTCAAAAGGCTGCTGGTAGATTCGTCAAAGGTTTTTGAGCTGCCGGCCAAAACCACCCGGTACCCTTCGGGCAGCAGTTCCTTCGCGGCCTTCTGCACTTCGGCGATGGCCTCGGCCTGCGAGGAGCCCGGCGCGGGGTTGGCGAACACGCTTATGGCGCGCTCCCTGTTGCGTCTCGAGATCGAGAGCAGCGTGGGTTTCTCTACTATGTTGACTATCTCCGAGAGACGGATGAGTTCCCCGCGGTTATTGCGCACCCAGATCTTGGTGATATCGCCGGGGCTCCTGCGGTCCTTATCCACCAGGCGCAGGCGTATATCGTAGCGCTTGCCGCCCTTGGAGAATTTCCCGACCCGTACTCCGCCTATCATGGCGTTTATAGCTTCGCCTATCGTGGCCATGTTCACGCCGCGCGCCGCGGCCTTCTCGCGGTCGGGCAGGACCTGGATCTCCGGCATCCCGGTCTGGTAGTCGGTATCCACATCCACCATTTTTCCGGAATCGGTCATCCGCTTCATTATGGCGGCGCTGAATTCCCCGAGCTTGTCCCAGTCGGGGCCCCGCAGGCTCAGCTCTACCGGGAAGCCGCGGCTGGAGCCGAAGCCGGACTGCGACGGGTCCCGGATGGACACGCGCTCAAGGCCGCTTACCGACTGAAGCGCCTTACGGGTGTACTGCATAAAATCCTGCTGGCTGGGCTTTTTCCCGCCCGGCTTTAAGGGGACGCGGTCCGCCTTTGCCTGCATGGTGATGAACATCATGCCGCCGTTAATGCCGCCGCCGCCGACCATGCCGAAATAGTTCTTGATGTTGGGCTGGTCTATTGCCCATTTTTCGGCTTTAGCCACGGTCCCGGCGGTAAAGCCAAAGGACGAACCGATGGGGGTCTGCAGTCTGACCAGGAACTGGCTCTGGTCCTGGGACGGCGAGAATTCCCTTTTGATGCCAAAGGCTATAAAAAGCGAGACCGCAAATATCAGGGCGGAGACCCCCAGGGTTTTCCAGCGGTGGCGCAGGAGCCTCTTCAGGAGACTCCGGTATAAAGTATCCGTCTTTTTAAGCGCCTCGTCCGTCCAGATCCCTAATGAAGTGGTGCGGGTGGAGTCCACGAACTGCGAGCAGCGCATGGGCGAAAGCGTGAGCGCTTCCAGCAGCGACAACAGGACCGCCGCCGACATCGTCACTCCGAACTGGAAGAAGTATTTGCCTATGATCCCCTGCATGAATATTACAGGCACGAAGATGGCAAGTATCGCCACGGAGGACGCCATGGCCGGGAAAGTTATTTCCCTGGCGCCGACTATAGCGGCTTTGACCCGGCTCATGCCCTTTTCGTTGTACCGGACTATGTTCTCCATCACCATGATGGCGTCGTCGACGACTATGCCTATAGCCAGGGACAGGCCCAGCAGCGTGAAAGTGTTGAGCGTGAAGTCCATGAAGTAAAGTATCAGGAACGCGCCGATTATGGAAGTGGGTATGGAGAGGAGCACGTTGAAAGTGGAGGACCAGGAACCGAGGAAAACCCAGCAGACCACGCCCGTAAGCAGCGCAGAGAGTATCAGGGTGAAATTTAATTCATGTGTGGATTCCTCTATGAAGCGGGTGGAATCGTTGGCTATCGTAAGCTGCATGTCCTTTGGCAGTGCCGCCTGCAGCTCCTCCACTTTTGCCCTCACGGCTTTTGCCACGCCCACGGCGTTGGCTCCGCGCTGCTTTACGATGCCGAGACCTACCGAAAGCTTTCCCCCTAAGTGGGAGACCCGGCGGATATCATTAAGCCCGTCCTCAACTACGGCCACGTCTTTTATGCGGTAGGTCTTCCAGATGGCGGAGCCGCCGCGGCCCGTGATGATCAGGCGCGAAAAATCCTCAGGGGAGGAGGCCTCGCCCATAACGCGGACATTCAGCTCTTTTTTGCCGGTGTCTATGTAGCCGGCCGGGGTTTCCGCGTGCTGGTTAACCACGGTGCTGATCACGTCGTTAACGGTAAGCTGCTTGGCGTTAAGCTCGTCGATATTCAGCCAGATGCGCAGCGCCGGGTCCACGAAGCCGCCCATGTCGATGTCGCCTACGCCGGCGATAGTAGTGAATTTATCCTTCAGAAAATCGTTAGTGAAGGCCATCAGGTCTTTAAGCGGCCTGTTTCCGGTCAGCGCCACGCGGATTATGGCCTGGTCTTCCGGGTTGGTTTTGGTTATCGTGGGAGGATCTACGTCCTTGGGAAGCTCCCGCTGGACCTGGGATAT
>JAUSCK010000050.1 GCA_030651035.1 Elusimicrobiota bacterium
CATAGTTTTGAGTATATAACTAAATATGGCTATTTAACAGCCTTTTTAAGGCTGAAACGAGCTAACGGCTCGTTTCAGGGGGCATTTATGGACTCGCTGTGGAAGGCCAAATCATGCCCGATTATTGGTACTCGCTTTAGGGCTTCCGGGGGACTGCTCGGTCTAATTTTTGCCGCCACGCTGCCTAACCGCTTATTTCAGCCGGCTGACTTCTCCGCTGACTTCTCTTTGGTCGTCCAGAAGCCCTCGAAGATGTAACCGACTTTGAAGCCCAAGGCCGGTTTTAGCGTGCCGGCGCCGCCGCCCACGTTGTCCAGGTCGATATCGGTAAGCCTGTAATAAATATCAAAGGTCAGCCCCGTCGGAGTATCGGCGTATTCCTCGGTTGTGTAAAGCAGCCCTGCAGAAATAACCGGGGCGGCGTAGAACGTGGTGTCTGACAATCCAAAGTCGGCGACGGCGGAGGCTTTAAATCGCAAAGGCTTTCCCTGGACCTTCGGGGCTATGTATTCCATACCGGCCAGGAGTTCCCAAAGATAGAAAGTGTTGCGGCCTGTGCTCGGGTTGTCCACCTTGATGCTCTGGAACTGCAGGCCGCCGGTCTTGGCGAACGTTTCATGTCCTACCGCCCGGAAACCAAAACCCCAGGGCTTAACGCTCAGGGTATCGCCGTTCCTTGGTAAATACAAATCCTGCCCGGTGGGCAGGATAAAATAATACTCGTTAGCTGAAACCCATTGATAAACGGGCTTGGCTTCTGCCGCGCGCGCCTGGGACAGCCCGGCCGACAGCAGTATGAACAATATTAATGTGTAACTTTTCCCCATACTCCCCCAGCTGCTTATTTTTCAGTAAAGACGATCTTTATTTTACCGCCTGCAGCAGTCGCATGGTACGGCCTGGTGCCGGCATTGATATAATCCGCGAAAGCTTTTGCTGTAGCGGCCGCGGTCTGCCCGGGCTTTAAAATAGTTGGGATATTCCAGCCGGCGACATGATCAGTTGTGCCGTCCGGGCGCATATAACGGAAGATTGAAAGCCACAAATCCATGGTGCCATCGATGCCAGGCTCGATCCTGCCGGTGGCAGTTCCGGAGATCTCCGCGCGGCCGGGAATACCGCCAACCGTCACTTTTGCAACTGTGACTTTAATCTTTTGGGTTTTATCGTAAGAGGCGGCATCCAGGGTGGCGCCTTTCGCGAGTTCGAACTCGGGGTTATATGCGGGCCGTTTCTTTTTTTCCATACAAGGTACCCTTAACCGCCCCCTTCTGCTGCCGGGTAGTTGCTCCCTGGCTAGGTTATTAACATCGTCATCGCGCTGACTACTTGTATATATATAATTGTCTTAATTATTTGCCGAACGGTAAACCCTTATAAAATAAGCGCTTTTCGCATTTCCGGTATCAAAAGTGAAGGGGTTGGTATCAAAAGTGAAGGGGATAATTTTCTTAAAATCCTCACCCCCCTCTCAAAACCGGAAGGCAGTCCCGGTATCAAAAGTGAAGGGGATAACTTAGTTGTCCACATCATTTTTGTTAGTAATTATTATCGGCGTTTTGCTTGGGAGCCGGTGTTGAACTGCCGGCGGCGAAGGGCGCAGTTCAAAGAAACCATCCTCAAACTTAGCATTAACCGGCCAGTACATCTGGATTAACTGTAATATCTTTTTTAGCCGGCTGCGGGTAACTTTAACTGCTTCCTGGTCTGTTCCTAACTGCTGGAAAAGCAGATGGTCCGGAAAGGAGATTGTCTTATTAAGTGCATTGTTCCTGTATGCCAGAAATCTGTAAAAATCGAGCGCCAAAGGATTCCGTTTAAAGCACCGGATCATATTCATGTCCAGCGGCACGGAATGGTCATGAATATATCTGGCATAGTCTTCACTAAGTATTATCTTTCCCTTAAAAAGTGTTAATTGTTCCGGGTTCGGAACATCAAAGAAAAAATCCCATGCTTTGGCCACCACGGTATGGATCCCGCTGATATGGCTGGGGTTGGAGTCTTTAATATCCAGTTTGATTGAACTGGTAACGTAATTAAGCAGCTGCTTCGCCAGCCCTTTATTGGCTTTTCCGTCTTTATAGCCAAGTTTCTGCGTGTAGTCTCTGAAAGAGCGGCCGACATCTATTACATTCGTGTTTTTTGTCCGGACTTCCGTATCAATAAAAATCTGATTCATGCGGGCGTAACAACCATAGGGGATTTCACATTTTGGGTCGCGGGTGATTACAAGGTCGTATGAATTGCTTTTCTTTATCCAGAAGGCGGGGTTTTCTTTGAGCCTGTGCGTCGGCAGGCCGAAGATCATGAAAATATTGGAGCAAAACGCGATATCGTCCGGCAGCTCCTGGAATTTCTTCCGGACCATTAAATCAATAACTTTTAAGGCTGTTGATTTGTTTATCATGCTTTTATCGTGCATTCTTAGCGCTCCAGGCCCCCGTAGACGAATATCTGGACACATTAAAGGGGTTCCCCCCCTGCCGGCTTTTCCCCCTTGGCTGCGGCCAAACGCGGCACCAGCCGGCCCTGTAAGGGTTTAGCGTATATTCTACCGCTTTACCGGGAGCCCTCGGGTTTATTTACTTCTTTCCCTTTTAAGCCGTCTGCTACTACCAGGTTGAAGGCTTCCGTTATGCTGTGCCTGTCCCAATATGCAAAGTTCCGAAGCTTACGGAAGGAATCCTCTTTTATGTAAAAGGTCATCTTAACTGTGCCCTCTGTGTCTTTGTTTCTTTTGTGGGCTTTGTTTGTAATGCTTGTTTTACTCTTTATGGGCGTATGGCTTTTATTGTCAGTCTTAATTGCAATACTTTCTTTGCTTCCTTTAATTACATCTTCCACTGTGCTCTTGATAATCCTGTCTTTAAGGTTTACATTCTTACCCATGGCCATAATAGCTCACCGTCCTTTTAGAAATTCTTTCGCTAAATCAATATAATCAACAGCGCCGTTGCTGCCAGGCGCATAGCTAAGCACGCTCTTAGCGAAGCTCGGGGCCTCCGCGATCTTCACGCACTCCCGGATAACAGTGCTAAAAATCCTTTCTTTCGTGTTGGCCTTTAATGTCTGTAAGATCTCCTTGGACAGGTTCCGGCGGTTGTCGAACATAGAAGGGACGATCCCCGCGATTTTCAACCCTGGATTTAAGACCTCTTTGACCTCGACGATGGTATTAAGCAGTTGGGAAAGCCCTTGCAAGCTTAAAATCTCCATCTGCAGGGGAATCAACACTTCATGGCTCGCGTTAAGGGCGTTAACGGTCAGCATAGACAAGGAGGGGGGGGAATCTATAAAAACAAAGTCAAAACCCTCTAATCCATCCAGCCGGTTCTTTAAAATGTTCTCCCGGCCGATTTTGGTGGAAAGGGTTAACTCTACATCTGCCAGCGTCAAGCTGCCTGGGACAACCTGGGGGCCTTCCTGTGTCGGGGTCAGCGTATTGGTTAACCGGGTCTTACCATTTAGCATTACATCGGCAATCGTGGGGTTGGCGTCTTTAATCCCCAGAGAATAGGTAAGACTTGCTTGGGGGTCGAAGTCAATCAGAAGAACCTTCTTGCCTTTGTTTGCCAGGGCTACGCCCAGGTTAATGGCCGTAGTGGTTTTGCCTGTGCCCCCTTTTTGATTGACGATTGTTATAATCCGCATAGACTTTCACCCCTTTGTAAACCTTGTAAGTAAAACTTACAATAGAAATATAGCAAACAAGAATTGCTTTATCAATACCAATATCGCCGCAGAGTAATCAGAAGCGTTTCTTAAATTCCGCGCAGGCGTCTTCCGGGGAGACGTTTAAATATATTTCCGTTGTCGCCAGGTGATCATGCCCAAGGAACATTTGCAGATAACGGGTGCTTAGTCCTTTTTTAACGCAGGCGGCTGCGAAGGTGTGGCGGAGCACGTGGGGGGAAACCTTTTGGGTGATGCCGGCGCGGTTGGAGACGCGGCGGACGATCTTCTGGATGCCGCGGGCGGTGTAGCCGAAGGTGTCGTTAAGGGAAAAATAATTGGACAGGACGGTAAAGGCTCTCTCGGTAAGCGGGACGATGCGCCGTTTTGTTTTCTTCCCGAACGGGCCGCCCTTGCCGTAGACCAGGAGCCGGCGGTCCTGCCAGAGAATGCTTTCTTTGGTGAGGCCGGCGAGCTCCGAGACGCGCAGGCCGGTGTCCAGGAGGGTCGAGATAACGACTTTCTCGATCCCGGAGCGGCAGGCGTTAGAGAGGCGGTCGGCGTTCGCGTTGGTGAGGGGTTCGCGCTTGTATTGGTATATAGCCATAGTTCGTATATTATCAAATATGCGAACTACGGACGCAATGTGTAAAAGGTAGCCCGACGGAGGCGTTACAGGATTGAAGGGGGGAGTTCGCTTTTATGGGGGGAAGGCGAACAAGCGGTCCCCCATTAAAGCATGATATGAATACGCAGCGCTGATGTTATCTTCAATAAAGTATTTATCGTCATATTCGGATATTTATGCCGCTCAATATCAGAGATGACCTGTTGCGTGGTATGAATCTTCTTTGCCAGCGCCGCCTGGGATAAACCTTTCTGTTCTCGCGCCTGGGCTATCTCAACGGCGATCTCTGTCAGACGCAGTTCATGCTCATATTTTGTCTTGAAAGAGGGGTCTTTCGCTTCCTGTTTTTTTAAGTAGTCTTCAAAGGTATATTTCTTTTTCATAAATTCCTCCTACGCCAATCAGCCATTATACGTTTTGCTTTTTCAATCTCACCCAACGGGACTTTGTTTGTTTTCTTAATAAAGCCATGTGTAAGTATAATAACGGTGTCAGCAAAAAAGTAAAGCAACCTCACCTCGTCTCTTGCAAACTGAACCCGCAATTCTCGGATAGGCCCATCAAGTAAGTCTGCATAAGGTCTCTTTAAGTCTGGCCCGTATTTCTTTAACATCGCAATCCAGGTAAGAGTCTTATTCCGTGTTTTTTCAGTAAGCCCGTCTAAAAATTCTGCGACATGATTATCACCACGCTCAGTTTCGTAAAATTCTATGGCATATATATGCATGATTATAGTATACATGGTATACCATGTATTGTCAAGGTCCGCTCAGGGGCTGCTCAGGGGGCCGCACAGGTTGCCAGGTAAAAGCTGGTCCGGCCGCGCCAGGCGCGCCAGCTCCGGGATCTGGTTCCTGCAGGGCCCAAAAAGTGACTGCTAATTATCCGGACGCCGGCGTCTCCGGACCAGCTGCGGCGCCAACTGGCCGCTCGACGGAAGGTAAAAGGTTTTAAGGACTGCTAATTATACGGGTTTTTGCGGGGTACAAAGACAAGCGGGCGTTTATAAAACGCGCACCTGGGGCTATTGCCGGTCGATTATTTTCGGATTTTCCCTATGAAATCTGGTTTTTGCCTTTTCGCCTGGCGTTAGGTTTTGGTATGGCCGGCCAGCGCCGGAAAGGAATTCTGCGCGGCTAACAGGTTTAATTGCTCCCCCGCCCTACCCTCCCCCGGTGTAGCAAAACTACAAGTTTTGCGACACTGAGAGAAAGAAAGGTGGAATCCCCCGACGAGAGGGGGGAAAGACGGGTTGAACTTTTGCGACACTCGCAGTAGATTTGGTGTTTAATGCACAAAACACTTTGCCAGTTTTTGTATTATAACCTTTAGAGTTGATAAGGGTGGGCGGCTCTTTGGCAGGGTGAATTGATCACGCCCCGGCATTTATATGGCCAGATATTTACTGTCTTATTTAAAAATATTTATTCTTTTCCCCGCAACCGTCTGCTTTTTATTCTTAAGCGGAACAGGGCGCCTTTTGGCTGCAGAAGGCAGCCAGGTAAACAATCCGCCGACCGCCGGGAACTGGGCGTTAGGGGGACTCTATCCAGGCGCATCTTTAAAATATGTAACTGATAGCAAAACCGCATGGGAGTTAAGAGTGCAATCCGGTTCTGGAGTTTTTGCCCTTGGCCCCAGGTATTATCGTTATTTCACACAGGCCTCAAACCCGCGCCTCTTTTTCGGAATAGAGGCGGATTACCTGACCTTTAAGGGCAAAGCGAGTAAAAGTACTGGTTATGCTGGCGGGGCTTTTGTCGGCGGTGAAGTATTTTTAACCAAACAGATCGGCCTACTTCTGGACTTTGGTCCCATGTATATAAGTTTAGAGGACAATAAATTTTCAGAATCCGCGAGCAACATTGAGTATGTGATGAATATGGGTGTTTATTGGCATTTTAAATAATATCGGACAAGCCATATGCGAAAATTCCTCATTAGTGTTTTTGTAATTCTTATTATTCCAGTGGTGGCTTACGCTGGCTTCAGTTTCGGTCTTACAAAAGCGGTCAAAAAAACAGGCGATAAAGTAGATGAAAAAGTTGTCAAGAAAAAGGCGGCTTTGTTGCTATATGCACAAACACCCACAGTTCCAACCAATTTCACTGCCGTGGCCGTGAGCAGTTGCCAGATTAATCTTAGTTGGACCGCTTCTACCGACGATGTCGGAGTAACAGGCTACAAGGTATACCGTAACGGCGGCGCTACACCTATAGCCACACCAACAGGTACCACCTATAGCGACACTAGTCTTGCGGTTGTGACCGCTTATGTTTACACGGTTAGTGCTTGCGATGCCGCAGGTAACTGCTCGGCCCATAGTAATACAGCCAGCGCCACAACCCCTGATACACAGGTGCCCACTGTGCCGACTAACCTCACTGCTGTGGCCGTGAGCAGTTGCCAGATTAATCTTAGTTGGACTGCATCTACCGACGATGTCGGGGTGACAAGCTATAAGATATATCGTGACGGCGGCATTACGCCCATAGCCACGCCTACCGGCACCACCTATAGCAATACCGGCCTCGTAGCCTCAACTGCTTACTCCTATACAGCCAGCGCTTGCGACGCCGCAGGCAATTGCTCAGTTCAGAGCGCGGCGGTGTCCACGGCAACAGTCACGCCGATAGGAACCCAAAAATGGAAGTTCACCACGCTCAGCGACATGCGTTCCTCCCCTGCTATCGGCGTGGATAGCACAGTTTACGTCGGTGCTGGTGATAACAAGCTTTACGCAATTAATCCTGACGGTTCTAAGAAATGGGAGTTTGCCACTAGCAGCTCCGTGCCGTCATCGCCTGCTATAGGCTTGGACGGCACGATCTACTTCGGTTCTTACAATGGCAAACTTTACGCAATTAATCCTAACGGCTCTCAAAAATGGGAGTTTGCCACTAGCAGCAAGGTATATTCTTCCCCCGCTATAGGCTCGGATGGCACGATTTACTTTGGTTCTGACAATGGCAAACTTTACGCTATTAATCCTAACGGCTCTCAAAAATGGGAGTTCACCACTGGCATCTATGTGCAGTCCTCCCCTGCCATAAGCACAGACAGTATCGTTTACGTCGGTTCTGGTGATAACAAGCTTTACGCCATTAATCCTGACGGGTCCCAAAAATGGGCGTTCGCTACGGGTAGCAGTTTGGTTTCCTCCCCTGCCATAGGTCCGGATGGCATAATTTACATTGGCTCTGCGGATAATAAGCTTTATGCCATTAATCCAGACGGCTCCCAAAAATGGTCGGTTGGTATAGGCAACGTGGTTGGTTCCTCTCCTGCCGTAGGTCCGGACGGTACAGTTTATGTCGGTTCATATAATTCCATGTTTTACGCCTTTAATCCTAACGGCTCCCAAAAATGGGTGTTCACCACTGGTGCTTTAGTGCATTCCTCCCCTGCTATAGATTCAGACGGTACGGTTTATGTTGGATCCAGTGATAACAAACTTTACGCTATTAATCCTAACGGGTCCCAGAAATGGGCGTTCACCACTGGCAGCTCTGTGACTTCCTCCCCGACTATAGGCTTGGACGGCACGGTTTACGTCGGCTCTGACGATGGCAAACTTTACGCCATCTACGGTTCTGGCACTTTGGCGACTACAGCGTGGCCCAA
Source organism: Elusimicrobiota bacterium (assembly GCA_030651035.1). Taxonomy (GTDB): domain Bacteria; phylum Elusimicrobiota; class Elusimicrobia; order Elusimicrobiales; family UBA9959; genus UBA9959. Next base: position 7,928 of record JAUSCK010000050.1, read on the forward strand.
GTTCCATCGCGATTTAGAGAACACTGGAAGACTGCCATAAAAATGAATTAAAGAGTATGAGCTATTTTGAATCATCAAGTGAATTTTTTAAGATTTTTGGAATTGATGAAAATAGTGATTACAAAACATTTCTCCGATTGGACGACATAAAAGTTGGCTTTTCGATTCAACGGGAATATCCCAAAGATGGAAGATACAAACCCCCAACACTAAAAGATGGAACCCCCGATGTCATTGCGATAATTCATGTTGCATATAATCAAGAAGGGGCACACCCAAAAATCGAAATTACTGACGAAAGAGTTCCGATAAGAATTACAGTTACGTGGGGCAGCAAATGGCTTGCTAATCACGTTTCATATGATTTTGAAAACAAGGAATGTCCCACCAAAGAATCAATTGATATAAGCAATAAAACACCTAGCCCTTATCATTCAAGTGTGGAAGGCTATTTTGATCACAAACAGAATAAATTTATTTTAGGAACCGGGGAAAATTTAGAGCCCAAAGGATTATTGGATAGTGTGTTTGAAAACAACTTAAAAGCTCCTAGCTATTTGTTTATTCTACGGAGGAAGAGCAAGAATACAGTGAGAGATTTAAATAGAATACTGATAAAAATTGCCAGATATTTTTTAGAACTCATATGGAATTGGCAAATTGAAGATCGTATTAGTGCTAGGAATTATCTAACTGGATACCTGGAATCCGAAGTTATAAAACAGCCTCGAAAAGAACTTGATTTATTCGGGTATAAAACCTCAACGGAAACGATTGTTGGGTTTTGTTGCCTTATAATAATTACTTTCTTAGCTTGTCACCTTCTCGGGGGCAGTTCGCCATTACTTAAGAGCGTTTTAAATAATGGTTTTTTAACTTCGATTTGTGTGTTAGTTGCTTTGTATATTTTCGATAAAGTAGTCCCCAGATTATTATTAGAATTGATAAACATCTTGATCCGGTTTCGCACAGAATGGCTATAACCTGCCGTCGCCCAACGGGTGACTTCGTAAATTTATTTTAATACATTAGGTTAATACCTTAAATGCTTCCGCAAGGCCGCGGTTGTTGGCGCGGGCCTTGCCGCCAACGGCGGCAAGGGGGGCGCGCGGCCGCGCAGGGGTGGGGGATAGGGATGCGGCCCGGCGGCCCCACGAACCGGCCCGCCTATGGCGGGCGGGCGCCACGCCCAGCAGGGCGCGGCGGTGGGGCGAACAGCCGCAAGCCGGGCCGGCCAGCCGATTCCAGGCTGGACGGCAGGGCGGCGGCTGCGCCGGGCCGCGTAAGGAACTCCACTTTATAAAGTAACTCCGCTCGCGAGTAAGCGCACATTTGCCCCGAACGGCAAGTTAACATAACGATGTTATGTATAACCCAAGCCCGCCCGCCTCCTTAAAATTTATCAGGAACGGTGCGGGCGCAGGGCGAAGCAATATGGCGGGGAAAGGGCAACTTACGATAATATGCAGATTATCGTAAAGGGCGGTTCCCCTGCGG
>JAUSCK010000090.1 GCA_030651035.1 Elusimicrobiota bacterium
CTATAGATGACGGATTCGTCATGCATAGGGAAATACATAAACAAAACGATGATCCCCGAAATAAGATTTATGATAAAGTTAAATATTATCATATTCATTGAGACCCTCCTCTCGAAAAAACAAGCTAAACGAGATCACAGCCAAGGATGCTTCGGATAGCGCCTTTGCTGTCAGCCGAGACCGTGCCGCCCTAGTTCTTCACGTCCACGGCGAAGAGGTCCGTGGGGCCGATGATCAGGTGGCCGCTGTGACCTTCCCCCAGAAACCAGACCAGTTGAAAGTTGTTAAGACAGGCTATTTAAGCAAATATTTTGTGCTCTTGTGCTTTCCTTCTGTGAAGACTATCCCGGCTTTAAGCAGGGGCCTCAGCGCATAATGCGCGCCGGGTGAGGTTACGCGCAGGGCGCGGGCTATTTCCCTGATGCCAAGCGGCCCGCGTTCGCGCAGGGTGCGCAGCAGTTTCTCCTGGCGCAGAGTCAGCGACACCGGCAGTCCCTTATCCTTCAAGCCGAGCGCGGCCATGCGGCCCTGGACTCGCTCAAGAGTTTCAAGCACGGCTTCGGACATGAACTCCAACCAGGAGCCCAGGTCCGCCCCCTCCACCTGTACGCGCTGAAGGGCTTTTATATACAGGGCACGGTTCTCCAGCAATATTTCGTCGAGAGCAAAGACATGGAGAGTATCAAAGCCCGCTCTATAGAGCTGCCAGGTGGCAAGCGCCCGGGCTACGCGCCCGTTGCCGTCACGAAAAGGGTGGATTCCCACAAAGCGCAGATGAAGTATGGCTGAAGAGAAAACAGCGGGTAGATCTTTGGCTTCGGTATCAAGCCAATGCAGCAAATCCCGCATAAGCCCGGGAACTTGCTTCCATGAGGCGCCCACATGCAGCCCCGCTCGAGCATCTAAGCGCCGATAAGCACCTACAGGGCCATCATCGCAGGCCCCCTCGCCCATAAGCTTATGCAGGAATAAAACGTCTTTCTCAGTAACATGCGCGGCCTTCTCACGCTTTTGGAGCCACTCCAGAGCTGCAAGGTAGTTCTGGGCCATGCGCACATCTTTGTTGGGATAACCAAGCGCCTTTCTCCCCTCCATCAGCCCCTTTACGGCTTCAAGGGACAGCGTACAGCCCTCTATGGCGGTTGAACCCCAGGCGGCGCGGGCCATGGCGTCTTTTACAAGGGAAGGCACCCAGGGGACCTTTATAGCAGAAGCGCGGATCTGCTCTTTAATCTCCGTTATGCTTTCCAGGAGGCGATAGACCCGGACCGGGACTTTAAATTCAGGCTTATACATGCATAAAGTTTACATAAAGTTATTCGTAAAGTCAAAGCGATATTAGCTTAGACAACATCGCACTCTTTCGGCAGTTATGAGGTCCCGATTCACTAGAAAGTGATCGGTTGGAAATGGTGATCGGTTTCAGGGTGAAGAGCTCAGCTAACATCTACTGATGCCTGCTGACACGGGAAGGTCCGTTAAGGGCTACATCACTCGTAATGGGTCCACATACGTAATATCTTTACGATGTGTCCGGCTTTGTAGACCTGGTAGACGAGGCGGTGCTTGATGTTAATGCGCCGGGAGTAGGCGCCGGCGAGATCACCCACGAGCCTTTCGTAAGGGGGAGGATTCTGGAACGGGTTGGCGCGTATAACCTCAAACAATGCGTCTACGCGGCCGCGAAGCGCGGAGGCTTGGATCTTCTTTGCGTCTTTGCAGGCGTCCCGTGTAAAAACAAGTTCCCACTTCACCATGGCAGCTTCTTTGCGCATTTGGCAACAGGTGTCCTCATGTTTTTAACAAGGGACTCGCGCATGCCAGGGACGGACAGAAGATAAAGCGTCTCCTGGATGGCTTCCCAATCTTCGGAAGACACAAGCACCGCGGAGGCGCGGCGCCCTTTTATCTGCACCGGCCTGTGGGAAACTACGGCCGCATCGACAAGACTGAAGAGCTGCGCGCGGGCCTGGCTGGTTGTTATAGTAGTCATGTTCTTATTGTACCAGATATAGTACCACTAGTCAAGGGCTCCCCGCAAGGGTACCTTCAAGGTGCTGGTGAAACAAAACGGTGATCGGAATTGAGATTAGTTTGGGGCTAAAACCCTAAATGTGATGTCTTAACCTCTGTCACACAAATATATAGTTTTTTGTGACAGGATTCAAGTAAGATACTCAGCCTTAGTGTGTTCCACCGCTTATGATGACACCGGGAGCGGCCACAACGCTATTCAGAGTAAAAAGCTCAGCCAGCGCGAACCTGGCGCAAAATTAGGCACGCCGTGCCAGGATTTAGCAACCGGTGCGACAAATCCGCCAACAGAGCGCATTCGCAAAAAGTGATCGGGCTGAAATGGTGTTCTGAATTGAGCTCGGGTTGGGGTGGAACTAGAATCTCCCGCCCAGGGCGGCCGACACCTGTAAATCGCGGTCGTCGAAGCAGTAGGTATAGGAGACGCCGAGAGGCAGAGGAAATCTCCAGAACTTATACCAGAAGCTCGCCCCGGCGCCGGCTTTGCTCCCGGCCGCCGCCCCACCCCACGCCCGCGCTGTCTCCACGAATAATGACCCCTGCCAGATCCCCCGCCGGGTTATCCGGAACGGGTGGGAATATGTAAGGTTAGCTCCTGCGGCGGTGTCTCCCCGGAATTCCCTGGCGTAGCGGCCGGAAAGACCTGTTTCGTGCCCCGTGGCCAGAAGGCGGCTGGCAGGAAGACTTTGGCCGGACCCGCCGGACAGGCGCAGCGAAAGGCTGCGGTGCGTGCCCCAGGTCAGGGTGTTTCGCCACTGTCCCAGGAGATAACCATAATTGAAATCTGAGCCGGTCCAGGCGCCTTCCCTGTAATAAGAGACTTCGGCGCCGGAATGAAAAACAGGGGCGGGAAGGGGCGCAAGCCGCCTTTCCATATCGGCTAAGCCAAAACCAAAGATCGAGCCTATCGCATCAGCCGCCCCGGCGCCACTGGCATTACGCCCGGTTCGCAGCGAAATAAAGGCCTGCCCCTGCCGCCCGGAGTCATCGGGGATAGCTGAAGTCGGGTCCGAATATTCCAATCTGGAGCGTGCCCAGCCGAAAGAGGTTGACAGAGCTGGCCAGCCGCCGGAGGCGCGCGTGAGCGGCAGACCTACGGCCAGCGCGGTTTCATCCCTGGTTTTGAGATAGCTATCTACAACAGTGCCGTATCTTGAAGTCCCGCGGTTATCCGCAGGAGACACATAACCGGAACCCGCGCTGAAAGCTCCATCGGCGTACTTACGCTCGGTAAAAGCCTGTCTCCGTACAGCTATGCTTAAAGACCTTCCTTCACGCTGCAGTGAAAGCGCGCCGCTGGAACCGGCGGAGCCGGAGGCCGCAGATGCCATAACCGATTCCGCCTGTCGGAAGATGTTGCTTTCGAACAGGACAAGTCCGGCGTGCCTGCCCCCGCTTCCGCTTATGAAGAATGGAATCGGCATCAGATACCAGCCGTCCGCGACGTTTATGTTTATCTCGGCGTTACCGCCCGGAACCGCGGAGGAGGAAACATCCACTTGTTTAAACCGGCGCATATCCCAAAGACTGGTCTTCGCGTCTTTTAAAGTGGAAGGGCTTAAGGGATCCCCCTCTGAAAAAGAGAGGTGCTTCCGCAAAATCTTTTCAGCCGTGCGGTTGCCCCGGAAAATTATCCTCTCTATGCGGACAGGAGCGGTGGACACCGCCAGGCTCTGGGAGGCTGCCGGGAGAAAGAGCGCGGGAACTGTAAAAAGAACGCACAGCAGGATTTGCAAAAGCTGTTGTAGGCGTCCATTTTCCTTCATGAGCTGCGTTACTCCTGTTGCGGACTTAGCGATTAAAGTTAATCGGCGCTTAACAAGGCGGCTGGGCGCGCCATGATCGTTTTGTGGCTGGCTATGCCCCATCGCGCAGCACAAAAGCGTTGTCGCCAGAACGATCAGCGCCGGCACTGCCGGAGCGAACACCCACGGACTGTCAAAAACCGTGACACTGAGCACAGCCGCGCCGGCGAAACTAAGCCCCACGCCTAAGACGGAGGCTGAAAACCCGATTACGGCGAACTCCATTGCGGCGATCACCGCAACGTCCCGCGTGGAGGCTCCGAGCACCTTCAGGAGCGTCATCCCTATCAGGCGGCGCCTGGTCTGATGGCGGGCTATGGCGAACAATACCGTTAAGCCGGCGAACAGCGTAACCCAGGACATAATAGCGAGCGCGCGCTCTATCTGGTTCACCAATTCCAAGCCGCGTTTAACCGTAGCTTCAATATCTATCACGGACACATTCGGCAGCGCCTTAACGAGGTTATTCTGAAGTGAAATCTTCTTATCCAAGCCAAGCCCTGCGACTGAGGCGACAAAGGTTTTAGGCGCGTCTTCAAGCACTCCGGGCTGGAACTGGATGAAAAAATTAGGCTGAAAGCTGGTCCACCGCACAGCCCGCAGATTAACAATGCGCCCGGTAACAGGAACCCCCTGTACGTCGAAAGTCAGCGTGTCGCCGATGCCGACCCCGCCGCCCAGCCGTTTAGCGAACCGCTGTTCCAGCGACAGTTCCGGCAGCCCCTTTCCTTCCTGGTAGGTGCCGGAGAACGGTTTTCCGGAGACCAGCCGCTCCGAGGAAGAAAGTCCGTCCCTGTAGGAGATGTTGTAGCTGCGCGCGCGGCCGTGATCGTTGTGTTCATCCTCACGCTCGTACGTCCGGCGATGGTCGGGGGGCCGGGTTTTAACTTCAGCGCCGTTGACCTTAGAGAGGCGGGCCCGGATCATGGGTGAAAGAAAATTTATCGGAACCCCCGCTTTGGCCAGAACGTCCCTGAGCGTTCCCACCTGTTCATCCTGAATGTCGAACATGAAAAGGCCCGGCAGGGTCGCGCTCTCGCCGGGATTGAGCTGGGCGTCCAGCACCTGCCTGACCGACGGAATAAGACTCACAAGGAGCGCGCCCAGCGAGATCGCAAAAAAACTAGCCAGCGACGCGCCGCGCTGGCGCGCAATGAACCGCAAAGCCATCCGCCCGCCGAAACCCAGCCTGCGCAGGTCCAGATGGGACAGCCACTTCAGGCTGCCGGCCCCGATACCCACAAGCAGCAACGCCGACACCAGGAAGATCGCAATAAATATCCCGCCGGTCCGCAATGAGTGCGCCTGCCAGACGGCAAGCAGCCAGAAGGCCGCCAGCCCGGGGAGATAGGCGGCAAGTCGGCCGACCATCCCCTGCGGCAGAAGTCCCTCCTGTCCCCGCAGCAGGTCCGCAGGCTTGACGTGCCGCAAACGGAGCAGCATAGGACCGCAGAAAAGCAGCACGGCGCCGACGCTCACGGCCAGGCCGACGCCGATATCGAGGAAGGAAACCTTCACATGAATGTCTCCGACAAGCGGCCCTGCCCAGCGCGCGGCCAGCCGCACCAAAACGATAGCCGCAGCGCCAGCCGCCAAGGCTGCGGCCGCGGCTAAATAGATGAATTGAGTAAGGTAGACCAGGAACGCCGTTGCGTGAGAGGCGCCAAGGCTGATGAGTATCGCCACCGCCTGCAGCCGGCCGTCCAGAAAGCTTCTGGCAAGATAGATGCACCCTACTGCGCTTAGGAAAAGCCCCATTAAAGCCACAAGCCCGAGGTAATCCCCAACATACAATACGCCGCGGGTCAGGTGCTCTATTGCGGTCTGATGGGTCTGGACCCGGATCTGCGGTGACTTTATGGCTCCGCTGATCGAACGGGACAAAGCCGCTACATCTGTACCGGGCGGGGTTTTATAGAGATAACGGAATGAGACCCGGCTGCCGGTTTGCAGAAGCCCAGTCGCGTCCAGGGTTTGAAGTCCGACATACACCCTGGGAGCGAGGTTGAAGCTCACTGATGCTGTCGCCGGATCGTCCTCAAGCACATCCGACACGGTGTACGATACAGCCCCGATCTTGATAGCTCCGCCGGCATTTATTCCGAGCTGCAATACCAGTTCGGGCGGGAGCCAAGCCGCCGCTCCCCCCGCCAGGTCTTTACTGGTATCGCCGTCCACACGTCCCTGCCTCTTCAGGATCGCCGCGGAATAGAACGGAAAACGTTCGTCGACCGCGCGCAATTCGACTAATCTCGACTCGCCGGCCCCCTGGGCCATCGACAGCAGGCTGGCCTCACGCCGCGAAATTGTACCCTGCGGCATACGCCGCGCGATGCCGTCGAGTTCGGTCTCAGTGAGCCGGCGCCGTGAATTTACCAGCAGATCGGCGCCCAGCACGCTGCGGGACTTCACGGCCAGGCCCGCCTCGAACGACGCCTTGAGCATGTCGATAGTGAATAGGCCCACCAGCCCTACGGCAAGCGTAAGAGAAAAGGAAATTGCGAACCCGCGATTGGCGCGGATCTCGCGCCAGGCGAGCCGGAGAAAAAGTCCCCCTTCACGCATTGCCAAGCCTACCGTCTTCCAGGTTGAACCGGCGCCCGCACTGAGCGGAGAATTCGGGATTGTGTGTAACAAGCAGGAGCGTGGCACGGCGTTCGCGCACCAGACGGAACAGCAGCTCCATCACCTGCCGTCCGGTATGGACGTCCAGGTTCCCGCTGGGCTCGTCGGCCAGCAGGATGCGCGGCTCCGCGACGAGCGCGCGGGCGATAGCCACACGCTGGCTCTCGCCGCCGGAGAGCTCGGCGGGAACATGGTTCTCCCGGTGGGAAAGGCCGACGTCGCTCAGCCCCTTCCGCGCCTTCTCCCACGCGCGGGGATCGCGCGCTATCTCCAGCGGCAGCGCTACGTTTTCAAGCGCGGTCATATGAGACATCAAATGAAATTGCTGGAAGACGATGCCCAGATTTCTTGCGCGGAAACTTGCCAGCCCGGGTTCGGACATCCTCACAAGATCCTCTCCCAGCAGCGAAATTTGGCCCGAAGTGGGCCGGTCAAGCCCGCCCAACAAGGCCAGAAGCGTGGATTTGCCGCTGCCGGACGGTCCCAGGACAGCCGCGGTATCCCCTTCAGCAAGTTCGAGCTCCACCCCTTTGAGAACTTCTACTGGATCCTCGGAATGGGGATAGGTTTTGCATAATGCGCTCAGGGAAACTGCGGGGATCTCAGGAATACTCATTTTTCAGGTCCTTTCGTTTGCTTTATTCCCAGCAACGGCAAGAGATGTTTTAAGACGGTCGCGGCCACGACCTTGTAGCCTTCTTCGTTCGGGTGGATCCCGTCCTGCAGGTTAAGTTTCGGATTTGCCGCCACCCCCTCCAGCAGGAACGGGATCAGCGGAACATGCTCTTCGCGCGAAAGCTGCCTGAACACTGCCTCGAAACGCCTGGTGTAAGCCTTACCGTAGTTCGGCGGCACCTTCATTCCCGCGAGCAGCACTTTCATCTTATTTTCTGCGGCCAGCCGGATCACGGCCCTCAGGTTCGTCTTCATCACCTCAGTGCTGAGCCCGCGTAAGCCGTCGTTTGGCCCGAGGGCAAGCACAAGAATGGTCGGCCGGGGAGTTTCCTTCAAATGCCACCTAAGCCGGGAAAGCCCGCTCGCCGAGGTTGAGCCGCCGATCCCGGCATTGCGCAGCACGACGTCAGTCCGCCCCATGATTTTAAGCTCGCGCTCCATAGCTGCCGCGTAAGTTGAGTCTTCCGGGACTCCCTGGCCCTCTGTCAGCGAATCGCCAAGGAGGAGAACCTTGGTTACCCCGGCGCCCATAGCTTCGCCTCGCCACAAGAACGCCAGCAGAAGGAAAACCGTGAAACGCAGATTTGTCTTAAACATAGGCTGTTATTAATAAGTTCTTTTCCTTAACTATTATAACTGTTCAGTTGTTAATAGAACCAATTGGCATAAAGCGAACCAGGGTCATTGTAAACGATGGCCCCCTCCGCTATAATAGAGGTGGGCGCAGCTGAATATCACCGCACAATACGATGAAAATAATTTTCAATATTTACCAGTACGCGCTCCCGCTTATTGTGTTCCCCCTCTCCTATTGGCTGTGGTGGGAAAGGTTCGGGCGCAGCCACCCTTACGTTCTGTATATCTTATCCATTCCTGTCCTGACCTCGTATATCATTCCCGCGCTGGGAACAAATGTTACGGGGTTATGGGAATTCGACGTGAAGCTGAAGCTGGGCAAGTTCCGGCCCCACCACGGGTTCATGTTCGGCTCGGCCGCCAGCTTCCTGGCGTACCTCTGCCTGGTCCCGGCCGCGGAAGTTTCAGGCATTGCCGGGCTTTTGCGCGCCGGCTTTATCCTGGGGTCAGCGCTCGCGTTCTGGAACTGGCTCTATGATATTTACGCTGTCAGGGCGGGGCTGATCCGGGTCTACAACAAGCAGTCCTTTGAAAAGCAGCCGCCGGAGGCCATCGTCTCGGATTACGCCCCGGTTTATTTCGGTCTTTTCGGTTTCATTTACGGCGTCGGGATAAAGGCGGGCGAATACGCTTACCTCGAAGGCCAGGGCGCCGGACGGCTCTGGCTGCTGGCAGTTGTTTTCAACCTGCTGTCGCTAGTGGTTCCCGTCTCGGTTTTCGCGCTGTATTCCTACCGCTGCAACGGCCATTACGGCCTGTCACGATACCAGCCGCCCGCGGAAAACAAACAGGGCTGAAACCGGTTATTTAGGAAGCTCGTCCAGACCGCGGCCTACCGGCAGTTCCAGTTTACCATCCACTTCCGCCCTCAGTTCCAGGTTCTGGCTGAGGAAAATAGCGGCGAGTAGCGGGTCCGCGTTCCTGCCCAGCAAACTGCCCCCCCGCCGGAGAATAGACGAATACTTAAAGAACTCGCGCCGGGCGGCGGCGCAGCGCTGCGAAAGCTCGCGCGGGCTCATATTGCTGGGCGTGTAAGGGATGTCTCCGTAGCTGTAGTCGGACTCCAGCCACCAGGCTTCTTTAGTCAGCCTGTTCTCGCGCCTGAGCCGGTCGTAGAGCGGCGTCCCCGGGAAAGGGAGCAGGTGGTTGAAAGCGGTGAAAAAGAAGCCGTGCTCTTGCGAAAAATCCAGCGCCTGTTTGAAAGTATCCGGGGTGTCGTTGTCGAAGCCGAATACGAAAGTGGCGTAGATGCTGATGCCTTCGCCGTGGATGGCGCGCACCAGCTCGCCCGCCTCGCCCGCTCCGCAGCTCCAGCCCTTCTTCATCTGCTTCAGGTTGGCTTCGTCCAAAGATTCGAAACCTATAAGCAGGGCCTCGCAGCCGCTCTTTTTCATTTTCTTCAGGAGCGACCTGTCCCTGGCGGCGTGCAGCGAAGCCTGGCTGAACCACCGCGTCTTCAGCGGCGCAATAGCTTCGAAGAGCTTCCCGGCGTGCCGGGGATCGGCGGCGATATTATCGTCCACAAGAAAAGTAAATTTATGCGGCGCGGCCTCCAGCTCCGACACGATATGGGCAGGGTCCCTGGCGAGGTAGCGGGAACCGTAATAGGACGAGATAGCGCAGAATTCGCAGGCGAAGGGGCAGCCCCTCCCTGTCTCCACCAGATTCAGCGGCAGGTATTTTTTATCTGTATAGATGCTGCGGTCGGGCTGAACGGCCGGCTTGGCGCAGCCGCCCTCGTAGACCTGCTTAAGCTCTCCCCGCTTAAAGTCCTCTATAACGGCGGACCAGACATTCTCGGCATTGCCGGTCAGGATAGAATCGGCGTGCGGCGCCGCCTCTCCGGGGAGCAGGGTAACGTGGTAGCCGCCGAGTATGACCTTTACTCCCCTCTTTCTGAATTCTGCCGCCATCTTATAGGCCCGCGCGGCCGTATAGGTTTCCACGGTAATGGCGGCGAGGTCGGCGCCGGTGCCGTAATCCACCAGTTCAAGCCTGTCGTCGAAGAACTCCGTTTCCACGCCTGCGGGGGTAAGGGCTTTAAGAGTAGAGATGCAGAGCGGCTCCATCTTCCAGCTCTTTATATATTTTTCGCCCGGTTTTTTTCCCACGCCCGGCAGCACAAAGACTATTTTCATCAGGTTCCCCCGCCGCGCGGCGACGAGGCGCCTTCGAGGCCAAAAAGCATTCCCTGTTTTTTAAATACTTCTTTGCGGAAAAGTTTATTGTACCTGGCGTAGACCAGGAACCTGAACAGGGAGCCCATGTTGGTCTTCAGCGAGAAGGCGCGCCTGACAATGGAGGAGACGCTGTTGAAGGTCTTGCGGGCTTCGAAGCAGGCGTCCGTAAGTTCGCCCGGGGTCATCAGCCTGGGCCGGAAAGCGGCGTGGTTGAACCGGTATTCCGGGTGCAGCCACCATTTCCCGTCGTACAGCAGCCTGCCTTCGCCGCGGAGCCTCTCGTACACGGGCGTCCCGGGGTAAGGCATCAGGATATTAAAGGCGGCGAAAGCGAATTTATTCTCGAGCGCGAACTCGAGCGTCCTCTTGACGGTGTCCCTGGTGTCGAGATCATGGCCCAGCGTAAAGGCCGCCCAGGTCGAGAGCCCGTGGTCTTTGAGGACCTCCAGCTGCGTCCGGTACCCGGCCTCTCCGCCCAGGTTCTGCGCCTTATTCATCGACCGGACACTGCCGGGATCTATGGACTCGAAACCCACCACGTTACCGATACACCCGCTCCTGGCCATCAGCGACATCAGCTCCCTGTCCCGGGTCGCGTCAAGGCTGGCCTGGCTTATCCACCTGATCTTCAGCGGGATCAGCGCCCGGAACAACCGCTTAGCGGCGTCGGGGTCAGCCGTTATATTGTCGTCGACGAAGAACACGATATCGTTGTTCAGCGCCTCGATCTCCGCCACCACCTCTTTTATATCGCGGTGCGAATGGAGCTTATTGAAGTAAACGCTGGTGGCGCAGAACTCGCAGTCGAAGCGGCAGCCCCTGCCGAACTGCGTCATGGTTATGGGCAGGTAGCCTTTGCCCTTGAAGATATCCCTTCGCGTCGGCAGGCCGGGCTGCGGTCTGTCCGTGCCCCCCCGGTAAAAAGGTTTCAGTCTGCCTTGCTTAGCGTCTTCCAGCAGTTGCGGCCACAGGAATTCGGCGTCTCCGGTGTAAACTGAATCGGCGTGCAGCGCTACTTCGTCAGGCAGCAGCGCGGCGTGCATTCCTCCCATTACAACCGGGACCCCGCGCTTTCCGTACTCCGCCGCTATCTCGTAAGCCCTGCGCGCCGTGTAGGTTTCCACGGTGATAGCGGCCAGGTCCACGTGCTCGTCGTAAGGTATTTTCTCGCAGCGGTCGTCGTGCAGGACCACTTCGCAGGAGGGCGGGGTAAGCGCGGCCAGCACGCCGAACTGGAGCGGCGCCATCCTGGCTTCGTCCACGTAGAGGCTGTGCTCCATCCGGCCGATGTTCGGCTTGATAAAGGCTATCTTCATTCCGCCCCGCCCAGGGCGGCGCCCTGCTTTCTGAAAATCTCTTTCCGGGACACCAGGTTGGAGAGCAGGAAGATAAACAGGTTGCCGGGGCTGGCGCAGTTGGCTCGCAAGTCCAGCGCGCGGGCCGCTATCGACGAGTATCTGTTGAATTCAGTCCGGCATTTCCAGCAGCCTTCCGTGAGCTCCCCCGCGGTCATGCCCCGCGGCCTGAACATGGCGTCTCCGTAGCGGAAGCCCGGGTCCAGCCACCACCGCTTATATATCAGGCGGCCCTCCGCCTCCAGCCTGGCGTAAAGCGGGGTGCCGGGCATGGGCATAAGGGGGTTGAAGTTGGCGAGCACCAGCTTGTTCTCCAGCGCGAAATCCAGCGTAGCGCCGAACGAGTCTTTAGTATCGAAATCGTAGCCGAAGACGAAAGTGCCGTAGACCATGATCCCATGGTCCTTTATCCGCCTGACCGCGGCCGCATACCCGGCGCCGCGGAGGTTCACGCCCTTGCCCATCTGCTCCAGATTCCGCTTGTCCAGGGACTCGAAGCCGATCAGCACCGCCATGCAGCCGCTTTTCTGCATGAGCCAGAGAAGTTCCGCGTCGCCGGCGATGTCGATGCTGACCTGCGTCGACCACCGGATGTTGAGCGGGGCCAGCGCCGTTAAAAACTTTTTCGCCTCTTCCCTGTCCCTGGCGAAGTTGTCGTCGATCAGGAAAAAATATTTCTTCCCCAGGCTCCCGATCTCCGCGACGACTTCTTCTGCCGGGCGGCGGCGCTGCGTGGCGCCGTAGAAGGCGCTTATGGAGCAGAAATCGCAGGCGAAGCCGCAGCCGCGGCTCCACTGCACCGGGGCGACGCGCACATATTTCTTGCCGCGAAACAGCTTGCGGGCGTATTTTGCGCCCGCAAGCGGCGCCAGGCAGCCGCCCTCGTAGATTTTCCGGCATTTCCCCGCCCGGAAATCTTCCAGCATTCTCTCCCAGACCCCTTCCGCCTCGCCGACGATGACGGTATCGGCGTGCTCCAGCGCCTCTTCGGGCAAAAAGGTCGGGTGATAGCCGCCCATGACTACGTGCACGCCCCTGCGCCTGAGTTCCGCCGCTATGGCATAAGCCCGCCGCGCGGTAAAAGTTTCCACGGTGATCGCCGCCAGGTCCGTTTTAAGTCCCTGCGGTACCCGCTCTATCCTGTCGTCGTAGAACTCGGTCTCGATGCCGGGCGGCGTCAGGGCGTCGAGAACCGCTATCGACAGCGGCGGCATGGAATCCGAGGCCTTTGAGCCCGCCATGTTAGGGCGTATAAAAGTTATTTTCACCGCTGCCCCCCGGCGGGAACCGGAGCCGCACCCGCGCCGCTGCCCTGCGGTAGGTAGCGGCCCTTAAAGCGGCTCGACCAGCCCATAGTATTTTCGAGAGCGGGCGGCTTTATACCGCCGAGTTTCCTGCCCGCGGCGGCGCTGCAGGCCAGGTAAGTTTCGGCCGCCCCGGCGAGGCCCTTAGTTATTGCGAATACACGCGCCGGGCCCAACTGGCCCAGCCGGCGGCAATAGTCGTAGTGAAAATTCTCGCTCAGCCCCTTTTCGAAACGACCGGCCAGGTCAGCCCGGAGCGCGGCGGCTTCTCCGGCCGGGTCCAGTTCGGCGAAGAGGCAGTAGAAAGTTTCCTCCCCCTCCCGCTCCGGCGCCACCAGGCTGAAAGCCGGGGAAAGTTCCGCCGCGCGAAACAAGGATTCCAGCAGCCGGGCAGCGTGCTGCTCGCTTATCTTTTCCCCGGCTATGTCGGAAACACGATCCTCCTTGCCTATGAATTTAAGCAACGGAATCTCATTATAAAAACCGGTCACCTCTACGATATCGTGCAGGCGGTAGCGGTAAAGCCCTGCGCCGTTCGTGACCACCACCCCATACCGCTCGCCGACAGCGAGCTCCCAGGCGAATTTAGGGCTGGCGCCGCCGGCCGGAAGGAACTCGAAGAAATGCGAATTTACCGCCAGCGCGTGGCCGGTGAACCCCTCCAGCGGCAATGAAACGAAAGCTTCCGTGGCAATCAGGCCTTTCGGCTGTACACTGACTCCAGGGAAGAGAGCCGCCAGGCGCGCCGCCTGGGGCGCGGCGGCGGCGTCGCACCAGCAGCTTATCAGCCTTAGCCCGGGCCAGATCTTTTCATAAGAAAACGGAGAGGCGGCAAAGAGGCGTGACAGCTCCGCCGCCCGCGCCGGGTCCGGCCGCAGGCGTGCCGCCAGCCCCGGAGGGAGCTGGCCGCCCCCGGGCAGGGAGAGCGCGCCTTTTTCTATATCGGAGATAAGGCTGCCGCTCCAATCCCTTACCGGGGCGAGCAGGAGCGAAAGGAAAGAGGGGTTCCAGACGGAAATTAAGGCCAGGTCCCGTTCCCTCAGCAGGAACAGCAGGGTGGCGTAGCGGAAATCGTCTATCGCGCAGAGCTGCGCCACTTCGGGGGGCACGGCCAGGAGGAAGCGGCTAAGCAGCCTGGCCACGGGCCCAAGGTATTCCGAGTCGTCCTCAAAGCCCTCCAGCGCGGCGCTGGCCCCGGTGTCCGGGCTGCGGGCCGGTGGCGTGATCTGCCAATACGCCTTGCCGGAGAAAAGCCCGGGGTGTGCGGCGAACAGGTCGAAGAGCCAGGCGTCGATAGCCGTTTGGAACCTGCTCTTCAGGTAGCTGGTGAAGGGGATATGCTTCGTCGGAGCGGCGGAACCGCTGGTGGGCAGCAGGCGCAGCACGGGTTCAGCCGTAAGCGCATTTCCTGTGCCCGAGGCGATAGCCGAGATGCGGTCCGCGAAAGCGTCATAATCGCGCAGCGGGACGCGCGACCGGTACTGCTCAGAGCCTGAGATGCCCGCGAAGCCATGCTCCCCGCCGAACTCCGTGCCCTTATTGCGGCGGAGTATTTCTCCGAGCAGTTTCTCCTGTGCCAGCCTGATGTCGAACGAGGCGCGGCGCAGCGCGAACCGCGCCCTGGCGGAGGAAATGAAAAGCAGGAAGTTGCAGAGCCTGACGAGCGCTTTTTGTGTCATAGGCGGGGCGCGGGCCTTGGCTTAAAGCCCGGGCCCATCCCCCCAGTTCAGTATCCTGTACGCTATTTTTCTGTAATTACCCCTTTCTAGTCGGGCAATGCAGGCCAACTCGTCGCCCTCGCGGTGTCCCGGGTTCATTTCAGCGAAAAAAGCGATATCCTGATTTTTTAGCCTGCCGGTGGAGATCTCCGAAAGGTCGCGCTTCAGGCGCTGCCCGGCCCCCGCGTGGCGTATCACTCCTGTTGCAGGATCGTATTCTCCGGGGAACTTTGCCAGGGCCAGGGTGTCGAGGACCCTTTTCTCGGCGGGCGGCGTAGGCGTCCCGCGACGCGGATAAAATTCATTGAGATAGAGCGGGAGTAACCGGTAGGTCCGATGGCCCTGCGAAATAAGGAACCAGTAGAGACGTTCACCGGGGCGGCTTTCCGAGAAGCCGAGAATGAACTTGAACCAGGCCTTCACTATTACGGGGTCCCCCCAGTACTGCCGGGCTATAATAGTGTCGCCGGAAAAGACAGCGGTCACGGCGACGCCGTCCACAGAGGTTTCCAGCAGCATCAGCGTGGAGAACCCCGCGAGGTTTCCGGTCGCCCGGTCTCTCAGCACAATGACCCAGGTCTTTTCAGCCAGGTCGTGAAGGAAAGCGGGCAGCGAGACCCCGTCGAAATGGGCGTCGAGCAGCCCGAACATGGCCAGTTTGTCCTCCATGGTAAGGGCCCGCGTGCTGATCGTCTCGGCGGAAATACTCATATTCAGCTGATCCCGATATCGAAGTAATGCGGTCTGCCCCCGGCGCGGGCCGCCAGTCCATCGGCTCCCTCGAAAGCTACAAGGAAGGCACGGCTTGTTATCCTGAGATGCCTGAAGCCGCCGAGCACGCCGAGTAGCGGGTCGCCGGAGTGAAAACCCGCCAGCAGCAAATTCCTGCCTTCAGCAACGCAGTCCCGCGCGATCCTGCCGAGCAGGGCGGCAAGTACGGGAGGCTCGTCCCCGGCTATAGCGATGAAAGAGGCGCAGCGGAAATTCAGGCGCGAGCCGGGTTCGGGCAGGCGGGGGTACCCGGACAGCCTGGCGAAGGCGTTATAGAAAGGCCTGGCCGCGCCGACAGCGGCCCCGTAGCCGGCCACCACTACCTGCCGCGAGGCGCCCTGGTCCCAGGCGGCCACCGAGCCAGCTATCCGCCCGTCCTTCCAAGCGACATAAAAATCGAAAGGGGTCAGCCCTTTTAAGGCGCCGGAAGCAAAATCCCCGGCCTCCAGGCAGGGGAAGAACTGCCTCCTCGCACCCTCCCGGCGGAGAAAAGAAAGTATTTCCGGCATCGTCTCCCCGGTGCCTCTCGTAATTTCAAAGCCGGCGGCCGCCGCCTTCGCTGCGGGCCCGGCCGGGATCACCGCGGTAATATTCTCCCCCGCCGGGACATAGGCCGGGAGCCCGCAGCGCCCGGAAGTGATGGTCCTCAGCGCGTGCGCGTTGCCGGACATGATAGCGGTGGTATAAAAAGGCGCGCGGCCATCCTTATGAAGCTCTCTGAAGAAGGCGTAGCCGCGGGCCAGGAGGGTTCCGCCTCTCTGCCCCGGCACCATTCGCAGGCCGCCTATGTGCCCTATATCCGCCGGTTCTCCGTCGAAGAACACCCTTCGGACCGAGCGCAGGCCCAGCACCGCGATCTCGCGGGTGGCGGACTCCCGGGCCACCACGACCTGGTTGAAATGACCGTCCACCCTCAGGGCGGAAAAGAAATCAGGCTCCCGCTGCAAAGACAGGGCGATATGCCCCGGCATCTCCGTGTCCCGCAGGATCCTCCGGAGCCGGGGCTCGTCGTCAATGGTGGCCAGCTCATACTTGTAAGGGCTCATATTACGTGCGCGCGGCCGCGGTTCCCGGTTCCTCCGCAGCGGGGTGAGATCCGGGTAAGGCGGCGGAGCCTTTTCCGGTGATGTCGCTGAGGTCCGTCATGACACCGCGGTTATAGGCGGGCAGGGCCCTGGCGTACCGCGTGTAGGCAAAAGTGGCCAGGAGCGCGAGATGCGTGGCGGCCCTCGAACGGAAAAGCCGCCGGGCCGTGGAAGCGGGGCGGTACGCTTCCCGCCACGCCCAGTGGTGGCCCTCCTGCAGCTCGGCGGCGGTCATCCTGGCCGGCTTGAAGACAACGTGCTGGCAGTCGTACATGCCCCAGTCCCTCTCGGTGATGCGGCCTTCCGACTCCAGCTTTTTATATAGCGGGGTTCCCGGGTAGGGCGTGCAGACCGTGAAGCGCGGCACGTCGATGTCCGCCTCGTTGACGAAATCAACCGTGTCTTTGAAAATATTCTTATCGTCCGAATCCAGGCCGAAGACGAAGCAGCCCATCACGGCTATCCCCTTTTTATGAAAATTCTTCACGGCCTGCAGGTATTTATCCGGGTAATTGAAGCTTTTACAGGTGTCGCCTATGGAGGCTTTGACTATGGATTCGAAGCCTATCAGCAGCCCCTCGCAGCCGCTCGCGGCAGCGGCTTCCAGCAGCTCTTCGTCGAAGGCCATCTTGATGGTGCTCGGGCTAAGCCACTTTTTTTTGAGCGGTATCAGCGCCCTGTAAAGCTCTTTCGCGTAAGCGGGGTCCTCTATCGGGCTGGGGTCGAGGAAGATGAAATGTTTCCGCTTGATGCGGCTGACCTCTTCCACCACATCCCTGACCGGCCGGTGGTGATAGCCTTTGACGCTGCAGGGCGTCACGCAGAAGAAACATTTATTGGGGCAGCCGTAGCTCGCCTGGACGCTGTTGACCGTTATGAATTTCTTACGTTTGGAGCCGTAGTGGCCCCTCTTGGGTATCGGCCAGCCGGAAAAATCCACCTCTCCTTCCTGCTGGTAGATCTTCTTAAGCCCGCCGTTCTCGAAATCCCGCAGGAGCTGCGGCCAGGTTTCCACCGCTATCCCTTTCGCCACGGCGTCGGCGTGCAGGGCGGCCTCCTCCGTCATCAGCGTGGCGTGCACCCCGCCCATCACCACGGGGATGGACCTGGCCCTGAAATAGTCCGCGTAGGCGTAGGCGCGCTGCGCCCCGCCGGTTACCGAGGAGATGGCCACCAGGTCGGCCTGGATCTTTTCCTTGTTTATGATCTCAACCCCTTCGTCATACACTTCTATTTCGGGGTTCATTCCCTCGGGGATGAGGGCGGCCAGGAACGGGATGGTCAGCGGGCAGTAGCGGATGAAAATACCGAAGGCCCCCGTCTTATAGCGGTACAGGGGGCCCCTCGTTATTATGAAGGCGATCTTTTTAAGTTTCGGCATAGACCTTGCACAACGGCCCTCGGCCCGCCGGACGGCTATTACCCGGCGCCCTATACCGCGGGGCTGTCCTTATGTATCTTCCAGCGGAAAGCCAGAAGCCCGGCTCCCAGCAGGGAAATCCCGGCGGTGGCCGCCCAGTACTTTCCGGGAGGGATGCTGAAAACTGACATGGCGCCGGCGGAGAAGAGCAGGCGCTGCAGGATGCGCAG
>JAUSCK010000091.1 GCA_030651035.1 Elusimicrobiota bacterium
GCGCAGGCCCTCGCTTATTAGATAGCGCCGGGCGTGCTCGGTGAGCGTCATGTTGATGTCGCTCAGGTGGTCCACGACCTTGCGGTTGAGTTCTTCAGGCACGCGCTGGTCGAAACACCTGTTCCCGGCCTCCATGTGGAAGACCGGGATCTTACGGCGCTTGGCGGGAAGCACCGAAAGGCAGCTGTTCGTGTCACCGTAAAGCAGGATCGCGTCGGGCTTTTCCTTCTCCATGATCTCGTCGGACTTGGCGATGATATTGCCTATGGTCCGGGCCAGGGAACCCTCGACCGAGCCCAGGAAGTGATCGGGCTTCCGTATGCCGAGTTCCTTGAAGAAGATCTCGTTAAGTTCGTAATCGTAATTCTGCCCGGTATGCACTATCACATGGTCCAGGTATTTCTCCGCCTCGGCCATCACGCGGCTGAGCTTTATTATTTCCGGCCTGGTGCCGACTATGGTCATCAGTTTTAAAGGCATAAATTAAGTCCCCTGTCGCTTATTTCAGTTCCGCCACTACTTCGGGCAGTTTTAAGAGCATTTCCTTGACTTCCTGGACGTTCAACCGCTGCGTATTGTGCGAGGTGTAGTCGGAAAGCTTCGCTTCCTTTTTATCGCCCTCGGTGAAATATTTGTTGTAATTCAGGTCCCGGCCGTCCATGCTTACCCTGAAATAATCCCCCATGTCCTCGGCGCGGCGCAGTTCCTCTATCGTAACCAGGGTCTCGTAGATCTTCTCGCCGTGACGTATACCTATGCTTTTGACCGGCACATCGGACTTGAACAGCTCTTTCAAGGCGATCGCCAGGTCCCCTACCGTGCAGGCCGGGGATTTTTTAATGAACAGGTTCCCCTGCTTTGCGTTGGTAAAAGCGAACAGCACCAGTTTTATAGCCTCGGGCAGGGGCAGCAGGAACCTGGTCATCCCGGCGTCGGTAACGGTTATGGGTTTCTTCTCCTTGATCTGCTTTATGAAAAGCGGGATAACGGAGCCGCGCGAGCACATGACATTGCCATACCTGACCGTAGAGACCTTGGTATCCTTTTCGCTCAGCCCCCGGCAGGCGGCCTGGGCGACCTTTTCCATCAGCGCCTTGGTCATACCCATGGCGTTCACGGGGTAAACCGCTTTATCCGTGCCCAGGCAGACCACGCTTTCAATTTTATGCTGTATGGCGGACTCTACCACGTTGTGGCTGCCCAGGATATTGGTCATCACCGCCTGAATGGGAAAAAATTCACAGGAAGGGACCTGCTTCAGGGCGGCCGCGTGGAAAACCAGGTCGACGCCTTTCATGGCGGCATCCACGCCGTCCCGGTCCCGGACGTCGCCGATATAGAATTTTATCCTGGGGTTGTTGAGCTCTATGCGCATATGTTCCTGCTTGAGCTCGTCGCGGCTGAAAATGCGGACCTCTTTGAAATCTTTATCGATTATCGTCTTTAACAGCTCGTGCCCGAAGGAACCGGTGCCTCCGGTGATAAGTATGGTCTTGTTCTTGATATTCGGCATAAAGTCGCTGCTCCTTATTAACGCCAGTCGGTGTACGGTGTTTTATCCGCGGCCATGTCAGCCATCATCGCCCGCCAGGAAGGACATTTAAATCCCGTGGCCTCTACGAACCTGCCGCCGTCCAGATCGCGCCTGCATTCAAATTTATCGTCCGGTTCTATTTCCGCGTCCACCTTATAAGCGTCCTTCATCAGTTTCAGAAGTTCGTATTTGGAAACCTTCTCGCTGGAAACGTGGTACAGGCCGTTCAAAGCCGGGGATTTTACGATCAACTCCCCCACCAGCTCCGCGAGACGATTGGAAGTCAGCCCGGTAAATATCGCTTTGCGGAAGCCTTTAACTTTTTTCCCGCCCTGCGCCAGGAACCACTCCAGGAGTTCCGCGCCGCCGAAGATCTCCCTGCCGATAAAAGAGGACCTGAGGGTCAGGGCGCAGGGAGACGAGATATCCCCAAGGGCCTTGCTCATACCGTAAAGGTCCCGGGCGTCCGGCAGGTCATCCTCACTATAATTCCCCTTCTTTCCGTCGAAAACGCAGACCGTGCTGAAATGGATGAGGCGGGAGGCGTTCCTGCCGCACCACTCCGCCAGCTTGTGCGGAAGCAGCGCGTTCACCGAAATAGCCGAAACCTTGTCCAGGGCTTCCTTGCTGCGCAGTGTAACGCCGGCTGCGTTGATTATCACCGAAGGCCGCAGATCCTCCAACACTGAGTTAAGTCGGGCAAAATCGCGCAGATCCAGGCCATCAATTACATTAGCCCCCGCAAAAAGCCCGCATTTTGAATAATACGCCTTGGGTTTGCGGATAGAAACGAACGTTTCCGGGAATTTAGCCGGCAGAACCTGCCAGAGCTTGTGCCCCAGCGTCCCCCCTCCGCCCAGTATCAGAACCCGGTTTCCCATTGCGCGATAATTACCCGTTCCTTGTCATAATAATAACAAATTTTACCCGCCCGCTTCTGCCCGCTGCTCCCGGCCTATGGCTTGCGGACTGCCGCCCTATTCGCGGCTTCCAGGAGGGTTTCTATTGTCCGCTCGGCGGTGGCGGGCCAGGAGAAATCGGCGTTGCGCGCCATGACCTTTTCGCGTATGGCCTGCTTTTCCGCTGGGGCCCTGTCGAGAACCGTAAATATTTTATGGGCCAATTCGACATGATCCCCGGGCGGATAATGGACGGCGGTACCCCCGAAAGCTTCCGGCAGCGGCGGGGTATCGGAGGAAACGCACTGACAACCGTGCGCCAGGGCCTCAAGGACCACGACCGCGAACGATTCCACCCGGCTGGTCATCAGGAAGATCGAACAGTTGTTATAGCACCAGGTCATTTCCTCGGCAGAAAGCTGGCCCGCCCAGCACAGGTCTTCGGCGACGCCCATCTTCTCCGCCAGCGCCTTCAGCCGCGCGAAGTATGTCATCATGGCCTTCCTGGCGCTGCCGCCGATAACTATTTTCAGCGGCCGCCCGGC
This sequence comes from Elusimicrobiota bacterium, assembly GCA_030651035.1. Taxonomy (GTDB): domain Bacteria; phylum Elusimicrobiota; class Elusimicrobia; order Elusimicrobiales; family UBA9959; genus UBA9959. The sequence continues at coordinate 2,979 of JAUSCK010000091.1, forward strand.
TACGGTGCGGGCATGGGCCGCGCAAAGGATAACGTCCTCCAGGCCGCGATACTGCTCCACAGATCCGGCGGTGAACAGAAAATCATCCCAGCCCGCCGCGGGAATTACCGGGGGACGGCGGGGAGCTTCGGCGGGTTTGGAATTTCCGAAGTAGATCAGGCGTATCTTTTTTTTCGGGACGCCCCATTCCTTCAGCAGGAACTGCCGGACAAAATCGGACATGGCTATGACCTTTACGGCTTTATGCACGGCGATACGGGTCTCAAGCCATTGCGCCGCGAGGGCGGCGAATTCCCTCAACCCCGACCAGGCGCCGGATACCAGCGGGGCCATATTCTGTATCATGGTAACGGTCGGCACATCGCGGAAGCGAAGATGTCTCGCGACCGGCACGAATATGACGTCGGGGGCGAACGCGCCAAGCTCTTTCTCCAGCTCCGCGTCGGGCCTGTGCCTGAGGAACCGGAAAGGCCGGCATTCCACGAACCGGATCTTCGGATGAGATGTCACCCACTCCTCAATGTTAAAAGCGCGGGGAGAGGCGCACAGCACCGCGGTTATCCGCGGGTCTTCCGCGAATAACGGGAGAACGTTCTGAAGGTATCTTTTATACCCTCCGCTTATGCCCGAACCGGTAAGGTTCAATATCGCTACCCGCATTTTATCATCCCCTGCCTTAACGAGCGGCTGTCAGCCGCGACTCCCGAACATATCCCCCAGCTTCCGCCTGATTATGGAAGCCGAAAGAAGCGCGGCCGCTTCTATAA
>JAUSCK010000244.1 GCA_030651035.1 Elusimicrobiota bacterium
TACTGCACCCTTTACGGCGACACCGCCGGAGCTTTAGCGCCCATAGCGGACCTGCTGAAGACCGAGGTCTACAGGCTGGCGGGCTACCTGAACCGGGGGGGGGAAGTTATCCCGCGGGCCGTTATATGCCGCCCGCCCACCGCCGAACTCAAGCCCGGGCAGAAGGACCAGGACGACCTGCCGCCGTACAAGGTGCTCGACGAGGTTATACGCCTTTACATCGAGGAGAACCGCTCCCCGCTCGAAATAATCCGCCGCGGCTTTAAAAAGGAGCTGGTGCTCTCCATACTGCGCCGCGTGGAAGCCAACGAGTACAAGCGCAGGCAGCTGCCCATCGGGCTCAAGGTGACGGAAAAGTCTTTCGGTTACGGAAGAAAGCTGCCCATAGTAAAAGCCCCCGCCTTCCCATAAATGCCTAGAAGACCGCTCTTTATTTTTTTCGCGCTGCTGTTCGCCTGCGCCTCGGGCGCCTACAGCCAACCGCCCCTGGAAAGGCGGCCGGCGAAGCCGACGCCCAAAGCGAAGGAAGAGATTACCAAAATAGAGCCTAAGACCAGGGAAGACATCCTCAAAGTCCTGGAGCTGCCCGCGGCTTCCTCTAAGGAGGGGCTGCTGGCGCGGCTGCTGAACACCATCACCATAAACACGGCCAGCGGCCCCATCATACCTTTGCCGGTGGCGGACTCAAGCAAGGACCTCGGCCCCAGCTTCGGCTTCATGCCGATAATCGGCATCCGGGGAAAGAACACCAGCGAGCTTAAAGCCGTAATTGCGCCTTCGATAACCTACAACGCGAACCTGCGCACCACGCTCACCTACAGGCATTACATTTTCCCGGATGAAAAAAGGTACTTCATCCTGCGCGCCTCCAAGTCGGAGCGGGTGGAGCGTGAGCTGATGGTCTACTACTACACCCCGCAGCTTTTTTCCACCAAAATGCGGCTCAGCGTGGAGGCGAAGCACTGGGTTACCGGCAAGCCCTCTTTCTACGGCTTCGGCATAAACTCAAAAAGGGGCGACAAAGCCAATTACGCGCTTAACATTGCCGGGGAGGAGTTTATCCTGGACATCCCGGTTCTCAAGCACCTGTTCATCAACTTCAACCATTCGTATTTCGCGAAGCAGATCGACGACGGCCCCATGAACTCCGGGCAGATGCAGAAAACTTTTCCGCTGCTCTATTCCGAGGCGGCCGGCAGGCGGTTCTTCCACACCAACAGGTTTTCCCTGGTCTACGACGACACCGACCACCCGTTCCTGCCGAAGATCGGCACCTATGCCAGCGCGTCCGCCCTCTACTCGAACAAAAAGCTCGGCTCGGACTACGAATACCGCACCTACGCCTTCCAGGCGAAGAACTACTATAACTATAAGGAAGAGGGCCGCTTTGTGACCGCGGCGCATTGGCTGCTGCAGTTCCAGCGCGGTGAAACCCCGCCCTTTTACGCCATGCCGCAGCTCGGTGAAAGCACGGGGCTCAGGATGACGGGCGACGGCCGCTTTACGGACCACGGGAAATTCGTATTCACCATCGAGGAGCGCATAACGCTGTCCCACACCCCTTTCATGAAGTTCATCAGCGAGACGGAGATAGCCCCTTTCCTGGATGTGGGCACGGTATTCACGAAGCCCACGGCTTTCCGCGCGCGCAACCTTAAATACGCCCCCGGGATCTCGGCCCGCCTGGTCATACGCCCCCAGCTGGTGGCCACGATAGACTTCGCCTACGGCTCGGAAGGCACCAACGCGATCATCCGGATAGGCTACCCTTTCTAAGAACAGCACAGAATTTCACCGCTGAGGCGCAGAGGTCGCGGAGTGGACGCGGAGAAAAGAAAATCAAAATTTTACACCTGAGGCTCATGTTTCTTGTCCACTCTTTTCCCCACCCAATACTCTTTTTCTCCTCTTACCTCCGCGACCTCCGCGCCTCAGCGGTGAACTCCTAAATAAAAATACCGCCGGGTTCCGGAGGCATTCTTATGGACAAACAGCGCCCTACTGCAGCTGGGACAGGTCAGCCACGCCTTCGAAAAGATCCACCAGGGACTTTACCAGGTTCAGGCGGTTGTCGCGCACTTTAGCGTCTTCAGCCATCACCATAACCTTGTCAAAAAAGGTGTCCAGGCTGCCCTTGATCGAAAGCAGCTCCTGCAGGCCTCCGGCATAGTCCCGGCTGTCCACATGAGCCTTAAGCCTGGCCGACATCCTTTTTATATCGCCGTACAGGGCTTTTTCCTCGTTCGTTTCGAACACGGCTTCGTCGGGGGTTCCGGCGAGCGGCGCCTTGGCCTGGCGCAGGATATTCTTTGCGCGCTTGAAAGCCATGGCGATAGCGGCGAAGTCGGGGTTCGCCCGCAGCGCGTTAATATCCTTCACGCGGTCGCGGCAATCCAGCAGATCGCCGCCGGAGAGGAAGAACTCCCTGACCGCCTTCGCCTCGTCGAAGCGGTAGCCGGCTTCGGCGAAAACGACCTCGGCGCGCTGCCAGATGAAGTCCAGCAGCGGTTCGGCGGCCCTGCCGGCGGCTTCGGCGGGGAGCTGGGCGAAAGCGGCGGAAACCGCCGAGCGCAGGTCCAGCCGGAACCCGTTCTCAAGTATGATGCGCACCGCTCCCAGCGCGGCCCGGCGAAGACCGTGGGGATCCTCGCTGCCGGAAGGGATCTGCCCCAGGGCGAAGTCGGAAGCCAGAGTATCAAGTTTGCCGGCGAGGGATACGATGGCGCCCTCTTTAGAGGACGGGAGGGGGGACTTGGCCGACACGGGCCAGTAAAATTCCCCGACAGCGCGGGAAGCGTTCTCGCTCATGCCGGCGTTCCTGGAATAATAGTAGCCCATTACGCCCTGCAGTTCCGTGAATTCTTTCACCAGGTTCGTAGTAAGGTCGGTATACACGTGGGCGGCCGCGGCCGAGACGTCTTCCTTATTAACGGCCTGCCCGCAGTTGCCGCTGAACCAGGAGGCCAGTTTTTCCACCCGGGTGGTCTTGTCGGCCATCGTTCCAAGCTTCGCCTGGAAGGTTATGGCCGCGAGCTTCGCCTTGAACTCCGCCAGCGGGATGGCCAGGTCCCTGTTGTAAAAGAAGAACGCATCGTTGAACCGCGCCTCGAGCACGTTCTTGAAGCCTTCCTCGACATTGCGCTGGCCCTTGGACACGCCGTCGCGGATCCCCACGAAGTAGGGCTGCAGCCCGCCTTCCGCGTCGGCCACGGTGAAGAACTTCAGCTGCTTCTTCATCACCAGGTGCACCAGCTCGTGCGGCAGTTTAAGGAAATCCTGGGAATAGCCCGCCATTACGCAGACCGGGTACTCTATAAGGTAAAGGTTCTCGCTGAGCAGTTCGGGATCGGCCTCCACTACCAGCTGCATGCGTTTGGAGAGAGCGGCTATTTCGCCCCGCAGCATTTCCTGCCGTTCCGCGTCCTTTACTATCACATTGGCGTGCTCGAGCGCCTTGAAGTATTTCTCGGCGGAGCTTATCTTCAGCGGGCGCGAGCCTTTGGCGCTCAGGCCGACGGTCAGGCGGCCGGATTTTATGCCGGCCATACTGAACATCACGGGCTTGTCCCCGTAGAGCGCCAGCAGGCTGCGGATCGGGCGGGCAAAGCGGAAGCGGGTTTTTTCCCAGACCATGTTCTTCGGGAACTGGAGCCTGGAGATGACCTGCGGGAAGATCTCGGCCAGGGCTTTAACCGACGGGCGGCCGGGGATCTTCGTCTCAAAGACCAGCACCTCGCCCTTATTGGGCACGGTCTCCACGCCCAGTTTGTCCGGGGTGGTGCCGCGCGAGCGCGCGAAACCGGCGGCCTGCGGGGTGAAATTGCCAGCCGCGTCTTTCAGGAGGCGGGCGGCGGGGCCGTAGAACTTCTGCGTCTTCTCCTCGGTCTTGGCCGGCACGCCGGTAAGATGGAGCACCAGGCGCTTGTAGGTGCCGTAGGCCTCTATCCCCGCGCAGGGCAGGTTGGCTTCGGCCAGCAGTTCGGCCGCGTACTTCTTCAGCTGCTCCTCGGCGGAGATCACGAAGCGGGCCGGGATGTTCTCGATGCGGATCTCAAGCAGGGCGTCTTTAAGCATTGGAGGGCTCCTTCTTTTCGGAAGGCTCGCTGGCCTCTACGTAGGCGGTGGCGCAGGCCTTGGCTATGTCGCGGATGCGCTTTATCAGCACCGCGCGCTCGGAGACCGAGATCGCGCCGCGCGCGTCGAGCAGGTTGAAATTATGGGAGCACTTCATCACCAGGTCGAAAGCCGGGAGGTAATAGCCCTTGGCGGCCAGCCGGGGGACTTCTTTTTCCCAGCGCTCGAAATTGAAACGCAGGTTCTCCACGTCCGCCTCCTCGAAGTTGTAATGGGAGAACTGCTCCTCCTGTCCTTTATGGACATCGCCCCAGGTAAGCCGGTCGGTCCACATAATATCGGAGATGCGCTTCTTCTTCTGCACGGACATGGCAAGGCGCTCGAGGCCGTAGGTGATCTCCACGGATATCGGGTTCAGTTCGTAAGAGGCCATCTGCTGGAAATAGGTGAACTGAGTCACTTCCATGCCGTCCAGCCAGACTTCCCAGCCCACGCCGGAGGCGCCCAGCGTGGGGGACTCCCAATCGTCCTCTATCCAGCGTATGTCGTGCTCGGCATGGTCTATCCCGACAGCCTTAAGGGAATCGAGGTATATCTGCTGTATATTCTCCAGCGGCGGCTTTATGATAACCTGGTACTGGTAATACCTGCCGACGCGGTTGGGGTTCTCGCCGAAGCGGGCGTCGCCGGGACGGCGGCAGGGTTCCACGTAAGCCACGCTGTTGGGCTTCGAGGTGAGCGAGCCGAAGAAGGTGGCCGGGTTGAAAGTGCCGGCGCCCTTTTCCAGGTCGTAAGGCTGTATCAGGGCGCAGCCCTGCTTAGCCCAGTACTGGTTCAACTTTAAAATATAATCCTGGAAATTCACTGTAGCCTCCGGAAAGCCGCCGACGGGCGGCCGCTGGTATTTGTGGACCCCGCACTTTTTCCGGAAACCGGCCAAAGTTCGGGGTAAATATTATACTTATTTAACGAACGCCAGCGTCCGCAGGTCTATCCCCATGTGCTCGCTGAAAAAACGGCTGAAGAGCCCGTCTATAAAATCCGCCGCCGCCTGGTCTTCTCTCAGGGCGCGGACAGCGAGCCAGCCGCCGGCGTGCAGCGTTTCCCAGAACTCCGCCTCGGGCCCGGCGGCTGTTTCCCTGAAACCGAAACCGGCCAGCTCCAGCGCCCGCAGCGTGAAAGAGCGGCGCAGCCAGAAAGCCGGGCCGTAGGCGTCCAGGTCCTGCAGCGCGCCGAGGAGCAGCTCGTATTTCTCAGGGGAGGGGCTCTGCGCGGGGGTGATCTTGTTGATCACTTCGCAGTAATGCTGGGCCAGGTAAAGGCGCTCCAGGTCCTTCCTTACATTGCCGAAGACGCCCAGCGACCGGCCGCCGGTGCAGACCGGGAAATTGGACCCCTTCTTCAGGAAGAAGCGGTAGTCGCCCCAGGTCACGGCCTCGCTGAGCGCGCGCAGCCTGCCCTTTGCCAGGCGCACGCCCTTGAAGTTGACCTCCAGCTTGCCGTGCTCCTGCGTGAACACGGTGACGATCCGGTCGCTCTCGCGCAGGGGCCTCCGCTGCAGCACAATCCCGCAATCGCAGAAGATCATTAACTTAATTTTACTACTTTAGGACTACTCATTGTTAGGCGGCCTACCGTGTGGGCCGGAACGCAAAACACGCCTCGCAAGGGGTGGCGAGGGTATGGGCCCGTCGGGCGCGCTATCGGCCACACCGTGGCCGCGCTCACCCCTCGGGCATGA
>JAUSCK010000108.1 GCA_030651035.1 Elusimicrobiota bacterium
GCGCGCCGGCCTGCGCGTAAGGGGAGGTGCTGGGAACGAGCGCGGCCGCGCCGTCGACTATCCCCCAGACCGCCGCCTGGCCGTCGGGCTTCAGCTCGCCGGTCCAGACGGTATTAAGGAGCCAGAGCGTGCGGCCGTCCGGCAGCGGCACGGCGTAGTTGCCGCCCTGCGCCACCACGGCGCCCGTCGAAGGGGACTGCGAGAGCAGAGGGGTGCCGCTGGAGATGGAGAAAGCGGGGAAAGAATTTTTCTGCTGGGCGGCGGCCGTCAGGGCGAAGGCAAGCAGAACGGCGGAAGCCATAACACAGGGGCCGGCGGGGCTTCCGGCCTTTAGAAATTTTAGCGCTGCTGTCTTTATCCGGAGCTGCATCATTGGGCCTCTTTATTTTTAACTATAATATAATAGAAACCGCACTTCGCGCAAATATGCGCGGAGCGGCGGGGAACGGGGCGCGTTCCGGCAGGCAGTTTTCCTGTAACATTTTAGCCATTGTTTTTTAAGCGGTTTCTGATAGACTATAACTATGTTAACAGCGCTGGCGGACTATGCTGACCCGCGCCGCTGTGGCCGTATTGTGCTTCGCACCCATGGACATGATTAGAGGTATCACTGGAAAGTTCGCGGTGGCCGCCGCCTGCCTGCTGGCAGCGGCTGTTTCCGCGCAGGCCACGAACCTTGCGCCCTATACTACCCGGACCAGCACAGGAAGCGCCACCTTCACATGGGCTAATCCCGGCGGGAATTATACCGCCGTACTCTCCACTTCGTCTTCGTTTACAGCGCCAATTTCCAGCGCCTCTATAGCCCTCTCTACGGCCAACTATTCCTCGCTGAATCCCAACACCACCTACTATTTTAAAGTAAAGATCACAAACCAACCCGAAAGCCAGTATTCGCAGATTTCCACCGCCACCTGGGCGGTGACGCCCGGCGGGATCTATTCAGTGCCCGCCTTTTTCACCGCCGAATCCTCCTTTACCGCCATTGCCAGCGTGGGCTGGAACACCGGCGGCAACCCCGAGTGGACCACCTACAACTTATCCTACGACGTCGCGCCCGGTTTCGGCTCGGAAATAATCTCGCCGATAAGCAACCCGCAGGGCGCGCCGCTGTCCGTGGGCGGGCTTAAGGCCAATACAACCTACTATTTCAGGGTCAGGGCGCGCGGGGTTTCCGGCACGTCCACCGCCTACACGCCGGCCATTTCAACATCCACGCTTGCGCTGAAGCTTTCAGGCCTTTCCGGCAGCGTCTATGAAACCACCGCCACGGTATCCTGGACGGCGGTTAACCACGCCACCATACAGGCCCTTAAATCGGAAGGCTACCTGCTGAACCTCTCCCTTAACGCTTACATGATCCCCCCTTTTTACGCAACCTGGACACTGGGGGCGGCCACGGCCTTTAAAGACCTGAGCGGGCTGACCCTCAACACCGCCTATTACTACCAGGTCGGAGCGCTGAACTGGCCCGGAACCGCGAACATGGGAGATACCCGCTCTATCACCACGCTGGCCGCCAGGCCGCTGAACCTGGCGCGCATTGCCGTGGCCGATTACACGGCCACGCTGGGCTGGGCGGCCCTGCCAGCCGGGACTGCCCTGGGCTACAGCCTGGAAGCCTCCACCACGAACTTTACCGCGGGCGGGCTTACCCATTCCTCGGTTTCCTACCGCACTGACCTCAGCACGCTCACCATAACCACGCTCGATCCCAACACCACCTATTATTTCAGGGCGGGATCCGTCAACAGCGCCTACGCCCCCAATTACGGCAGCTCTCAATCCTCTGTTACGCTGGCGTCGCCTGTTTCGGCTGACCTGGCTTATATAAGCGTTGCCGCCCAGGCGATAACGGTACGCTTCACTCCCCTGCCGGAATCGCCGCAGGCCCTCGCCTGCGAAGGCTACAGCCTGGAAGGTTCATCCGTCGCCTTCGGCAGCGGCGGCGCCGTATTTTCTTCCGTAACTTACACTTACCAGGACCAGCAGAGGTCGCTGACGCTGCAGGGCCTGGCCGCCTACACCACCTACTACCTGCGCCTGGGCACCATTAACTGGGAGCGCACCCCCAACTATACTGTCCTGCCCTCGACAAAGACCAGCTTTCCCGGCCCGCTTACCGGCGTCTCGCTCAATGATATCTGGAGCTCAAGCGCGGCCGTCAGCTTCACCCCGGGGGGCGCCTCCGGTGGCAGCGTGGCTGAAGCCTCGGTGTACCGCTTCTTCGGCATCATATATAAAAGCTCAGCCACGCCGAACCCCTCGGTCTCGTCCCTCACAATAAGCGGGCTGGACCCCAACACCACTTATTATTTCAGGGCAGGCGGCCTTTATAACGGCGCTACCCTCTATTCCAATGCCGTCCCGGAGTTCAGGCAAACCCTGCCGCAGTCTCTCACCGGTCTTAATATTCCGGCGGTTTTCCAGTCCAGCATAACCGTGGCCTGGACTCCGCTCCCGGGCAGCCCGCAGAGCGCCGCAGCCGAGAGCTACCTGCTCGAAGCCGACACGGGGCCGGCCTTCAGCCCGGTGCTGTTCTCCTCGGTCACCCCCAACATCGGCCTGAACAGCCTGACCATAAGCGGCCTTGAGCCGAACACCAGCTATTATTTCCGGGCCGGGGCTGTAAATCTGGAAGGTTACGCCAGCTACTCCGCCGCCCCGGCCACGTCCACCATGGCCAACCCGCCCGTCGCGTACCCCGCTTTGGAGCAAACCTTCACCAACCTTACCCCGACCGAAATGGCCATCAACTGGCAGGCCAATTCTAACCCTGCGGATACGCTGTACCTGGTACGGATCTCGTCTAATTCAAGTTTCGCTACGCCGGTGCACTCCTCTTCCACAAAGAACAACTACGCCTCTTTCACGGGGCTGGAGCCGAACACCACCTACTACCCGGAGCTCACGTCTTACAACCGGCTTAACCGCCCCTCTCCCGTAGTGGTGTTTTCTTCAATGGCCACCGGCGCCTACGACCCGGAAATTAAAGCCTATACCGGCCTTGGAGTTTCTTCTGTTACCTTGAACTGGGACGACGCCATTTATCCCTTCAACCCGGCCGGAACGCAGTACCTCGCGCAAGTCTCCTCCAACTCCTCTTTTTCCGGAACGGTGCTTTCTTTCTTTACCAAGGACATAACCGCCTCTTTCAGCGGCCTGGTTTCGAACGCCAGCTACTACCTGCGGGTTTCAGCGCTTAACCTTACCGGCGTGCCGACCGACCCGGCGGTTTCTCTGGGGACCGCCCTCACCCTGCCCGCCGCTGCCCGCGTACTGCCGTGGCAGGAGGCTTTTTCAGACCTGAAGATAGACGGGTTTAAGCTGAATTGGGCCGACAACGGAAATTCCTCCCATACGGTCTACAACATAGAGCTTTCCACTTACAATACCGGGATCTCCACCGATATCGCGATAGCCACAACCAGCAATTTCAACGCCTGGATGAGCACAAGGACCGTTTCGGCGAATGCTTTAGCCTACTCGTTCGGGGATCTTGAAGTAGGCGCCACTTACTGGGCGAAAATACAGGCCCAGGGCCAGACGGGGGTAATTACGGACTTCGTGCTGACCAGCACCGTAACGACTTTACGCGCAAGCAGCTCCGGTGTTCCGACGGCCAGGGACACCCTGGTCACCTCGACGGCCTCCTATGGCGTTTTCTCCGTATTTATGCCCGCGGGCGCGCTTGGAGGCTACACGAACGTCACGATACAGCCGGAATCCGTCTTTATGCCGCCGACTTCTTCTATTTCCGATCTGGACCCCACCGGCGTAGGGGTTAAGATCAACTATTTCCCGCCGGTCCTCGTGCTCAACGTTATAACCATAATCGTGCCGTACAGGATCGCTGACCTGCCGGCCGGCGCGGACCGGGCCAGGCTCGTGCTTGCCCTTTTCGACGAGACGAACTCCATCTGGGTGCCGCTGCCGTCCGAATCAGACGCCGCCAACAACCGCGTGATAGGCCGGACCTGGCATTTGTCCACATTCCAGCTGATGCTTTCCCACCCGGTACTCGGCCTTGCCGACGTTAAAATATTCCCCAACCCCTACCGGCCCAACTCCGTTTCGGACGTGATGCACTTCGCCAACATGACCTCTTACGCCACGATAAAGATCTACACCTTCCTGGGCGAGCTGGTGCGCGAGATCAAGTCCGACGTCAACGGCATGGCGTCCTGGACCGGCATCAACAGCGACGGCCGCAAGACCGCCAGCGGCATCTATATAGCTTTCATACAGTCAAAGGACAAAAAGTCGTCGAGGAGCTTTAAGGTGGCGGTGGAGAGATAGAGGGCCGGTGGAGCGGCAAGAGCGAGATTATGAAGAAGCAGGGGAACGGACAAAGATCATTCCTGGCCGCGGCTCTGATGCCGGGGCTGCTGCTTTGCGCCATAGCCCTGCCCGCGCCGCTATCCGCCGCAGGCTTCGGCTCCGGCTCAGCGGGCACCTCCTCCGGGCAGTTCCTCAAGATAGCCGCCGGGGCGCGCGGCGCGGCGCTGGGCGAGGCCTATTCCGCGCTGGCCGACGACGCCTTCGCGCTGGACTGGAACCCGGCGGGCCTAATAAATATCAAGAAGAACTCGATGGCCGTCATGCACGCCCCCTACCTGGCCGGCACCTTCGCGGATTATTTCGCCTACGCGGAAAGCGCCGGCGAGGTGGGCTCCTGGGGCGTGGCCTTCAAGTACATGAATTACGGCAAGATGAACCGGACCGACTCCAGCGGCATGGTGCTGGGAACCTTCACCCCGTACGATGCCTCCATAAACGTCGGCTTCGCCTGCTACATAACCGGCTTCAACAAGGACCCGGAGGAACGCTTTGTGCTTGGCGCCACCGGCAAGTTCGTGAAATCAAAGATCCTTTCGGATGACAACACGGTTTCGGCCGACATAGGCCTGAACCTGCCCTACATGTTCGACAACCGTTTCCGCATGAGCCTGACCGCCCAGAATATAATGGGAACGCTGCGCTACGACAAGGAGGAGGCCCCCCTGCCCCTGATACTGCGGTTCGGCATCGTCACGAAAATGACGGATTATTTCAGCCTGACCAGCGACATAATAGCGGCGAACGACAATATGCCCTTCCTGGCCATGGGCGGCGAATTGAAGCTTCCCATCTACTCGGACATGGACGCTTCCCTGCGGGCCGGCTTCAACACGCGCGCGATAAGCGACGTGGGCGGCGCCCGCAACGTGAGCTTCGGCGGCGGGCTGCGCTACACGGATTACCAGCTGGATTACGCCTTCTCCCCGTTCGGCGACCTGGGCTCCGTGCACCGGATCTCCGCGGCGATAACATTCTAAAATAAATTAACGCACTTCGTGCGGACTCTTCATTAGAGATTCACATGGATGAACAGGATGGACAGGATAGTAAAGGGGCAATAAAATCCTGCTTATCCTGTCTATCCATGTTTATTCTTCCTGCGGGCCCGCGCTTCGCCGTGAGTCATCATCGCCCCGTATCAAGGGCCTATGCCGGGGTGGGCCAAAAAACACCGCGGGCATGGGCCGTTCGCTTCATCTGCCGCCGCCGGGCTTAATGTTACGATAAAGACTGCGGAGCGAAGTCCCGGGACGCTATGCGAAAAACGATATTGACCCTTGCCCTCATCACAGTTGCCGCGCTTGCGTGCGCCGCAGCGGCTTTTGCCGCGCCCGCGCAGGTCATCATCATACGTCACGCGGAAAAGAACGAATATGGCAGCGGGCTCAGCGAGCAGGGCTTCCGGCGCGCCGCGGCGCTGGTAAAGTTCTTTCAGACCGGGCCCGCCGTCACCCGCTGCGGCACCCCCGCCGCGATATACGCCGCGGCTCCCAAGAACGAGGACAGCTCTATCCGTTCGATACAGACGGTAGCGCCGCTGGCGCTCGCTTTGCGGATCGACATCAACGCAAATTTTACGCGCGGACAAACGCACAAACTGGCCAGGGAGATAATGGAAAATCCCGCATATGAGGGACGGATGGTGCTCATCTCCTGGCAGCACGGGAACATCCCGAACGTCATCCGCGAGCTGGCGGAATACAACAATTCAGGGCAGGCCGTGCAGAACTCCCTTCCTTATGAATGGCCGGACGAAGCCTTCGACAGGGCCTGGATACTCGATCTTTCCCGCGGCAGGGTGGTCTCTTTCAAGGATGTCCCGCAGCGCCTTCTGCCCGGAGACAGCTTCAAATAACAGGAGCGGAAAAAATGAAAAAAATGATAATTCTCGCGGTCATGGCCGGCATCGCGCACCCCGCCTTCGCCGGAGGGCAGTTCGACCTCCCCGCAACAGGCGCCGCGGACCTTAGGACGATATCCGCCGAGCTCCCGGCTCCCGGCCCGGCGCGGGCGGCGGATCGGAGCAAGGCGCAGGACGGCTCCGAAAAGGTCAAACTGGGAATTGTTTCCAAAGCCGAGCGCAATGAATATATAATCAGGGCCTCCCTCTGGCGGCCCGAGGAATCGCTCAATGTCGCCGCCGCGGATTTCAAGGTCGGACCTTTCGAAAAGATGAAATACGCCCCGGACGAACTGGTAACCTGCTCCTACGTCCCCATGAAAGAGGCTTATGAAACGGGCAGGCCCAACGGCATGTCCCCCAAGTTCAAGTGCCGCGACGCCAAGGGCAAGGACTTCAAGGTTAAGTACGGCGAGACCGGCGACGTGATGGCTGAAGTTGCCTCCAGCTGGATACTGACCGCCATCGGCGCCTACGCCGACAGGATGTACCCGGTGCGGCTGAACTGCCCCGACTGCCCGTCAGATCCCTTCAAGAGCGAGAAGGACCGCGGCGCCTGGAGGCAGGGCCAGATGGTGGCTATAGAGGATAAGATAGGCGAGCGCATCGAGTTCGAGCCCAACTCGGGTATCGGCTTCGACGAATTTTACCGCATCACCGACCAAGTAGGCGCGGAAGCCCTGAACGGCATGGCGCAATTCCTGTCCAACTCCGACAACAAGGCCCCCAACCAGGCCATCGCCTGCCAGAAAAGAGATACAGTCGCCGACCCGGCCACCGGCAAGGCAAACTGTCTCACCCCCGTAGTCTACCTGCAGGACATGGGCATCAGCTTCGGCGGCCGCGGCTGGTACCACAACAGCCGCATGAACTTCGACAAATGGGCGAAGGAAAAGATCTGGGACGACCCTCGCACCTGCGTTATGCACCTCAACGCCACCCACACCAGCTCGATCAGCGGCACGGACCCCATAGGCCGGGACCTGCACCAGATAGGCGAGAAAGCCAGGCAGATGATGATACGCCGGCTCGGTATGCTTTCGCGCGCCCAGCTTATAGACATCTTTACCGCGGCGCGCGCGCCCAAGCGCGAACCGTACCACACCTCCGAAGAATGGGCCGACCTGTTCCTTAGCAAAGTGGAAACCCTGCGCAGCCCCCGCGGCGCCAAAACCCCGCCCGGCTTCGCCTGCCCCTACCAGATAGTCCCGCCCAATTCGGCTCCGCGGCCCGAGTCGTTCATTAACTGAGCGAAGCGCAAAAGGCCCCGGTTCGGCATAACGCCGTGCCGGGGCCTTTTATTTATCATTTACTGGTGACACAGGATCCACGGCGGGTTCAGGGGAGCGGCGCAGCAGGAACCAGATATAAAATATCGCGACGAACGCCCAGGCCGTTTTCCCGAGCAGGAGAAAGCGGTCGGCCGCCAGCCGCGCCGTCCAGCCGAACTGCGCGACGAGGCGCGCGATGTCCATGTCGGCCATGCTGCCGTCTGAGATGTTGACGCCGTAGATGCCGGTTACGGGATCGATCCCGGCTTTAAGCCAGAAGCTCCAGGCGAACACCAGTTCGCAGGCGGCAGCCGCCAGCACCGGGTACCTGAGCCAGTCCCAGCGCCAGTTCAGCGGGCCCCGGTAATAGAAAGCTGGTATAAGAAGTGCCGGAAAAAAGAACTCTCCGGCATGGCCACCGAACAGGATAAATTGCCACAGCGTCTCTGGCGCTGCTATGAACTGAAGATAAAAGAAACCGGACGCCAGGAGAGCGCAGCAGAAGAGCAGGAGCGGGTTGCGGTTTTTAACCGCCTGCCAGGAGGCCCAGGCAAGGATGCCGGCTACCAGGGCGCTCAAAAAAAGCGACGGGTCCGGGTCCGTGACAGCGAGGCCGGCTATTATGGGGAAAGACCAGCACCCCCCCAGCCAGGCTACCAGTGAATGCCCTACCTCATGGCACATAAAATGAAAAGGGAAACCTAACAGCCACCAGATGTCTTTCAGCAGCCAGCCGGCGGCCAGGGCCAGCGGCACCGCCCAGGGACTTGTGCGGAGGGCTGCCGGCGGCGCGCCGCCTTGCTCGTCCAGACGGCCAAGCGAGAACCCGCCTCCGGATCCTGTCAGGAGCAGGTAGACATAGATCATGATGCCGAGCGCCAGCAGGCAGATAAAGGCTATCATAGTATTCGCTTATGCCGGGGTCGGCCTCTGTATTATCCTAAAGAAAGACCGGAAGAAAACGTATCGTTTTTCCGTCCCTCAGCGGCCATTATCCCACAGCTTTTCCATCTCGTCCATGATACTGTTCATTTCCTTCATCGCGGCTTTGAACGGCGCCGAGGTCGTCATGTCCACCCCGACATCTTTCAGCAGGTCTATCGGCTCTTTCGCCGAGCCGGACGAGAGCATTTTAAGGTAGGCGTCCCGCTTCGCCGTGGACCGGCCGGCCGCGTTCTCCGCCAGGATGCCGTCCGCCAGGAGAGCGGCGGCCATGGCGCTGGTGGCGTACTGGTAGACATAAAAATCCGCGTAAAAGTGCGGGACATAGGCCCACTCTATGCCGTACAGGTCGTCTATCGCGCAGACCCCCCCGGCGTCGCCGTAATACTTCTTAAGCAGGCCGCGGTAGATGCCGGTAAGCTTCTCGCCGATAAGCGGTTCGCCCTGCTCCGCCAGCTCGTGAATGCGCAGCTCGAATTCCGCGAACAGCGTCTGGCGGAACAGGTTCAGGCGCAGGCCGTCCAGCCTGGCCCCGAGCAGGAAAAGTTTTACGCCCTTGTCGTCCGTCCGCGACAGCATGTAGCGGAAGAGCAGGTTCTCGTTGAGGGTGGAGGCCACCTCGGCCACGAAGATCTTGTAGTCGCTGGTGATATAGGGCTGGTGCCGGGAGGACAGCAGCGAGTGCATTGAATGCCCGGATTCATGCGCCAGCGTGGAGACCTCGTCGTAGCTACCGGTGAAATTCTGCAGCTGGTACGGGTGCACGGCGTAAACGCCGTTGCTGTAGGCCCCCGACTTTTTCCCGGTGGTGGGCATAAAATCCACCCAGCGGTCGTCGAAGCTCTTTTTAAGGTCGGCGGCATATTGCGGGCCGAGCGGGGCCGCGGCTTTCAAGACCAGCTCCTTGGCTTCCTCGGGCGTGTAAACCAGGTCCGCCTCCTTTACCAGCGGCGAATACAGGTCCTCATAGCCTATCTGCTTAAGGCCGAGTATGCGCTGGCGCAGCCTGAGGTAGCGGTGCAGGGTGGGGAGGTTTTCGTTCGCGTCCGCTATCAGCTGCCTGTAGATCGTCACGGGCACGTTGGAGGGGAACAGCGCGGCCTCCAGGCAGCTGTCGAACTTGTGCACGTCCCGGCCGAAGATGTGGGTATTGACCAGCGCGTTGAGCGCAGTGCCGAGCGTGGTCTCGAATTCGCTGTATTTGGACCAGAAAGCCTGGAAAACCTTTTTCCGGTCGCCCGGGTCCGCCGAAGCCCTGTATTGCGTGTAGCCCTGGGCGTCGAGCCTGACCTCTTTCCCGTCCGCGAGTTTGACGACGGGATAGGGCATATCGGAGTTGGTGAAAGCCGAGTGGACGCTTTCGGCGGTGTCGGCCAGCAGCCCGGCCTGCGCCGCTACCTTCTCCTCCGCAGCGCTCAGCGTGTGGGGCGCGTAGCGGAGGATGTCGGCCAGCCAGGGGGAATACTCTTTAAGGCGCGGTTCGGCCGAGATCATACCATCCATCCTTTCTTTGCCGATCGCTATTATCTCCGGCATCAGGTAGGCCGTCGCCGAAGCGGCTTTTGTGCCGAGGTTCGCGGCGGCCTGGCTCATCTGCCAGGCCTTGCCGACGCGCGTGTCCTCGTCGCTGCGCATGCTCGCGTAAAACCCCAGCCTGCCCAGATCCCGCATCAGCGACATTATGTCATCGAGGGCGGTGTAAAGGTCTTTGCCGGAAAGCCCCAGTTTCCCCTGGTAGGCCGCCAGCCGGGGGATGCGGGCGGAGAGCTCTTCTTTATTCTTCTCCCAGGCGGCGTCGTCCGCATAGAGGTCGGCGGTGTTCCATTTGTACTTTTCAGGCACCTCCGCTCTTTCCAGCGCGGCCGCCCGCCCGCCGGACATGGCGGCGGACAGCAACAATAAACCGAAAAGAAACCGGTATTTGCTCATAAGTTCCTGACCGGGGGGCGTGGGGGACGTGGGCACTAGCGGGAAAATATGCGTTCCAAAGCCATGCGGTATTGGCTCAGCGCCTCGTCTTTGCGCCCTGTCTTTTCGTATAAATTCCCCAGATAGTAGTGCGCCAGCTGTGCGTCCGGACTGGTGGCGGCGGCCTGTTTCAGCCAGGTTTCCGCGGTGTTGTGTTCACCGGAAAGCGCAAGCACACGGCCCATCAGCAGGGCCGCCTGGGGCGTTGCGGAGGGCTTGACGCAGTCGGCCAGGAGCTTCCTGGCCTCCGGCAGCCGGTTCAGCTTGATAAAGGCTTCCACGGCCACCATTCGCGCCGGGCAAGGCTGGTCCGGACCCGCTGATTTAAAAGCGGCCAGGGCTTCTTCGGCCCGCCCGTCTTTAAGAAGCAGCCGGGCTTCATTGATCCTGGGATCCAGTATTTCCCCGGCTTTCCCGTAGCGCGGCGGAGAGGGAGCGGCGCCCTTGAGTCCCAGTATGCCGTTCAGGGAAGTTTCCAGCTCTGTTTCCATGCTGTCCGTATAGCCCGCGGTATAAGCTTTGAACCTGTGGTCGCGGTCGAAAACCAGCGTGGTAGGAAGAATGAAAAGACCGTAGCTCCCGTAAAATTTTAGCTGCTCATCCTCCAATAAGGGAAAAGCCGCCGGTTTCGGTGCGCCCTGAGACTCGCCGTCTTTGTTCCATATCCCGAGGAATACGGCGCCGTGGGCGGCGAATTTTTTATGCAGGCGGTTCAGAACCTTTAAGGCCTTGAGCGAGAAGTCGTGTCCGGTCCGGAAATATACTATAACGAGCGGTTTGCCCTTGTATGTTTCCGGGGAATGTGTCTTGCCCCGGGCGTCGGACAGGGTGAACGGAAGGGCGGTCTCGCCGATCTTGAGATTGCGCGTAGGGATGGCGCTGGAGCACTGGTTCGCGCTCAGCAGCAGCGATAGCAGGCCCACCGCGGTGTATTTCAAAGTTCGGCCCCGCGTCATCGGTTTTTCACCGGGACAAGGCGATCGTAGCCTTTGGGGTTATGGCAGCCGACGTTGCAGGTTCCCCCGTTAGCGGTTTTTTTAAAGCTGATGGGCAGCATCCAGGAGCCGAAGGGGACGCCCGCGCGCACATGCTTTTCCTGGGCGCTGGAATGAACCTGGTGGCACGCCTTGCAGCTTCTGCCTTTTTCCGAGTGCACGTGCGTATAGTGAAGGTTCTCCTTGCCGTTGCGGAAATCGGTCAGGGTGGCGGTCTTGGCTTCCAGCGCGATATCCTTATTGTGACAGTTGAAGCAGAGAGCGTACAAGCCGTCCTTGTAAGGGTTGTAGAAGCCCGGCGGGAAAAACGTCTTGAGGATATTCGGGTTCGTTGCGCCGTGCGGGTCGTGGCAGCCCTGACACTGGTTCAGCTTGACCGGGCCGTGCGGGAACTGGCTTTGGAGCTCGGCTTTCATTTCCTTGTGGCAGCCTAAACAGAGTTCCTTCATCGGTTTTTTCAGCAGGCTGCCCTGGTCCGAGGCGTGCGGGGCATGGCAGGCGATGCAGCCGCCGGTTTCGATGGCGCGGTGGGGGCGCTTAGCGCTCTTGAGATGTTTGGCTATGCCGTCGTGGCAGCCGAGGCACAGCTCTTTTTTTGGGTTGGCCTTTAGTAGCGAGGCGTTGGCGGAACTGTGGGGGCTGTGGCAGGAGACGCAGCCGGCTTCCACCGGTTTGTGCAGATGTTTCTTGTTCAGCGCAGTGCGCATTTCCTGGTGGCAATCCAGGCACAGCTTGGGCTGGGCCTGCGTGAGCAGATTGGCGTTCTCCCCGCCGTGCGG
This sequence comes from Elusimicrobiota bacterium, assembly GCA_030651035.1. Taxonomy (GTDB): domain Bacteria; phylum Elusimicrobiota; class Elusimicrobia; order Elusimicrobiales; family UBA9959; genus UBA9959. Next base: position 12,197 of record JAUSCK010000108.1, read on the forward strand.
GTCATGGCAAAGCGCGCAGGATTCTTTGGCCGGCTTGTGCGCCACGGCCCCGCCTGCCACATTTTCGTGGCAGGCGGCGCATGTTTCGCCCATAGTCCTGCCTTTGAGCATGAACTTCTGTCCGGAACCATGGGGGTCGTGGCAGGAGACGCAGCCTCCGCCCTCGATCGCGCCATGTTTTATGCGCATGGAGCCGAACTTTTCCCTCATCGCGTCATGGCAGGAGAAACACATTTCCGTGCCTGTCTTTACAAGGTCGAAGGTATGGTGCTTGGCGGAGCCGGCCGCCGGCTTTTCATTCACGTGGCAGACCGAGCATGCCCCGGCGCCTACGGGGCCGTGGGTGAATTTTTGAGCGGCCAACGCTTTATGGCAGGACTGGCAGTCGTCGGGCTTTACCGCGTCCGCGGCGCAGTAAGCGGGAACGGAGAAATAGCCGAGCAGCAAAACCGGCAGGAACGCCCTCCTGCAGCAAGAGGCTGTCAAACGGTGTTTAAATAGGTTCATAAATGGCCCTCACGAAGTTAAAGTCATTATAATATAAAAGCGCCGCGCGCCATAGAGCTGTTATACAAGCCCCCCTCCGGATGAATACAAACTGTCGGCCGCTGGAAACCCCGCGTCAAAGGGGCTTTCAAAAGCGCCAGTTATTGGACACCTCCAGGTGCCGGATCGGGCGGGCTGAGGCGCTGGTAACTACTAAGCTTGGAGAAAACGAAAGATCGAACTGCCTGCCCCTTGACCATTTAAAATCCGCGAAATAACTGCGGATGCGGTTCGTTTTCCAGTCGCGCGCAGCCGACCAGTCTCTATTCCTGTTCTGTCCATAGCTGGCTCCGGCCGAGAACCTTATCGCGGGGCTGAGTCTGTAGGCGGCGGAAAATGTCGTGGACAGATCGCTGTTCTGCATGTAGGAGTTGTAGCCGTAAGTGGCCACCGCGTCGAAGCCTTTTGCCAGCAGGTCGGAGGCGGCTAGCGTCGCGTAGTAGCGCAGGCGGCTGTCGGGGTTTGAGTATGAGCCTCCCCCCGAGACGCTGAAGCCGCCTTTGAATCCCTTGGCTATGCGTATCCCGTAGCGGTGGAACCGGTATGGGTAGGCAATGGCCTGCCTGTACGGAGAAAGGCGCTCTGTAGCCGGGTCTGCGGTGAACAGCTGCGCGAAATATTCCGGGATAATATCAAGGCTGATGGAGGGGAAAGAACAGGTAAAGCGCAGGGACGCCGTCTTGGGCCTGCGGTTGAGATAGGAAAGAGAGCCGGCGACCCTTGTCCAATAAGTGAAGGACCCTTTGGCATTGCTGCCGTACCAGAGCTTGCGCATGAATGCGGCCTGGTATTCCTCGTCGGCGGCGTACTTGCCGGAATAGCCGGCGACGACGTTGTGGAGCTGCAGATAGCCGATGCGGCCCTGGCCGAAGGTGAGCGAGCCGCCGTGGATCCTGTCGGAGAGGCGGTGCCCCATTTCCATAACAGGGGTGCCGGCGAACCCGTCCAGCTTCAGCCACCTTGCCGGTGCCACGCTGACAGTGCCGCCGTCGAAATGGGGCGTCACGTCTGGGCCGTCATGGTACTGGCGGCCGGCCTTGAGCGAAACGGTCTTGAGAATATCGTCTATGGCCAGGTAGCCGTTGAACAGGCGGAAATTAGTCCGCCGCCCGGCGCTCCCGTAGCGCCGGCTTGGCAGCTCGTTGCGCCCGTCGAACATGATGGAAACGTTTTCCAGGAACAGTTTCCTGGCGTCTAGCCTGAGATATTGTGTGGCGCGGTTTTCGGAAAAGCCTTCTCCGCGGTCCGAAGAGAAGCGCAGGCGCGCCACGCCGGTGACCACAGGGGCGGCGGCGCCCGCCCGGGATACGGAGCAGGCCAGCAGGAACGCCGCCGCCAGCGGGAATAGAATAGCCGCCTTTCTCAGCTTATCGGCTGCCGCCGGCCCCGGGAAGAAATCATGCATGTATGATTAGAATACAAATGCCCGGGGGTCTTTCCCTAGGGCCTTTTGGGTATATTAGCGCTATACAAAAATCATGGGCGAAGTAGGACTGGGTGCATTACCTCCATCTCGGAATATTTCCCACACTCTAAGCTGATTTCATCCGCAGCATTTTTAAAATAAATAAAAAAACACTTGACATTTTGTTGATATGCTTGTATACTATATAGTATGA
>JAUSCK010000114.1 GCA_030651035.1 Elusimicrobiota bacterium
GGTTGTCGCCGGTCTCAAACTCGAACGAGAGCCCCCTTACCGGCTGCAGCTCGGCTGAAAAAAGGTACAGCGGCGCGTCCATCGCTTTGAAGTCGGTGGTGCCGCCTATGCTGACGTCTTTCACCGCCGTAGGAATCGAGGTGATCCACGAGGAGGGGATGATCACGCTTGACCTGGTCTGCGCCGAGGCCGAGGACTGCCACCGCCTGATCTTGGTCTTGATGAAGAAAGATTTCTGCGGTTTCTTTTCCCAGCTGTAGTAGTGGCGCGCGCGCGCAGGCTGGGCCAGGGCGCAAAGGAAAGCCGCCGCCAGCGCAAGGCAGGCGCAAAAGTAAAGGTTCCCGTTTCTTCTCATAAAGACTGTCCGGCCGCTGTCCGGCAATTATACGCAGGTCCCGGCCGGTATATAAATAATATAAAATAAAGGCATGACAGATTCATGGCATTTTCGTGACGAATGGCTGCTGCGGGCCTTTTCCGGCGTTAAAGCCGCAACCCCGCAGCTGATAGAACAGTTCCGCGCTGAAAAGAAAAAACATCTTTCCCACGCGCTTATAGACTCGGGAGCATTAACTGCCGGCGAGTTTGTAAAGATCGCCGAGCAGGCGTTCAAGGTTAAATACTACCCTCTCTCGCCGGAAAAAGTGGATAAGTTCGCCTTCTCCATGGTGCCGGAGAAGATCTGCCGAAAATATGAGATCGTCCCGTTCGAGGCGGGGGACAGCGAAATTAAAGTGGCCATGTCCGATCCCACCGACTTAAACGCCCAGGCTGACGTCGAAGCCCTGACCGGCCGCCGGCTGCTGCCCTTTTTCAGCCTGCCCCGCGAAATAGAATCCAGCCTGGACCAGCTCTTCAGCGCGGACACGGTTATCTTCGACCTGCTGAGCAGGGTGGAGGCTCCCGACGACATAATGGTGATGGGCGAGGTTAAAAATGAGGACGCGCAGGACAGTACCGTGACCTCCCCGGTTATAAAGCTCGTCAATTCCATAATTTCCCAGGCTTACCGCAAGCACTCCTCGGATATACATATAGAGCATGAGGAAACCACCAGCCACGTGCGCATAAGGATAGACGGCGAGCTTAAGAACATAATGAAGCTGCCCCGCCATATAGCCATAGGGCCGGTGGTGTCGCGCATAAAGATAATGTCGGACCTGGACGTGTCGAACCACATGCGCCCGCAGGACGGCCGCACTAAACTGCGCATCGGCTCCGCCGAAGTAGGGCTGCGCGTTTCCACGCTGCCCACCTCCTACGGCGAAAAAGTGGTCATGCGCATATTGGACCAGCGCGCCGCCGAAGTGCCTTTCGAAAAATTGGGCTTCGCGCCGGAAGTCGTCGCCGGGCTGGACAAGTGCATGACCTCCACGCAGGGCATAATACTGGTCACGGGTCCCACGGGCTCCGGCAAGACCACCACTCTTTATTCCATCCTGAACAAGTGCAAGAATGAAACCACGAACGTGGTGACCGCGGAGGACCCGATAGAATACAAGCTGGCCGGCATAAACCAGGTACAGGTGAACGAAAAGCAGGGCCTCACCTTCGCCGCGGTGCTGCGCTCGGTGCTGCGCCAGGATCCTGACATAATAATGGTGGGCGAGATCCGCGACCGCGAAACCGCCGACATCGCCTTCCAGGCCGCCATGACCGGCCACCTGGTGCTCTCCACGCTGCACACCAACGACACCATCTCCACCATCGGGCGCCTGGTGGATATAGGCGTCGACCGCTTCAAGATCTCTCCCGGCCTGCTGGCCATAACCGCCCAGCGGCTGGTGCGCAAGCTGTGTCCGCTCTGCACCGAAGCGGTGGCCGAGGCCGACCGCGACCCCGCGGTCACAGCGGCTCTTGCCGGCCACGGCTTCGAGCCGGTTTATTTCCACGGGTTCGGCTGCAAGAACTGCGAAGGCAGCGGCTACGCCGGGCGCACCTCTATCGTCGAGCTGTTCCTCCCGGACGCGAAGATCAAAGAGCTTATAAACGCGGGCGCCGTTTCCGACGAGATCAAAGCGGCCGCGATCGAATCAAAATGCCTGAGGACCATAACGAGCGACGCCCTGTGGCATTTATCCACCGGCCAGACTGACCTGGCGGAGGTCCAGTCTTTCCTGGACATCCGGAAAAGCGCCCCGGCCCCCGTTACGCAGAAAGCCGCCTCCGCGCAGCCCGGGGCTGCCGGCGGCGGAAAACCCGTGGTGATGATAGTCGACGACGACCCGATCATGCGCATGCTGCTGAAAAAATTCATCGAGGCCGCCGGCTACCAGGTGCGCGAAGCCGCGGACGGCGAGGAAGCCCTTACCGCCATAGCCTCAGGCGCTCAGCCGGACCTGCTGGTCACTGATATAAACATGCCGCGCCTTAACGGCCTGGACCTGGTAAAAGGCGTACGGGAAACTCTGGGCCTGCTGGACCTGCCGATCATAATGCTCACCACCGAGAGCTCCGACAAGAGCCAGGAGCTGGCCTTTAAGCTGGGCGCCGACGACTACATCATAAAGCCCTTCAAGGGCCCGCTCGTTATAGCCAGGATAACCGCCGCCCTGCGCAGGGCCGGGAAGGTTAAATAGGGGAATATGCCGGAAGAAAAACTGCCCACTAAATTCCTGCCCGCCGAAAAAGCCGGCCCCGCCGAAATAGAGCGCCACCGGAGGATCTTTGCCGGCGCGCACGGAGTGACGGCTGCGCTGGACGGGATGCTTAATTTTAGCGCTATCCTGAACCTTCAAAGGCAGGCTGTTTTTTTAAACAAGGCCTTCGCCGACTTCCTGTCCTCCCACGGCATAACCGACCCAATAGGCCAGCGGCCCGGCGACCTGTTCAGCTGCAAGCATTCCACCGAAACGGAGGGGGGCTGCGGAACCACGGAATCCTGCATCCGCTGCGGCGCGGGTCAGGCCCTTGAGCAGGCCCTCAACGGTAATGAAGCCGTGAGGGAATGCCGCATAATGTCCCGTACTCTTGGCGAAGACCAGGACCTGCGCGTCAGCGTTAAGCCCTTTAACTATAACGGCGAGGGGTTCCTCCTTATGTCGCTTCTGGATATAAGTTCCGAAAAGCGCCGCCAGGTGCTTGAGCGGATATTCTTCCATGACATACTCAACACCGCCGGCGGCGTGCAGGGGCTTATAGGCCTGATGGCCGAGTCCGAGCCGGCGGAAATTAAAGGCTACGTGCCGGCGGCGGCGAAAGCCTCCGACCGCATGATAGACCAGATCTTCTCGCAGCGGGACCTGGCTGCCGCCGAGCGGGGGGACCTGCAGCTTAAGCTCTCCGAGGTCGGGGCCGCGGAGTTCTTCGAAGAGATCGCCGGCCTTTTTAAAGCCCATGAAGTGGGCAAGAACAAAGAAATAGTAGTGGCGGCGGGCTGCCAGGACGCGCATATAAACACCGACAGAACCCTGCTTTCGCGCGTTATTGGCAACCTGTTAAAGAACGCGCTGGAAGCAGAATCTCCCGGCGCGCGGATAACTCTTTCCTGCGAGAAAACCCCGGCCGGTGCGGCCTTCACCGTGCATAACCCGGGCCGCATGCCGGAGGACTCCCGCCTGCAGGTTTTTCAGCGCTCTTTCTCGACCAAGGGGGCCGGGCGCGGGCTGGGGACGTACAGCATAAGGCTGCTGACGGAGAAGTACCTTAAGGGCAAAGTCTCATTTACGACCGGGCCTGAAGGTACCACGTTCCGGGCCGAATACCCGGCCTCTTTGTCATGACCGCGCGTTTTTTTGTAATATATCCGCAGACACATATCAGGAGGAGACATTAATGAAGAAAATACTTTTAGCTGTTTTTGCCTGCTTTATAGCCGGTGCCGCCATGGCCCAAGACAAGGCTGTTCCCGCGGCTCCCGGCATGACGGAAGACCAGAAGACGCTTTATTTCCTGGGCCAGGCCGTAAGCTCAAAAATAAAGCAATTCGAATTCACCGCGGACGAGACCAAATATGTGATACAGGGTTTCTCCGAGGCGCTTGCCGGCGAGAAAAGCAAAGCCGACGAGTCCTATGGCCTGAAGCTTAACGCCTACCTGGCTAAAAAGCAGGAAGCCATTGTGGCCAAGCAGAAAGAGGCCTCCAAGCCCTTCCTTATGAAAATGGCTCTGGAGACCGGCGCCCAGATGCTGCCTTCCGGCGTCGTCTACATACCCGTTAAAGAGGGCTCAGGCGCGGCGCCCAAGGCTTCCGACATGGTGAAAGTGCATTACCACGGCACCTTCCCCGACGGCAAAGTTTTCGACTCCTCGGTGGACCGCGGCACCCCGGCCGAGTTTCCGCTGGGCGGCGTGATCCCCTGCTGGACCGAGGGCGTGCAGAAAATGAAAGTCGGCGGCAAGGCCAAGCTGGTCTGCCCCTCCGATACCGCCTACGGCGACCAGGGCGCGGGCGGCGCCATCCCCGGCGGAGCGACGCTGGTGTTCGACGTGGAACTGCTTGAGATCATGAAGGACAACCCCATGGCCATGCAGGGCGAGATGCCCAAGGCCGGGAAAACCGAAGCCAAGCCGGCCAAGAAACCCGCCGCAAAGCCCGCGGCCAAAGCCGAAGTTAAGAAATAACGCTTAACCGGCCGAATAAAAAAAGCCCCGGCAAACCCGGGGCTTTTTGTTGTGGTGATATTCTTAACCGGGGTTAGGCGGCCCTTCACTCTGCGGTGGGTGTTTTATGACCACCGACAGCAGCATTGAGATCGCCAGTATCCCGAGCACCACGCTCAGCGACACCAGCGGGTTGATGTGTATATAGCCGGAGAGGATCATTTTCACGCCGACATATAACAGTATTATGGAGATCCCGGCCTTAAGGTAGCGGAACAGGTCCATGATCGAAGCCAGCAGGAAATACAGCGAGCGCAGGCCCACCACGGCGAAGACGTTGGAGGTGTAGACTATGAACTTATCCGTGGAGATGGCCAGCACGGCGGGGATGGAGTCCACGGCGAAGATCAGGTCCGAGGTCTCCACCACCACCAGCGTGGCGAACAGCGGCGTGGCGTGCCAGATGCGGCGATGCACGAAGAACTCGCCGTCAGTGGGCTCCTTGTCGATGGGGATGATCTTCGCCAGCAGTTTAAGCACCGGGTTGGCGCCGGGGTCCAGCTCTCCGTCCTTCTGCACCATCATCTTAATAGCAGTAATTATAAGCACGCCGCCGAAGACGTAAATGAGCCAGCTGAAGGTGCTGATAAGCTTGACCCCGGTGAAGATAAGGACCAGGCGCATGAACACCGCGCCCAGTATGCCCCACGTGAGGATCTTGGGCTGGTACTTCCTGGGGATGCCGAAGTAGGCGAAGATCATGATGAACACGAACATGTTGTCCATCGATAAGGAATACTCGATGACATAGGCCGTGAAGAACTCGAGCATCTTATTGAAGCCCAGCATGTGCCCGGTGAGGAAGCCGAACAGCGTTGCCACTATCACCCAGAAGGTGCAGAGCATCATGGCCTCTTTGCGGGTTATCTCGTGCGCCCGGCCGGCTGAAAGCTTTATGTCCGCCACAAAAAGCACGGTGGCGGTAACTACAAAAACAATCCACATTATATCTATAGGGAGCATAATAACAAAATTATATAAATTGTTAAGGGCCTGGAGATACTCGGTTTACTTTTCTCCTGATATTGTTTAGAATTTAGATATTGCATCCCGTTAGGAGGAAACAATGAGCGAAATATTTGACATAGTGCTTCTGCTGGCCCTGCCGGCTTCAGGCAAGTCCGAAGTCAGGCGCTTCCTGGCCAATGTGGAGCCCGAGAGGCTTAAGAAGGACTTTCACATAGGCGCCAACCTGCAGCTTGACGACTTTCCCTACGTGCACATGATGCGCCGCGCCGACGACGAGCTGGTGAAGCTCGGGCTGGGCCGCGTGTTCTTCAAGGCCGGCGACAGGCCTTTCCAGGACACCAGGGACTGGGGCACGCTGATACACCTCCTTAACGAGGACTATCGCGACCTGATGAGGAAGAGCGTGGCAAAGACCGATTCCGCCGCCGAGCTCCTGATGCGCCGCCTGGACAGGGCCGCCGAGAAAGCCAAGATCGCCCCGCGCCTGGCCGGGCTGGACAAGGCCTCCTGGGAAGCCGTGTCCGCCGCCCTTGAAAAAGAGGCGCGCGCCATGCTGGACGAGAAGCACGCCGCCTACCCCGCTTCCTTCGAGGGGAAAACTATAGTGATGGAGGCCGCCCGCGGCGGCCCCGATAAATCGGCCTTCCCGCTGCCGTCGCCGCTGGGCTACGAGTATTCGCTGGGCGAACTTGACCCGGAAATACTCAGGAGGGCCGTCATTCTTTACGTGTGGGTGACCCCCGAGGAAAGCCGCCGGAAGAACACCGCCCGCACCAACCCCGACGACCCGGGCTCCATCCTGCACCACGGCGTGCCGATGGAAGTCATGCTGCACGACTACGGCTGCGACGATATGGATCACCTTGAGAAGAACTCCGAAGTCCCCGGCACCGTCACGGTCACCTCGCAGGGCCGGAAGTTCCACATCCCCATAGGCCGCTTCGACAACCGCGTCGACAAGACCAGCTTCCTGCGCGCCGAGAAGAAGGACTGGGATCCCGGGATGGTAGCCGGCGTCACCAGCGGCATAAAGGGCGCCACGGACAAGCTGTACTCGATGCTGACCGCCGCGAAGAAGTAGGTTAAGCGAAGCAAAACAAAACAGCCGCGGGGATAAAGCCCGCGGCCGGCTGCTGCCGGATGCGCGGGCGGGTCGTGAAGGACTAACAACTTACTATGTCAATTAAACAAAAAGAAACCTGGGGTTCCAGGACGGGGCTGATCCTGGCAATGGCCGGGAGCGCGGTGGGGCTCGGGAATTTTTTAAGATTTCCCGCCCAGGCCATCCAGAACGGCGGCGGCGCTTTCATTATCCCTTACCTGACGTGCTTCGTGCTTATGGGGATCCCGCTGCTTTACGTGGAATGGGCGATGGGGCGCTACGGCGGCAAGTTCGGCCAGCACAGCACCCCGTTCATCTTTCAGCACATGGGTAAACAATCTTACTGGAAATACCTGGGGGTTTTCGGAATATTCACCAACCTGGCGGTCGCCGCTTATTACTGCTACCTGGAATCCTGGACCATGTCGTGGGCCTATCATTCCGCCGCCGGCCATTTCCTGGGTAAGTCGCAGGCCGAAGTCGCCGCTTTCTTTAATTCCTATATAGGGCTCGGCACCCCGGAACCTGTCATCTTCTGGATCGTATGCCTGCTGCTTAATACCTGGATACTTTCCAAAGGCCTGAAAGGCGGCGTGGAACTGGCTTCTAAAATAGGCATGCCGCTCCTGCTGCTGTTCGGCGTTATCCTGGCCATAAGGGGGGTAACCCTCCCGGCCGGAACCAACGGGGCGGTCTATGACGGGGTCGTCGGACTGAACTACCTGTGGCAGCCTGACTTCAGCTCCATCTGGAGCCCCGTGGTCTGGCGCAACGCCGCCGGCCAGATCTTCTTCACGCTGTCCCTCGGGATGGGCAGCATCCAGTGCTACGCGTCTTATGTGAAGTACAAGGACGACATCGCGCTGAACGCCATGAGCGCCGGCTGGATGAACGAGTTCGTCGAGGTGGTGCTGGGCTCCGCGATCATCATCCCCATCTCCGTCGGGTATCTCGGCATCGATAAAGTTGTCGAAATGACGAAAGGCGGAAGCGGCTTCGGGCTGGGCTTTATGACGCTGCCTTACCTTTTCGCCCAATGGGGCCCGGCGCTTTCCGCCGCGGCCGGGGTGATGTGGTTCGGCCTCCTGTTCTTCGCCGGTATAACCTCCTCGCTGGCCATGGGCACCCCGTGCATGGGCTTCATGGAGGATAATTTCGCCTGGGGCCGTACCAAGGCGGCCTGGACCTTCGGCTTCGCGGTGCTCCTGCTGGGCATCCCCTGCGTCCTGTCGCAGGAGGCTTTCGGGGAGTTTGACTACTGGGTGGGCACTATCTCCCTGGTGATCTTCGCGATAGCCGAGATAATCCTGTTCGCCTGGGTGTTCGGGATGGAAAAAGGCTGGAAGGAGATCACTCACAGCGCTGATATCGCGGTGCCGCACGCGTTCAAATACATAATAAAATATGTGACCCCGGTTTTCCTGCTCGTGGTCTTTATCGGCAGCCTGCCCGAGATCTGGGCGACGCTTACGAAGAAGATAACCATGTACGTCTTCCTGGCGCGCATCCTGCTGGTATCGCTGTTCGCCGCGATCTCGGCCCTCGTGTATGCAGCTAATAAAAAGAAGGTGGCGGTATGAGCCCTAGCGCACTGTTCATGCTGGTCGTGGCCGAGGTGACTGTTACCGCGTTCACCATCTACTTCTTCTGGAAGGTGGTGACCGTGCCTCCCAGGACGGAACCGGATTCTTTCGACGATAACGACGACGTCGAGCGCTGAACCCGCGGCGCCCCGCAGCTTTCCTCCCAAAGCCTCCGCCCCGCCATTTGTTATAATTGGGTATGGCGGCCCCGCGATCCATAACCGAACCCTCATCAAATGTCTATAACTGATATCTGCCGCGACGTCCGGCATTTCCTCAACGGGCTCTCGCGCGAGCTGCCGGAGATTTTTCCGGCGCCCCGCCCTTACCGACGGGCCGCCCCGCGGGCCCGCCGCCCGAAGGTCTCCGCCGCCGCCCGGGGGAACGCCAAAGAAATGATCACCGCCCGGGTCGGGCACTGGGCCGCGGCCCTGGGCCTGGAATACGGCCGGGTTTTCATAAAAGACCAGCGCACCCTCTGGGGCAGCTGCTCCGGCAGGAAGAACCTTAATTTCAACTGGCGCCTGGCCGCCGCGCCGCCGGAGGCGCTGGATTACGTGGTGATACACGAGCTCTGCCACCTGCGCGAGATGAACCATTCAAAAAGGTTCTGGGACCTGGTCCGCGCGGCCTGCCCCGACTATAAGGCGCGCCGCAAATGGCTGCGCGACAACAGCGCCCTGGTAAGGGATCCCGCCCCCGCGCTTACAGATAACTGTGACAGCCCGGTTTTCCCCGTTCTTAACTGACCATCAAGTAAGCCGCCTAAACAATGTCTACAAAGGAAAGCAGCCAGCCTGAAACCGACGCCGCCGGGCCGGCCTCTTTTTTTGCGCCCGGCGGAGGGGTTGAGCGGGCGATAAAGAATTTCGAGCCCCGCAGGCAGCAGGAGAAAATGGCCGCCGCCGTCTATGCGGCCATCGCCGGAAGGCGGCACCTTGTGGTGGAGGCCGGCACCGGCGTCGGGAAGTCCATCGCCTACCTGCTGCCCTCGGCCCTCTGGGCCGTCCGCGACAAGAAGAAAGTAGTGGTGGCCACTCATACCAAAGCCCTGCAGGAGCAGCTGGTGAAAAAAGACCTGCCCGTCGTCAAGGCGATGCTGGCGGAGCGGGGGCTGCCGCTGAAGTACTTCCTGCTGATGGGGTCGGCGAACTACCTCTGCCTTTCAAGGCTGGCGCGGTCCGGCGCGCACCAGTCGGACCTGTTCGACAGTTCCGACGAGCAGGCCTCCGCGGCGGAACTGCGCGAGTGGGCGAAGACAGGCGCCAGCGGGTGCCGCTCCGAGATCCCGCTCAAGGTGGCGCAGCGGGTCTGGGAAGAGGTCTGCCGCGATCCCGACAGCTGCCTGGGCAGGAAGTGCGCCCTCAGGGAGGCCTGCCTGTACCGCCGGGACATCGCGCTGGCGAAGCAGGCGGATATCCTGGTGGTGAACCAGCACCTTTTCTTCGCGGGGATGCCGATCCCCGCCTTCGACGCGGTCATCTTCGACGAGGCCCACAACCTCGAAGAGGTCGCCGCCGCCTTCCTGGGCTTCTCCGTGAACGAGAGGCAGGTCAAGCGCCTGGTGGACGATATCTATAACCCGAAGTCGGGCAGGGGACTGGCCAGGAGGCTGAAGAACCCGCCGGCCAACTGGCTGGCCGACATGCGCCAGGCCGTGGGCGACGTCCAGTTCGCCTCCAGGGACCTGTTCCACGACATAACCGGGAAACTGGGCTTCGGCGCCTTCTCCGGGAAGGTCCCGGCGAAAGCCAAGCGCCTGCGCGAGCCCGCCATAGTGCCCAACACCCTGGCCCAGCCGCTGCTCGCCCTTACGGTGCTGCTGTCCCAGGCCATAGGCTACAGCCAGTCCGACCTGGAAGAGGCCGAGATAAAAGGCTATTTAAAAAGGTGCCTGGCGCTGGCCGAGCAGGTGAACGTTTTTCTGAAATGCGAAAGCGCGGAGCACGCCTACTGGGCGGAGGTCTCTTATTCAAAGAGGAACCCGGCCGCCTCCCTGCACCGGGCCCCGGTGGACGTGTCCGACGCGCTGCGCAAGGAGCTTTTTGAGGAGGGGTACCCGGTGATCCTCACCTCCGCCACGCTGGCCGTGGACGGCTCTTTTGAAATGATAAAAGCCAGGCTGGGGCTGGATAAGCCTTCCGAGCTGCTGCTGGATTCGCCTTTCGATTATGAAAAGCAGGCCGTGTTCTTCCTGCCGCCGGAGATTCCCGACCCGCAGGACGGGCCGGGCTACGAGGCCGCGGTGATCAAGGAATGCGCAATGCTCCCTGCCGCCGTGGAGGGGGGGATCTTTTTCCTGTTCACCAGTTGGCAGCTGCTGGAGAAGGCTTTCAGCGCCCTGGCCGGCAAGTTCCCGGGCCGGCCGCTGTTCAAGCAGGGCGAGAAGCTTCCGCAGCACCTGCTCGCCGAGTTCAAGCGCGCCGGGAACGGCATACTGTTCGGCACGGACACTTTCTGGCAGGGGATAGACGTGGCCGGGCAGGCGCTGGCCTGCGTGGTCATAGTCAGGCTGCCTTTCGCCTCGCCGGACACCCCGCTTGAAGAAGCCCGGCAGGAATGGATGACGGCCAGGGGTTTGAACGTCTTCAACGAGTATTCCCTGCCCAAGGCCGTAGTTAAATTCCGCCAGGGCTTCGGCCGGCTTATCCGCAGCAAAACCGATTTCGGCGCGGTGGTGGTGCTGGACCCCAGGATACAGACCAAGCGCTACGGCGCCAAGTTCCTGCGCTCCATCCCCCGCTGCCCCCGGGTGCAGACACTGGCCGCCCTGAAAGCGTTTTTCAGCCGGGGCTGAGCCCGGGCAGCAGGCGCTTTACCGGTGGCTTTTCTTATGCTTTACTTTGTGCGTTAAGGGAAATCGCAATATGGATAAAAAAATAGGTTATCTTCTGCTTGTTTGCGGGCTGGGCCTGCTTATAGCCAGCGCGGTGATGCTGTGGAAGGTTATTTACGGCACCATGGAGCCGCCGCAGGCTTTTGAAGGCGACAGCGCGATAACGCTGACCATGCCTACCGGCGCGACCGTGAACGTGCCGCTGCCGCCGCATATAAACAGGTTCGCCAACCTGTCGCTTGCCTTTCTGCTGATGTTCTTCCTGGTCCTGATAGGCGGTAAAATCGGCGGCCTGGGCGTAAATCTTATAAACGGGCCGGCTGTTAATAAGGAGCCCGCGCCGAAAGAGCCCGCGCGGAATAACCCCGCGTAGAGAAGAGGGGAATATGGAAAACGAAGAAAAAAAAATATCAGATTTCAGTGACGAGGAATACGATAACCCGGAAGAGGTCCCGGAACATCTGCGCGAATTGCTGAGGGCGAAAATGGAAGCCCGGAGAACCGGCGAAGAGAGCCCTGGCGCCCGGAAAGAAGCCGCGCTTGCGGATCTCCTGCTCCCCGGCGGGTCGGGCCTGGTGGGGTTAGTCGAGCTGCTGGTCAAGGCATCCCGGCAGCCCAAGCCCGGCGCCCCGGGCGCGCCCTTCCCGCCGTCCGGGGCGGCCGCACCCGGGGGAAGCCCCGGGCTGCATTCCGAACCCTTCCGTTCCGGGCCGCTTAAGCCCGCCTCTTCCGGCTGGGCCTTATGGCTGGCGGCCCTTATCCTCGCCGCCTTCTACTTCTTCAGGCCGTGAGCGGCCCGCCGTTCCTGGCTGAAACAGCCGGCATAGCGCGCAAGAGCGCAAAGAGCGGAAAGAAAAAGTCAACGCCATAATGGAGTACTGAGCTATGAACATCCTGATGATCGCCGTGCTGCTTTTTACCGCCCCGGCCTGGTCCGCCGGAAAAAAGTCTCTTGAGTCGCTTATGGAGGAATCTAAAAAAGCGGCGGAGACCCTGGCGGCGGAGTCTGCCCTGAAAAAAGAGGTCCGGGACCAGACGAGGGAGGCTTACTGGGACGCCCAGCCGGAGGCGGAGGCCGTAGTGCCCGGGCAGCTGCTTGCCGCGCTGAAAAAGATCCCGTGGCCCGACCCGCGCCCCGTGCCGAAGGAAAAATATCTTGAGCGCCCGGAAGTGAAAGCCAAAGAGCTCAACGACGGGGAAGCAGACCCGCTGCTGGCGGGACTCGCAACAAAAGAAAAAGAGGTAAAGAGCGCCCTGGAGGCGGCGCAGCAGGAAAGCGACGAGGCGCGCTATGACCTGTGGATGGAAAATTTTGGTTTTTACCAGCGGGCTATAAATGCCTGCGAGGCCGGCAGGCTGGCCGGCGCGGAGCGTGTTAAAGTGCTTGAGGCCGCGCTGGTCTTTGTAAAGGAAGGTGAGCCGCGCTTCCACCTGCGCGGGACCACGGACAAGGCCGCCGGCACGCTGGAGGGGCTGGAGGAGCGTGTAAAATTGCTTATCCCGGATTTGTATAAGAAAGGGCAATACATCCCGGATTACAGGGACATGCTGTGGGCGGACCACATAAACGGGCAGCTGGCGGGCGGCCTGTCCGGCGTGGGGGAAAAAGAGAGGCAGCGCTATTACAAGATATTGGAGCGCGTGCGCAATTTCGACCCGCGCGCTCCGCAGGCGGAGGGGGAAGGCGGCGAGGTTCTGGCCGGCGCCCCGGCGGCGGACGCGGCTAAGGACGCCAAATGGGAGCAGTTTCTGCGGGGGCTGGTAAGCCGGTGCAAGACGACTATTTCCGTAATGAATATTCTTTCCGCGCCTCCTGCGCAGTACAAAGAGATCGGAGATAAAGCGGAGCTGGCGATACGCAAAATGCTGGCCTCCTTTCCCGCCGGCTGGGAAAAATACCCGCGCGCCAAATGGGCGCACGGGTGGTTCTCGGCCGGCCTTGAGAAAGCCGGCAAGAGCGCTGAGCCGGCGAGCCGGGGCCTGGAGCTCTTCCAAACCCTGAATAAGTATGAAGCCGGCCTTGGCCCGGAGTAGCCGGCCGGGAGAATATTCATTTCCCCGGGTTTTTTTATAGAGTATACTCATGCCGCCTGTTATAAAAGTCACCGACCTCCGCAAGAACTACGGCGAGCTGCGCGCCGTGGACGGCATCGATTTCGAGATCAGCCGGGGGGAATGCTTCGGCCTGCTGGGCCCGAACGGCGCCGGCAAGACCACCACCGTGAAGATGCTCACCTGCGCCCTGCCCCTGAGCGGCGGCGACATTACCGTCGACGGCCTGAGCGTCAACAACGACCCGCGCGGGATTAAATACATATTGGGCGTCTGCCCCCAGGAGATAAACCTGGACCCCGATTTCTCGGTTTTAAAGAACCTGGTAGTCTATTCCCGCTATTTCGACATCCCCTACGCCGAAGCGAAAAAGCGTGCCGAAGAACTGATAAGCCGCTTTCACCTGCACGACAAGCTGGACCGCCCCATAGAGGACCTCTCCGGCGGCCTGAAGAAGCGCCTGCTGCTGGCCCGCGCGCTGATAAACAAGCCGAAGGTGCTGATCCTCGACGAGCCCACCACCGGGCTGGATCCGCAGTCCCGCCGCCAGATCTGGGAAGAGGTGCGCGGGATGAAGAGCAACGGCCTGACCACGCTGCTGACCACGCATTACATCGAGGAGGCCGAGCTGCTGTGCGACCGGCTTGTGATAATCGACGCGGGAAAGATCGTGGAGCAGGGCACGCCGAAGCAGCTCATACAGAAGCACCTCGACGGCAAAGGCAACCTGGAGGATGTGTTCCTGAAGCTCACCGGGAAACATCTGCGCGATGAATAACGCCTTCATCCTGAAGAACATCTCTTACCGCGCCTGGCACATGTGGCGGCGCAATGTGGACGTGTCGCTGGTCACCTGGAAGACCAACATCATCCCGCCGCTCCTTGAGCCGGTGCTCTACATACTGGCCTTCGGCATCGGCCTCGGCGCCTATGTGCAGAAGATAAACTTCGACGGCCGGGCTTACGACTACCTTACCTTCCTGGCCCCCGGCATGATAGCCGTGGGCATAATGTTCCATTCCACTTTCGACACCATGTACGGCGCCTTCGTGCGCCTGCGCTACCAGAAAACCTTCGACGCCGTGATCACCACGCCGCTCTCCGCCGAGGATATCCTGGCTGGCGAGATCCTTTCGGGCGCCACCAAGGGCGCGTTCGCCGGCGCGGCCATACTGCTTATAGTCACGCTGTTCGGCCTGGCCTCCTACCCTTCAAGCCTGGTGATCCTGCCGCTGGCGGCGCTGGCGGGGCTGATGTTCGCTTCTTTCGGCCTGCTGTTCGCGGCCCTGGCGCCGTACATCGATAACCTGAACCTGCCTATTTTCCTTTTTATCAACCCGATGTTCCTGTTCAGCGGAACTTTCTTCCCGCTCGACGGCATGCCGGCCTGGGTGAGGCTGGCCGCGAACCTGCTGCCGCTCACCCACCTGGTCAACATTACCCGCGCGGCCACTTTCAACCGCCTGAGCCCGGCGCTGCTCTGGGACCTGCTCTACATCCTGGTCCTGACCGCCGCCGTCGCCTACCTGTCCATCCGCAAGATGAAGGCCCGGCTTATAAAATAAGGCAAAAGGCGGAGTGAGGTCGTTTGTTTTACCGGGGACGGTTTGGTAATATATCAAGGGCGGGACCGAAACTTTTCTTTTTCAGCCGCGGTGAATAGCTACGGACCGGGGAATTTATGAATAAAAATATAATTGCTCTTATAGTGGGCGCGGCTTTGCTGGCTGGCTGCGGAAAATCAAAAGCGGAGGTGGAGGCCGAGCTGGCCGCCGTGAACAAGGCGCGGGCCGTCGCGGAAGAGGCGGCAAGAAAAGCGGCCGGGCCCACCCTGGAAGAGAAAAAGCAGGCAGCCGCAGCCTTTATTACCCTGGTCTGCTCCTCGCCGAAGCTGCTGGACGAGGCGGAGACCAGCTTCGACCTCTTCGAAGCTTTTTCCGGCGAGGGCGCCGACAGGGTCGTGGCCAAGAATCATTTCATGAAAGCGCAGAACTTCTACCGCGCGCTGCTGGAGAGCGAGCTGCCCGCCCGCGGCGCCTCCTACAAGGCCCTGATGCTATACACCGATACGCTGCTGGTGCGGAAATCCGCCTTAGACCTTAAGGAGTTCCGGGACCTGCTGAAGACCCACTGCCGGGGCGTGGACGAGGCCCAGGCCGAAAAGGTTCTCACCGGCATACTGTTCTACTGCACGGCGCCAACTCCGAAGTAAAACGGAGCCAGGTTAAAGTTTGAAGTGGAGTGCACCCATTTCCGCCCCGCCTTTTTCAGCCGTGAAGAGTAAGTGATTTTTCGCACCTAATCCCCTCTGTAGCCAGCTTTCCTGTAAAAATATTCTTCGCACCTTTGCTTTCCGGCCTCTTGACACCCCATACTGACATTATGT
>JAUSCK010000137.1 GCA_030651035.1 Elusimicrobiota bacterium
GCGAGAAGACGCATAAGGGCAAAACCAACCGGCGCCCTGGTTAGCCCCCCGAGCGCCACGGGTGGCCTGGCAAAGAAGAAGCTATCACAATTTGTTCAGCACACTGAGAGTGGCGCCGGTAAATTCCCCAGATTCCAGCGGTTATAGAATCCCCACAGCAGCAGCGGTTTAGATTCCCCATCCCTGCCGCGGCGCAATTTTAGATCCTGCCCGTTTCTCTTTACCTTACACATCACGTTGGGTAATCTTTTCTTGGACGCATTTGCGGCCAGGAGGACAGCCCATCTTGAAATCTAAAAAGCGGTGCCAGTATTGTAAGCGATGGTTTATCCCGGATGGTCGCAATAAGCGGCAGCGAGTCTGTCCGCGCAAGCGTCGCTGTATGAACACGCCTGCGGCCCGCCGGACGAACAGTGCCAACTGGACCCGCGGGTTGATTACGAAGCTATGCTAGTGCCGCACAACGAGCTATGCTCAACAAGCGGCCGAAGCCATAGAACCCGCCCCGGCTGACGATTAAGCCAAGCACTCCCTCCTCTACAGCGCGCCCGGCGACAACCGGGCGCAGAAGGCCTTTCTTTAATTATAAAGAAATACACCGGTTTTTTTGTATTATTGGTAGATAAAGGAAAGGGAACTTTTTCTGAAAAGTTTCAAGCAGCGGAAAGAGCAAATTAAGGAAAAAGCTTACGGAAACAGCCCTTTTACGGACTACAAGTAAGCAGACATGGCCGCGGCCATAGAAAAGTATTTAAAGAAGACCGACCTCACCTGGGACCAGACCGCGGCCTCGGTTATTAAACATAACCCCACCGACTTGGGGAAGATATCCAAGACCATCCTGGAATGGATCCCGCGCACGAGTCCACCAAGAGGCGTAAATGAATCACGGCCAGCTCGCCCAAGCGATAGCCAAAGAGTTCTTCCTTTCCGAACCTGACGCTGCCGCGATCATAGATTCGATACTCGCCAAGATCACCGGCAGCCTCAGGAAAGACGAGCGGGTTTATTTCAGGAACTTCGGCTCTTTCGTTAAGGTCGTCCACCCCGGCCACAAGGTCCGCCACCCCAAGACCGGGCAGCTCATCTGGATACCGGCCCGGCCGGATGTGGACTTCAACCCGGCCAAGGGCCTTCTGAAAGCCAAACGGCGCTGAGCTCCCCAGGTTTACGCCCCCATACAACCGGCGCCGGCGGCTCCTAGAGGCGCTTTCCCGGCCTATACGACCTTCCACCCAACAATGTTATTAAGAAAATTACACGAATCACTTTAATCTCTCTACCAGTTACGATAGTCCGCCCGTTTATCAATTCGCTTACCCGCAGAGCATGATTGAAACGACGGTATCTCAATATTTTTGAGGTATTGATCCACTGGCCCCGGAGCGCTAATTCAGCGCGGCTTGCGCACACGCTTCATCTTCTGCGGCACGCGCCCCGCTGATCCCTATGGCCCCCGCATGCAGCCCCTCCAGCACTATCGGCAGCCCACCTTCTACCGCCACGACGTTTTTCAGGGTTACTATGCCGGTATTCCCCTGCTTTACGCTGTCGGAGAAAACCTTTGTCGGCCGCCGGTACGCATTGGCCGACTTTGCCTTTTCGATAGCGGCCTCAATGCTTCCCGGGAAAGCCCCGTCGGCCCTTTCAAAGTAAACCAGGTTCCCCTCGCTGTTAACCACCGCTATTGAAATTTTCCAACCATTCTTAACGGCATGTTCCCCGGCCTTGGCCGCCAGCTTTTTAGCTAGGGCGAGGTCAAAGGCCTGTGCCGCGCCTGCGGCAAAAAGCCCGGCCGAAAGGCACAGAAGGCCTGCAGCAGCTAAACAGTAAGTCCAAGGTTTCATTATGGTTTTCATGTTTTGATTCCTCCCCTTAAATCCACCGCTGTCTGGCTCTCAAAAGATATAAGTAAAATACTATATAAATTCCTTAAAACATAGACACTTCGAATCTTTTGTCTTCAGAGTGCGGCATATCCTTAATAACCCCGTCCTGTATATGCAAATCCCTTTTGGTATAGCCTATTGTTATGTGCGGATAGAAATCTCCGGGTGAAAAGGCTCCCGGCCTGCCGCCATTTTCCAGGAATTTACTATAGATCTGCTGCCGGATGCGCCTGAGATTGGAGGACTCAGCCACAAAAAAGAAGGTTTCCTCGGTTCTGCCGTCCACTACGGCTTTCCCGCTGCCCACGCCGAGAACCTTGAAGTCAGAACCCTGCACATTATTTCGCAGCGCAATGGCTTCTATCTCATCTATTGAGATATAGCGCCTGAGCGCCTGCCAGTACTCTACCGGAGTAATTACAGTGACATGCGCCTCACCCTGCGGGTTCCAGCCTTTGAAGTAGTCCAGATACATATTCAGGGCATTGGTTATTTGGATCCGCGCCCGTCTTACCGGTTCACAGGTTACATTCAGGGCCAGTGCGGTGTCGAAAGGGCCGTCGCCGCGGTGAGAAATAAAAGGTTCGGTATGCGTCTTAAGTATACTGCTAGGAATATTTATCGGATATGCCTGGCAGGAAACCGCCGACAAAAATAAAACTGACAGTACGCTGAAAATATTCTTTTTCATATGTATCTCCTTGAATTATCTATCAGACCACCCTGTACCGCAGCCAGACCACATCGCCCTTGAGTGTTTTGTTCGCTATAAGTTTCAGGCCGGTTACCGAAGCGCTTTCCACTCCCGCGTCGAACAAGGTGGGTCGGTTTATCCTTCCGTCCGCCGCCGGCGCCACCAGAACGCTGAGTTCGTCTATCAGGCCGCTTTTAAGCATTGTGCCGTTGATCTTGCCGCCGCCTTCCAGCAACAGCCTCTTTATCCCGAACTTCATACGCAGCTTGCGCATAACGAGGACAAGGCTTATGGTCTCTTTCCCGCCGATAAGGTATGAAACTCCCGCCGCGCGCAATGCGGCCTTCCGGCTCAAAGAGGCTTTTTCGGTAATTACCGAGATTACATGTTCGCCATCTATGTGCCCGGCGCGGAACGCGAGCTTCCCTGATGGGTCAAGTACTATGGCGAAAGAGCGGCTCTTATGCTCCGCAACGAAATCGCCGGCAGGGACTGCGGAGACGGCTTTTGCCGGAGCGGAGGGCGGCTTGCCGGCATAGGGCGCCATGGATACCCTCCCCACCATCCAGGCGTCCGCCTTGAAGGTAGCCGCGGTTGTGTCGTACTGGCCGTAAGCCGCGCGGGGCAGTTTCCAGTCGCGCGTTACTATACGGCCGTCCAAGGAAGGGATCATGTGGCAGATAATGTAAGGTCTGTTGTCGGTCTTTTTCATAAGTTTTCCTCCGAACCGTTGTCTTTCAGAAATCTTACGATTTCGTATCCATACCCGCAAGTACGCACAATAATGTTATATAGTATCTAAAAGTATACCATCGCTATGAGAACAAGGATAACTATGCCGCCTGTAAAAAAACATGTCTGTTCCATGGTGCGGGTACAGAAAATGGTTTCCGGCAAATGGAAACTGTTGATCCTCTGGTATCTATGGGGCGAAACGCACCGTTTCAACGCGCTGCGCAAGCTTATGGATGAGGTTTCACAGAGGGTTCTTACCCAGCAGTTGAGGGAACTGGAGCGCGACGGGCTTGTAAACAGGAAGATCCACATGGAGATCCCGCCGAAGGTGGAATATTCGCTTACAGCGAAAGGCCGCAGCCTTATACCTCTCCTGGAGTGGCTTACGAAATGGGGCCACAAAAACTTACATCCGGAAAAGTAATCGCCCGATCATCCGGCACAGGTGTAAGAGTACCTGGAACCTTTTGCCTAAACGTGAAGGTGGACGTGGCCCCATGTCCGGCACCCCAAAACCGGGCAACTCATCTGGATACCGCCCCGGCTGGACGTGGACTTCAACCCGGCCAAGGGCCTTTTGAAGACTCTTAGCGTCATAAAGAAGACCAGCCGCAATTGAGTTCCCCAGTTTTACATACCTATCAAGCCGTCGCCGGCAGCGCCAGTAGATATTTTCCCGGCGAAAACGACCGTCTATACCCCTAAAAGCAGGAGGTCTAGAATCCACCAGAAAAATTAGCAGGCGACTTCAGCTGGAAAGATTTTACGCCTTCGAGGGTATATACTAGTAGTAGGAGGAGAACATGATTGACCCTGACATTCAAACAGTAGACGCCGTTTTGGCCGGAGACACGGACGCTTTTGGGCAGATAGTACACCGGCACCAAGACCGGCTTTATGACCTGGCGTACAGACTTACAGGAAACGGCACAGAAGCCGAGGATATAGTTCAGACAGCGTTTATTAAAATATTCTCTTCCCTTTCCGATTTCAATAAAACCCTTTCCTTTCCCAACTGGGCTTATACAATCACATTAAATATCTCCAGAAACCGGCTTAGGCGGAAGAGAATACGGACCTTTCTTCCCTTTTTGTCATACGCTGACGAGATAGAGCCGGGCGCAGTAGGGACGACGCAGGAGCCGGAAGAGCATAACTCTTCACCGGACGACAAAATATCCGGCGATGCCATCAGAAAAGATCTTGAGGAGGCCATCTCCCGATTACCGCAAGACATGAAGGCCCCCTTCGTGTTGTTCCATTTGCATGATCAACCGGCTAAAGACATCGCAAGCACGATGGGGCTTACGCCCAATGCGGTCAGTCTAAGGTTATTCAAAGCCCGCGAGCGGCTTATGCTGGATCTGTCTCCCCGATATCCGGAATATTTCAAGCGCGGACTCGCGCCGACAGTCTAAAGGAGGAATTTATGGATAAGAATAATATGGAAACCGTCTTTAATGATCTCTGCTCCAATATAGAAAAAAAGAAGTGCCCAGACCTTTGGCCGCGGGTACGTATAGCAATAGAACCGACCCGGAACGCTGCCCCTAAATACAGGAGTCTGCGGGCTGTGGCCTTCGCGGCAGCCTCGCTGGCCGTGGTTCTTTGTATCCCCGGAGTTGCGCAAAGCATAAAGGACCGGCTTGCAAGAATTTTCTCCAGCCAGTATTCGGTTAAGCTGCTGGATTCCCCGGAAATGACTGGTGTGCTGGTTTCCACGGATGGGGAAATGCGCGAATTAAAATCGGGAAATACTATATTACAGGTTAAGACCTCTTCCTTTGAAGACAAAATGGTGAAAATTGAAGCTTTTGTCTACGAAATGCAGGAGATCGATGGTAAACCTGTGCGCAAGCTTATTGCAAAACCGGTTATTGTCGGGGTTATCGGCCGTCCCCTGGAGATACGTATAGGCAATACGGACCGTCAGAAGTTTGTGCTAAAAATGACCCCCTCGGAAAGGGATATGAAGGATTATTCCGCCGCCCTGATCCCGCAGTATTTGCCGGAAACCCTGTCCAAAACTGACGCCATAAAACGCGAAGTCCTTGACATAGAGGCTATGTACTGGGCCTGGCGCATTTCGAAGAAGAACGACGCCCCGTACGAAAAAGTTGAAAAATATATCTGCGCCTGGGACATAAAGCCTTCCACGCGGGATGAGTTGCTGGCTAAGATAAGGGACCTGGTTGCCACGGGCAAGGCCCGTCCTCTTACCCCAGCTGAGGAAAAAACAATGAAAGAGTCGGAAAAGACTCTATTTAAAGCGACAGAGGGAGAGACCCGGTATTCCGCAGGGCTTCTTAAGAAGATAGCAATGGCGGACGAAATAAACCGGAAAGTACTAGACGTGGAGGCTGAGTATTGGGCCTGGCGTATCACAGGCATCAAGGATATGACATATTCTGATCTGGAAAATGATTCCAAAGGCTGGGTAATGTCCCCGGAGTTCAGGCAGACGCTTTGTGATAAAGTGCAGGGGGTAATTGCCTCCGGCAAATCCCGGCCCCTTACGGTGTCTGAAGAGCAGCGCTATGCCGAGTCCAGGCGGCAACTGCGGGAGTTGTCCAGGTCCGGCAAGTGACCGGAAAGACTGTGGTTGAACATATTAGGAGATGTAGTATGAAAAAGATCCTGATGGTTATGTGCCTCGTATTTGGTCCGGCGGCCGCGGGCGGCCTGCCGGCTGTCGCAGCCGGGCCGGCTGCTTTTGGAGAGACTGCGCCCGGGGCGGAGAAGGAAATTACGGTCAAATTCAGTAAGATCCCGCTTCCAGATTTCCTTGCATACATTTCGTCGGCAACCGGGACCAGTTTTAAAATACAGGATCCGTTGATCAAATACCATACGATAACGGTTTTCGTAAGAAAGACGACAGCCGCTAAACTGATGGAGTTGATGACAAGGACCACTGGTTTTGAATTTAAACAGGATAGCGATGGTTCCTTTGTAGTTAAGAAAGCCCTTGTGAAGGTGCCGTTTCCACCATTAACTCGGCAAGACATGGAAGATCCGCTTCTCAAAACGCTGACGGGGAATATACGGGTGACGGACGCCCCTCTTTCGGTCTTCCTGGATATCGTATCCGCCCAGGCCCAGGTAAACTTTGTCATTGCAGAAGAAGCCGCTGAAACCAAGATCACCGTGTCCTTAAAACAGACCACAGTGGGCGACATCCTCCAATTACTCAAAAGCCGCGGATTAGAGTGCTCTAGGGTCGCGAACACTAACACCTTTGTCGTCCGGACTTCTGTGGATGGCAATAACGAAAATAAATAGGATATCTCCGCCGCCAAATACCGCGAGATAGCCGGGAAGAATACGGATATTGACATGGCGCGGGTTATGTCCTACTTGGGGTCCCCTCAGAAAACGGAAAAAATCGTACGCTAAGGGTTGGCTAACGGTCACAGCGGCGGGGTTTTGGGGGCAATGGGACAGAAAACTCGCTTAAGGAATTAGCTCCCCAGGTTTATGCCCCCATACAACCGACGCCAGTGGCTCCAGGCGCCGCTTTTCCGCCCTAAACGACCTTCCCCCCTTAATCGCCCTTAAATCGCGTTTATTGCCATTTCTGACGAAATGGCCGTTTAAATTCGCACAAGAATGCGCCAGGACAGCGTTTCCACGACGTGCCCGTGCCATTCTACCCTGCGTTTTACGACGAGCGCCTAGCCGTTACGACCTGCGGAAACGGCCCTTGCGGCCGCAGCTCCGCCTTTGCCTGGCGGCAAAGCCGGCACTGCGCCCCGGGCCGCTCTTCACGATAATGAGGCCGGCCAGATCGGCGCAAACAGCGCAGACCAGGCCGGCTGCCTTAAACGACCAGGTAACGGCCATGCGCTGCCGGCAGCGTAGCCGGCCGTTCGCCCCACCGCCGCGCCCTGAGGTCGCGGCGCCCGGCCGCTACTGCGGCCCGGTTCGTGGGGCCGCATGGCCGCGCCTTATAACGAGCGACTTTAAAGTCATCACAATACGCCCAAATCTTCTTCGACGTGCTCGGCTTCACATACGACGAACCGGCCTTGCGGACAGTAGCGCTGCCGTTGCCTTCAGCAAAAGCAGCACTCCTGCCGCGGCCGCTCTTCACGAAGCGGAGGCCGGCCAGATCTGCGCAGACGGCGCAGGCCAGGCCGGCATCCTTAAACAACCAGGTAACGGCCATGCGCGGCCGCCAGTCCAGCCTTGCGCCGCGAATGCGCCGGCAGCACTGG
>JAUSCK010000138.1 GCA_030651035.1 Elusimicrobiota bacterium
CTGGCTATAGATGTCTTTGATGTTCAAAATAGGGTCCATAACAATCACTTTAGCGCCTGTTGCGGAACGTGTCAAGTTTTTAGAGAGCATTTCCCCAATGAAAAACGCTATAATTTACGCACAGCAAACCCAGAAGACCCAATTTTATTAAGGTCAGTCCTTTCCACCAGTGTAAAATCAGGATATTTCCTAAAGCTATGCGTTAAAAGCTCAGCCAAAGCGTTGCCTGTTTTCCTTTTAGCCAGTTCCTCGCTGGTATTAAACGGTAATATCGCCATTGTGGTTTTCCGCTCTTTCGGGTGGGCGGTTTGATAGGTGGAAACCAGTTCCTTCGCCAGTTTATCAAGGCTTTTGGACACTTCCGAGTCCGAGGCGGCAAAGCTTGGATGGTATAACGTGAAAATTGCTAAAACCGATAAAAGTATTATTTTCATTTAACTTCCCCCCCTCCCGAAATACGACAACCAAAATACTAACAAAACTGGGGGGGGGGGGTCAATGTTTATGTAGGAAAACGCGGGCTATAGCGGTTTCTGTGCGAAATTGGTGCCCATGGGTAAGACCAGGTAAATCAAATTCTTACCCGTCGTGGACCATGGGTTTTTTCGGGAAGGCGGCGTAGCTGACAGAGAAGGGGCGGCGCCGGTTGTATGGGGGCGTAAATCTGGGGAGCTCAGCGCCGCTTGGCTTTCAATAGGCCCTTAGCCGGGTTGAAGTCCACGTCCGGCCGGGGCGGGATCCAGATGAGCTGCCCGGTCTTGGGGTGCCGGACATGGCGCCCTGGGCGTGTCTTCTTGACGAAAGAGGCGAAGCCTCTGAAGTAGGTACGGCGGCCGGCACGCAGGTCCTGGGCGACCTGGGCGATCAGGAAGTCTATAATCTCGCCGGTTTCGGTGAGCTGGAGGTTAAACTTGCCGGCGATTGCCGCGGCGAGCTGGCCCTGGTTCAGTTTATTCAGCCCGCCGCCGGCTGTCTGGAAGGGTTTCTCGTGCTCTTGTATCCAGGTGCGGATGGCGTTGGAGATCTTCCCCAGGTCGGTGGGATTGTGTTTGATGACTTCTTTGGCCGTTTCAGTCCAGGGGAGATTCTTCCGGCGGAGGTATTTCTCAAGGGCGGCGGCAATGTCCGGCTTGAGGATTGTGCTGCGCTTCTCTTCCAGGGCCAGGCGTTTGGCTTCTTTGATGACGGCGTTCTGCACATCATCGAATTCGACGATATACTTGTTGACGGCGTCTTTCCCGATGCGCATCTTTTCGACTTCATTGATGTAATTCTTGACGGAGGTGAATTTAATGATGCCGGTGCCTGCGGGTTTGGTCTTCGGTTTCATGGGACCTCCGGGTGCGTGGCTTTGAAAAGGATAAGCTCATGGGCGGCTGTATCCAGGTTGTTCATCTCATAGATCTTTAACTTCCCCTCATTGCCGCCGATGACGGGTTTCATGATGCGC
>JAUSCK010000139.1 GCA_030651035.1 Elusimicrobiota bacterium
AAACAATCGATAAACTCCGAGGGAAACAGTTGATAATTGTCCCCCCTTGCACCCGGCCTTTCTGCCTATCGCCAATATTAACTGTAGGAATAAAAAAAGAAGGCGCCTCTATTATGCCACTAGACGAATTACCTATAACAATATCCGAATGTTTAAGAAGAGACAGGTAACGTAATTGCCCCAATGAAGTAAAGGCCCGAGCCCTAAGACCATTCTTTTTTACATATTCATTAATAAGTCTCACTATTTCACTATTACCAGGATCAGCATTTGGCATAGTAAATATAGGAGAAATTTCAGGGAAAGACTGTAAAGCATCAAGAAGCGAGGAAAATTGTTTCCCAGGAGACTCAGAATCTAATGTAACTGGGTGAAATGTAATTGCCGCTATTCTGCTGTTTAAGTCTATATTTAGCTGCTTACAAAGCTCGGCTCTGGATAGCAGATTTAGTCCTGCAATATTATCTAAACCTATAGCGCCCACATTAAAAACCATCTCTGGGTTTTCTCCAAGTTGTATGACCCTGTTTCGATACTTTTCTGTAGAAGTAAAATGGAGCCAGCTCATTTTTGTAATTGCATGCCGGATAGGTTCATCGATTAGGCCGAAAGTAGACTCTCCCCCATGCAAATGTATTATGGGAATTCTCAAAAAAACCGCCGCAATTGCCGCAGAAAGTGCCTCAAATCTGTCGCCGAGAATAACGACAGCATCGGGCTTAAGTTTTTGGTAACCTCGCGCTATAGCCGTAAGACCGGCTCCAACAGAAGAACAAAGGCTCAAAGGGGAATCGCCCTCGACCGGCATAATGGCTTTATAATCTATCTTGAAACCATCTTTTACTATTTCCCTGTACGTATACCCGAATTTGCGCGAGAGGTGCATCCCCGAAACTATTATCTGCAGCCCCAAGGACTTATCGTTGCGAACAAGCTCCATAAAGGGCCGCAGCAGGCCGTATTCGGCCCGTGTGCCGGTAAAAACGCAGATGTGGATTTTCTTCACGCAATTTCCTTCAACAGCATAAAAGCTTCAGCATATTCACAATTTGACGATGCCCCGCGTAAAGTTGCCAAGGCTTCTATGTTCCGCTCGCTCCTGGGAAAGGGGTGGCTAGAGAGCTCTGATCTATAGATCCTCATTATTTCAAGCTTTTTCCTGAAGAACGGGGTTATGTCCGTAAAATAATTAGGGACGAAAGCCATATTCTGTACAGCCGGGGAAAACTCTGTTTCGCTCAAAGTCTCCATCATAAGCGCTTTGCGGATGAACGGATAGCGAAAGCTCTTTATACAGCTGCAAGCGGCCTGGAAGAGGATCCTGTGGTCGCTGTGCGGGTCACACATAAAAGGCAGATAAACAATATCGGGCCGAACCTTCTTGATGACCGAGGAAAGCCCGGAAACGATAGCCGACATGGGCAGCGTGTCCGCCGTCGTAGTGGAAATTCCGAGCTGATGTACGCCTTTGAACCCGTATAGCCCGCGGACCTTCCCTATCTCACCGGCCCGCTTGGAAACCTCCGCGGCGGTAAATCCTTTTCCTTTTTTCATGCAGGTGGCGATAAGCCAATGCGTCTCGTCACCGGTTTTCAGATGTTTCAGGAGCGTGCCGCCGCAGCCCAGGGTCTCGTCGTCGGGGTGGACCGCTATTACCAGGACTTTGTTCATACAATATATTCTCCGGCTTCAGGTATATGCGCGAATTCATGCTTCGCCAGAAGAATTGCACCCCCGGCGCATTTAACAAGGAGCCCCGAGCGCCCGGACCTAATCACCTTCCCGCATTCAATATTGGCAGGCTTGTAAGAAACCTCCCTGGCCTCCCAGACCTTCACTTCTGCTCCGCGAAAGAGCAGATGCGCTCCAACGTACGGGCGGGAAAGCGCCCGGACCAGGTTATAGATACACCTGCTGGTCATCCGGAAATCTATCCGGCCGTCTTCAGGGCCGCGTTTGCGCCAATAATTTGCCAGAGAGCTGCGCTGGGGCACGGCGCGGAAGGTGCCTTTCTGAAGCTTTGGGAGAAAGTCCTCAATCTGACCTAAAGAGGTTTTAATGATACGGTCGTACAATGTACGGGCCGTGTCCGTATAAATGACCGTTACTTTCTTCTGGCTTAATATTTTTCCGCTGTCAGCCCCTTCGTCCATGAAGAAAAAAGTTGAGCCAGTGTTTTTTAAACCCAGGGCCAGGGCCCATACGATAGGATGCCTGCCCCTGTTATGCGGCAGCAGGGCAGGGTGAAACCCTACCACGCCCATCGGGGCGGAATGCAGCAGGTCCGTCTTGAGCAGTTGGGAAAACCCGAAACAAAATATTATATCTGGAGAAAGCTTCCGCAGCCACGCAAGGTTCTCCGGGTCATTTATATTCTTTACAGCCTTAAATGGGATACCCCCAGATTTTGCGACAAGGGACAGATCGCAGAAATCGGAATTGAAATCGGATTTCGCGGGGGCCAGAACACCGACAACATCAGCCTTAAGCTTTAGCAATTTGGAAAGAGCGGCCTTGCTGCTTTCGACTGCCCCTATGAAAACTATTCTCATAGGCGGATCTTCTCACCGGCCGCAAAATCGCGTTTAGCCTTTTTCCCAAGAACGGAATCCCACAGCATAGGGGAAATTCCTCCGGCAGGCCTCATGGCCGCTATATTCTCCGCCGTAAATATTTCGCCTTTAGCTATAGGCAGGGCGGCCGTTATGCTTTTGCGTGCTACAGGCGCATTCCTCAGTTCCGAGCGGGATGGTTTCTTCTCAGGGCTGCCCAGTGCGACTTCCACGGCGCGAACTGCGGCCGTCATGTAGGCGAACCCCTCCGGTTCCAGGCTGGCCTTGTGATCTGGGCCCTCCATCTTCCTGTCCAGGGTAAGGTGTTTTTCAATGACCGAGGCGCCAAGCGCCGCGGCGGCCAATGGCACGACTATGCCTTCGGTATGGTCCGAATAGCCGAACTTCAGGCCGAACTTCTCCCCCATGGCGGCCATGGCCAGTAGGTTAACGTCGGGCAGGCGCGTGGGATAATCGGTATTGCAGTGCAGCAGGGTTATGTCGGCCTTCTTAGCGCCGGCGGCGTAAAGCGCTTTAAGCGCGGCTTCGGCCTCGGCCAGGGTGGCCATGCCGGTGGAGATTATTATCTTCCGGCCCGAAGCCCCTATCCTGCGCAGCAGCGGCAGATTGGTTATTTCTCCCGATGGGATCTTCAGAGTCCGGAGACCCATTTTCTGCAGGAAGTCCACACTCTCCATATCAAAAGGCGACGACAGAAATTCAATGCCTATTTTACGGCAGTATGCTTTCAAGTCATAATGCGCATCATGACTCAGTTCCAACTTCCTCAGCATAGCCAACTGCGAATCAGCGGCACCGGTAGTACGCACCTGGTAGCCCGCTTTCTGTGCCGAAGGAGAGGCCAGCAGTTCCGCCTTGAAGGTCTGAAATTTTACGGCATCGG
The DNA here is from genome assembly GCA_030651035.1 of Elusimicrobiota bacterium. Taxonomy (GTDB): domain Bacteria; phylum Elusimicrobiota; class Elusimicrobia; order Elusimicrobiales; family UBA9959; genus UBA9959. The sequence goes on from JAUSCK010000139.1 coordinate 3,457, forward strand.
CTCCGGCTTTCTTTGCCGCCAGCGCCAGTTTTTTCGCCAAAGCCGGGGAACCGTTATGGTTCACTCCGGCTTCCGCTATTATAAAAACGTGTTTTCTCATCTGCTTTTAATTTTCTTGGCCGGATTTCCGACACAGACCATCCGGGCGGGAATATCTTTTATCACCGCACTTCCTACGCCTATTACGGAATCCTCGCCTATACTAACTCCGTGCGTTACGGAGCAGCCGGTTCCTAAATGAGACCTGTCTCCGACCACAACCCCGCCGCTTAAGACAGCCCCGGGCGCTATATGTACGAATGCGCCTATGCGACAGTCATGCTCCACTATAGAGCCTGAATTTATTATACAGCCCTCACCTATAGAGGCGCCGGCGTTTATTATCGCGCCGGGACCTACATATACCCCGCGGCCTATATCCGCGTGGGAGGAAACCGCTGCGGTAGGATGGATAATAGCAGGGAACTCAAAACCTGCCTTCACTGCCAGTTTCCATAGCGCTATGCGCCGCGCGGGATCGCCGGTACTGCCAAGTGCCACAAAACAAAGCTTTATTCCACGCTTAAAACAAGCTGGCAGGTCCGCGTCGGAGCCGGTTATTTTTACGCCGAGGACTTTTTCACCGATCCGCTCTTTAATGTCCAGCACGCAGTTCGGCGTATATTCCCCGCCGAGGCGCATGGCGTCTATCACGCACTTGGCATGCCCTCCGCCGCATAGGAGCATGACTTTTTTCATTTATTTAGGCCCATCTGGTCCAGCGTTTGCTGCAGCTGCTCCCATTGCCCGGTATCCGCCCAGGATTTCTCTGAAATAGGATACACACCCGTTTTAACGCCTTTCTTAAGGCATTTCCCGATGAGCTCGGTCATGTGCAGGAAAGCCTGGTCGGGAATAAGCTTCAGGACTTCCGGCTCAATGACGTACATGCCGGTATTCACCAGGAAATCATATTCAGGCTTCTCGCGCACGGCCAGCAGGTTGCCGCCGTTCTCTATCTCGCAGGTGCCGTAGGGGATGGTGAAGTGCTTCATGGAGCCCACTATGGTTATTTTATTGCCTCGCTCGCGGTGGAATTTGATTATGTCCGCGTAATCGGCGTCCACAAGCACATCGCAGTTGGTCAGGAAGAAGGTCTGCTTTATTTTCCGCTTCAGCAGGTAAAGGCTGCCGGCCGTGCCCAGCGGCTTCGGCTCCTCGATGAACTCCAGGTCATAGTCCCCGCTGACGTCGCTGAAATAGGCCATTATCAGCTTGGCCTTGAAGTTCACCGACATATATATCTTGCGGCAGCCGTAATTGGAGAAACGCTCCATGATATGCTGGGTTACGGGTTTGTCGCCTATGGGCATAAGCGGTTTGGGCAGTATCTGCGTTATCGGGGCCAGGCGCGCACCTTTACCGCCGGCCATTATGACCACCGGCATATTCAATTTCGCGTACTTATTAGACTTGCTTTCTAAAAAATCATACCACCACACGGCACCCTTAATGCGCTTCTGCGCATCGACAACTGGCACACATTCGAATTTCCATTTAACAACCAATTCCTTAGCTTCTTCCTGAGAATAACCTTCCAGGAGATATTTCGGGGCACTTGCCATCACGGCCTTCGCCTTCGCGCTTATGTCGCCCCCTTTAAGTATCCAGCGCCTTATATCGCCATCAGAAAGCGCACCTTTAAGAATGTTTTCCTTACCGACCACAAAGACGATTTTACTCCCCGCCTCGTCCATTATTTTGAAGGCCGTTTTTATGGTATCTTCCGGGCCGATCAGAATTTTTAAAATTTTATCCATGTAGGTTTCCCGCCGCCTTTATAGCCCCGGCAACCCGTGCCGCCTGTGCCTTAGTAAGCCCTGTGCTGCAAGGGATATTTAGGACACGCGCCACAAAAGACCCGGCCCGGGTTATTTTAAAGGCCTGGTTGCCCTTGTAAGACCTCTGTAGGTGATTTAAATGCCACACTGGCCGGGTTTGAATGCCGGATTTGGATAAGGCTGACATAAGTGCTTCGCGGTCCAACCCGAAGGCGGTTTTGTCTACAAGCAATGAATAAAACCAATAATTAGGGGAAGTCCCCTCCGGCACACCCAGCAGTTCCAGTCCTTTTACCCCGGCCAGGGCTTTTTTGTATTCGTAGTAATTTTCTTTTTTGCGTTTTATGAATGCCGGCAACTGCTCCAATTGAGAGACGCCCAGCGCCGCCTGTATATTTGTCATCCTGAAATTGTAGCCCACTTCATTGTGGACATAACGCACAGCATCGTCCTTTGCCTGTGTGGTGAGGTACTTGGCTTTTTCAGCCATTTTTTTGTCGGAGGTAACAAGCATTCCACCGCTGCCGGTGGTAACTATCTTATTGCCGTTAAAAGAGTAAACACCGAAGTCTCCTATGGTGCCGGTATGCTTCCCTTTGTATTTCCCGGCGGTGTAATAAGAGCCCAGGCTTTCGGTGGCGTCTTCTATAACTTTAAGCCCATATTTGCGCGCCAAGGTCATTATGGCAGCCATATCACAGGGATTACCGAAAATATGTACCGGCAATATGGCTTTTATCAGGCGCCCGGTTTTTTTATTTATGGTGCCTTTAGCCGTCTTCCGACACGAGGTTGCCAGGAACTCCCCCAATTTAACCGGATCCAGGTTCATGAAGTTGTCGCAATCCATAAACACAGGTTCGGCGCCGAGGTAACGCACGACGTTTACGGGGGCGATAAAAGTGAGCGTAGGAACTATCACCTCGTTGCCGGCCTCAACACCGGAGAGTTTCAACGCTATCTGCAGGCCGGAGGTACCGTTGACCACTGCCACGGCATACTTGGCGCCGGTAAAGGTACAAAGTTTTCTCTCGAATGTCTCAACATAGGAGCCGGCGCTGGAAACCCAGCCAGTGTCCAGACATTCCTTAACGTATTTCCAAGCATTACCGGTTATATTGGGTTCCGAAAGCGGTATGAAACTTTTTTTAGACATTGTAGATATCAGACTTGTACTTCCTCATGTTCTCGGCGTCTTTGAACCAGGCGATAGTATTCAACAGGCCTTTCTCAAGGCTTACCTTCGGCGCCCAGCCGGTGAGTTTATGTATAAGCGTATTGTCGCAGAGCAGGCGTTCCACCTCGCTCTTTGCGGGGCGCTTGCGCTGGCTGTCGGAGGCTAACAGGGCTTTTTTCTTGGAGGCCGTTATTATCAGCTTTGCTAAATCGCCCATTGTTATCTCGCGGCCGGAGCCTATGTTCACGGTCTGCCCTATAGCGACGTCGCACTTGGCCAGCGCTATAAAGCCGGCGCAGGTGTCGGTAACATAATTGAGGTCCCGGGTGGGGTGAAGGGAACCGAGTTTAATTTTGGTCTGCCCATTGAGCAATTGCGTTATTATTGTGGGGATTATGGCCCGCGCGGACTGTCGCGGCCCGTAGGTGTTGAAAGGCCTGGCGGTAATAACCGGAAGTTTGAAAGAAAGGTGGAAGGACTCGGCGATCTTGTCGGCGCCTATTTTGCTGGCGGAGTAAGGGGACTGGCCCTGCAGCGGGTGCTTCTCGTCTATAGGGGCGTAGCGGGCGGTGCCGTAGACTTCGGAGGTGGAGGTTACAACGACCCGCTCGGTGCCCAGGTCGCGCGCGGCCTGCAGCACATTAAGGGTGCCCTTTACATTGGTGTCTATGTAGGAGTCAGGGGAATGGTAAGAGAAGGGTATGCCGATAAGGGCGGCCAGGTGGAATACTGCATCGGCGCCTTTCAATGCGGTGCGGACGCCGTTGGGGTCGCGGATGTCGCCGGCGAAGATCTCTATATTTTTAAGTTTGTTTTTGGGCAGGGTATCCAGCCAGCCCCAGGAGTTGAAAGAGTTGTAGTAGACGAAGGCTTTAACGCGGCAGCCTTCTTCCAGGAGGGCTTCAACCAGGTGGCTGCCTATGAAACCGTCCGCGCCGGTGATTAAGACTTTCTTATTCTTTAAATTCATGATTTCCGGCTGACTAATTCACTATAGGCTTTGAGATACCAAGCTATAGTTTTCTTTAGGCCGTCTTCGAATCCGGTGGAGGATTTGAAACCTAATTCTTTTGCGGCCCTTGAGGTATTCAACATGCGGCGTGGCTGGCCGTCCGGCTGGGAGGCATCCCAGATAAGGTTGCCTTTGAAGCCGGTGAGCCTGGCTATGAGCTCGACCAGGTCTTTTATAGATATTTCAAAGCCGGCGCCTATGTTTACCGGTTCCGGGGCGTTGTACTTTTCAGTGGCCAGCACTATGGCTTCGGCGCAGTCTTCTACATACAGGAATTCCCGGGTGGCTTTGCCGGTGCCCCAGACCGTTATATCTTTTGCGCCGGACCCTACGGCTTCTACGCACTTCTTGATCAGGGCGGGGATCACATGAGAGGAGCCGGGATCAAAATTGTCCCTCGGACCATACAGGTTGACCGGCAAAAGAAAGATAGAGTTAAAGCCATACTGCTGACGGTAGGCCTGGGACTGCACCAGCAGCATCTTTTTGGCCAGGCCGTAGGGCGCGTTGGTTTCTTCGGGGTAGCCGTTCCAGAGGGCCTCTTCTTTGAATGGGACCGGCGCGAATTTGGGATAGGCGCAGATGGTGCCG
>JAUSCK010000248.1 GCA_030651035.1 Elusimicrobiota bacterium
ATGAATCTGAAAATATTTACCGTTATCATCAATCTTATTGCGGGGAACATCGTTTTGTTTAAGTATTTCCCAATGCAGGACGAATCCGTCATCTATAGAGGCGGAGTCTATACCGCCTTCAACCTTATCGCTCTGGCCGTATTGTTCGTGTCGTGGAAGTATTTAAAATCCGTGGGAGGCTCCTTCCTATTCCTGAAATGTCTCTCGCTGGGAATTGCTGGAAGTTTTTTGATTGCTCTCCTGGGATTGGAAACTTCATTCATTGCGGTCAATATCAAAAACGATCCGCAAAGATCGCTGCTGTTGGTTTTATTTTCCTCTAGTGTCGTAACATTTTTAGCCCTGATTCCCGCCGCATTGTTTTGGGGGTCTTTGGGGATCCTGAACGGATTTCTGTTTTACTTAATAAAAAGATACGCATGATTTAAGCCACTGGTGCTTCATTGGGCAATGGCAGGTCAATTTTCGTTGCAACTAAAGGGTCAATAGTGGTTGCAACTTTACAAGCCAAGGGTTAGGTGAACGTTTTCCGAAAACCTTTTAAGCAGCGATGATGACGGAACTTGTGTTATAAGAGGACGACACGAATGAACCACTTGCTCCAACCGATTCTGCCGCTGGTGATCCTAGCGGCGGTGTTTCCCGCGGCGGCCGGGGCGCAGAGCGAACCCGGGAAACCGAAAGAGTCTCAGCTCAGCGCGGAGGGCAAGCTGCTCTTGGACGGAAGCGGGCGCTACAACCTGGACTTATGGGGCATCCGCGTCCCGCCGCCCCCCGAGGCCCCGTCCGCCTGCGGCCTGCCGGTCTTCGCCGCGGGACAAAGATCCACGGCGTATCGAGGCGGCTGTGAGAAGGGAGCTCCCCAGGGGACTGGCGAGTATTGGCAGGGCGAAGGAGAGGATGCGGTCTATTTCGTCGGCGACTTCTGCGGCATTAATAAGCGCGGCGTTCGCCACGGGGATACGTGCGGCCGGGGCGTGAAGGTGATCGGCAACGGCTGGAAAGCCGAGACCGGATCGTTCCTCCCCGGCATGAAGCGCTCCACATTTGGCATGAACAACGCGCACGGGCCTGTCGTCCCCACCTATGCCGAGTTCGCGGCTGCCAAACAGCGGGAACTCCTCGCGGCTTCAAATAACGCGTCGACCAATCTGTCCGCTGAAGCCGAAGCCGCGTTGTCAGCCTACTCCGACTGGATCACGGCCTCCGCCAAGCCGGCGCTGCCGATCCCTCCGGCGCCCGCGTCGGGAGCCACCTGCGGCAAGGCCGAAGGCGGGCCGCGCAAGCTGCTGCCCTACCGCGGCACGTGCAAGGCCGGATGGCTCGAGGGGCCCGCGGAAGTCTGGCTCGCCGCCGACCAGGGCTACCTCATCGCCGATTTCAAACAAGGCGTGATACAGGGGAGGGTGATCTCTTCCGTGCGCGACGGATCCTTCTCTGTCGCGGACGCCTTCAACAACCTCAAGAGCGGCCGCGGCAATATATGGTTCGCCGGAGACATCCACTATCGCGGCGCGATGAACGCCAACCGCTTCCACGGCCAGGGCGCGCTGGCTTGGCCTGATGGGAAAACGCTCGAAGGCCGCTTCAGCAATGACGCCCTTGAGGAGGGGACGGCCTCCTATCCGGACGGCCGCTGGGAAAAAGTCGCGAAAATAGAGGGCATGGTCCGGACGGTTGAGACCAGCGGCGGCGACCCCATGAGCGCTGAGGGGCGCGGCGCGCTCGCCCAGCTGGCCCAATGGCAGGCCGCCGACGCGCCGCCTGACTTCGCGATCCCGCCGTTCCCGGTGGGCTCGACCTGCAAGCTGGCGCAGCATAAGTACTCGTTCCGCCCGCTATGGGTCAGCGGGCCTTATCGCGGGAAATGCGGCTTCCGGGGCACCGCCGGCGGAATCGGGGAGGCTTGGCGGGGCGGGTCGGATGGGTCCCGGCAGTACGTCGTCGGCGAATTTTCCGGCGGCGCAGGCGACGGGATGGTCGCCCTCTTCAGCGATAACGGGACGGTGTTCATCGGCAGGGGAAATAACGGTGAGTTCTTCAAGGGCACGCTCTGGACCCCCGATGGGGCGCGGTATGAAGGAGAGCTCAGAAGCGACGCTCCCTCTGGCCGCGGCGAGCGGCGGTATCGCGACGGCCGCGTGGAGTCCGGCGCCTTCCGGGGCGGGCGCCTCATCGAGGGAACCGAGAGGCTCCCCAGCGGAAGGCAGAGAACCTACGCCAGGAGCGGCGACGCCCTCAATCCAGGGGGAACCAGGATCGTCGACGACACCGACAAGGCCTGGCAGGCGGAGGCCAAGCAGCTCTATGATGCCGACCCCTGCGCTCCCGGCAAGCCGGTTTACGCAAAGACGTGGGCCGGGTGGCGCGTCGGAATAGGGGAGGGATCGGACAGCAAGGGATGCTGGATGAAGATTGGATCGTCGAGATTGAAGTTCAAGCCGTCCGAGGTCACGAACATCGAGCCGGAGGAGATCAAGTACGGCAAGGTCCTCAAGCAGGCCATGGCGGATCGGGAGCGGCAGAGCGCCGCCGGCGCGGGCTCGGCGGCGCCTGAGAGCACGAGCCGCTACTATGGAAACCGGAACTCCACGACCGGCGAGGTCTCGGGCGCCGGCTGGATGTACAAGAGCGAGCAGGGACGCTGGTGCACGCCCGGGCTGGGCTGCTACTGAACCTGCTACCGGATGAGCCCCTCTTCCTGAAGTGATCCTCTCCCAATAAAATAGCCCATGAGCAATTCATGCCGTTAATCCCTGGTAACGCCGCACTGAATAGAAACTAGTAGATCACCGTCTGATAATACAATTACTCTCGACGTGAAATGTTGCAACTGCTTTTACCTTGTGCTATAATCACTATGCGGGGTAGAGCAGCCTGGTAGCTCGCAAGGCCCATAACCTTGAGGTCGCAGGTTCAAATCCTGCCCCCGCAACCAAAAGCCTCCGAATAAGTTTCGGGGGCTTTTGCTTTGGGTCCGGACCGCGACACCACGTCGTCGGTGCGGTGTTATACACTATATATGAAGGCAGACAGTAAATTGCAGTCAAATGGAGGACAACAAAATGCCTAACTTGGAAGTTGAAGATACAATCAAGATGCTAATCGCGCTGCTAGCGGGCAAGGACGTAGAGGTAACAACGCCTGCTGAAATAGAAACGAAGGCAGCGCTGCTTAAGGACATTGCGTACGCAAAGGAGAAGGGATACCAGATAGAAATCCCTTACGGTGATGGCACATAAGACGCCAGTAAAGACCGAATAATGGAGGACATTAAAATGAAAAAGCAAAAGACTAAAGAATCAAAATCCGCAGTGCCGGGTAATGCAACTGACGGAGAACAAAGTAAAGCCAGGCCCATGCCGCCGCGGAGAGCACTTAAAGGCCATAACCAGCCTGGAGAAGGCCATTGAGATCAGCCCGGTGGGCGCGGTGTTGTATTACGACCTCGGGCTTGTCTACGGCAAGAAGGGGGAAGAAGACACAGCGATGGAATATTTTTCCAAGGCCATAGAGCTTGCTCCGGAGTATGCCGCGCCATATTTCAGCAGGGGGTTCGCTTCTCAGCTGGTTTATAGTGCGAGTAGCGCGCCTCGATGGTAAAATACTCCGGGCCTTCGTCAGTTGTTTTCTGCTCAGGGAAGAATGCTGACATCTCAAAGTAGTCCTTCCGGTGCGCGTACCGCGTCTACCGCGACCCTGAGTACCTATATGCGACTGTACGAAAAAAGTTCCGGCTTTTTGTATTATATTGGCAGGGGTACATTTGTGGAATATGTTGTCAGATAGACATTTTCTGTAATAAATGTCTATTTTGTATCATAATTAAAATGCAGGCTAGAGGTGCTACCTATGAAGGCAGGAAAAAAGACGGCGTCAAGACGAGGGCGGAAACCCAGGGACTGGTCCGCGCAACTGGCGAAACTGGGGTCGCGCGGTGTTTTCACCCGTCAGGAGGCTATAGCGGCCGGCTTGCCGCCCGCCGCTGTAGCCCGGCTGGCAGCCTCGGGCGCGATTAACAGGGTTGGGCGCAAATTATTCGTTTATCCCGATTGCCGCATAGACCCGGGTACGCTTGATTTTGTTGTGGCCTGCGAGACAATGGGCGTTAAAGCCGCCATAGGCGGCCTGTCAGCGCTCTTTCATTACAACCTTACCAATCAGGCGCCGGTCCGGATCTGGCTGCTTGTTCCCGCCGCGCGGAAAACCAGCAACAGCATCTACAGGCTGCTCAGGACGACAGCGGCTCTAACGCTGGAGGTAATATCAGTTGACCACTATCGTATCGTTACCCTGGAACGCGCGATTGTGGAAGCGTTCCGATATTCAACCAAGATAGGTCTTGAAACCGCTTTTGCCGCGGCAAAAGCCGCAATAACAGAACGCCGGACTACGCCGGCGAAAATACTCAAGGCAGCACAGCGTCTCAACCTGGAGCCTTTTATTTTAAAACATTGGGAAGCCCTGCTCGCCCTTGAAGGCCCGGCATGAAAAACACCCCGCTCAAGACATCCATCATGGCGCGCCTGAGTCGTCTGGCCAAAGAACGAAATCTGCCTTTTCAGAACATCCTTACAGATTTCCTGCTTGAGCGAGCAGCCGTGCGTCTGACAAAAGATCGTAAGCTCTTCAACCATCTCATTTTCAAGGGCGGCTACGTGAGCCTGCGCGTGTATTCGTCGCCAAGGTACACGATCGATCTTGATGCTGTGATTCGCGGCCTTGAGCGCGACGTGGCTGTTCAAAAGGCGAAAGCGGCCATGTCCTCCAATCTACCGGACGAAGTATGGTTTCAATTTGAGGCTGTTCAAGAACTGGCGGCCCAGAATGACTATGGCGGTATACGCCTAGTATACCGGGCCGGCTTGGGCGGCCAATTGGCTGACCTTAAGCGCGCTCAGATCATACACATAGATTTGGGAATCGGGGATCCGGTCACACCCTCTCCGCGTGAGCTGAAAACTGCAACGTGCATCTTTGAGGAACCGCTCTCGTGGAAGGTTTATCCGCTCGAATCCATCGCGGCCGAGAAACTACACGCTCTTTTTTCGCACGGATCACAGAATTCCCGGTCAAAGGATGTTTTTGATTTGCAGTTCCTGTTGCCGCAGGCCGATGTGGGGCAATTGCGGCAGGCGATCGTAAACACTTTCAACTATCGTGGAGATATCGTACCGGAGTTACTCGGCGTGGTACTGAAGGGAATTGACAGAGCGACTCTTCGGCGCGGATGGCGCAGCGCCATGCGTGATTTTCATGCCCCGCCCGGTTTTGACGAAGCGTTTGAAGCGATTTTGACATTTCTTCAGGCACATGGCATCTAACTCCTGGCGGTTCCCATGCGGGACATCCTGGAATGCCCTGCGGAGTACCTTGCGCAGTCGTACCTGTGCGCCGTAGCCTTAACCTGCTACCCGCACCTGAAAACCTGGAACACGGACTCATGGGATCGGCCACTGGGGCAGGGTGCTGGAGAACGGCACACAGCTTGCCGCCGTGACCGGCGCGAATCTGCGCGTTGTTCAACTCTTTGCCCTGTTTCACGACAGCCGCCGACTGAATGACGACCACGACCCGGAGCATGGGGCGCGCGGCGCGGCGCTGGCGGGGGAGATGAACGGGAAGCTGTTTACGCTTGAGAAGGAAGAGCTGGCGCTGCTCCTGGACGCCTGCCTGCGGCATACAAGGGGTTATGTGCGGTGTTTAAAATAGTTCAAAATGCCCTGGCATTGGGCAATATGTCATGTAAACTGTCCATATGTATAACCGGATTGTAGATAATTACCTTAAGACCCGGCAAAGTTTCTTCCTTTTTGGCCCGCGCGCCACAGGCAAAACCACCTGGATTAAGACCGTCTTTCCCGGTGCGGTTTTTATAGATTTACTTGACTCTTCAGTATATACAAGGCTGCTGTCCGCGCCGGAGCGGCTTGAAAGTTTGATCCCTCCGTATTATAAAGGCAAAGTGATTATTGACGAAATCCAGCGGGTCCCGGCCCTGCTGAATGAAGTGCATCGCCTTATAGAACAGAAAGGTTTTTCTTTCGTGCTCACCGGTTCCAGCGTCCGTTCGCTCAGGAAAAAAGGCGTAAACCTGCTTGCGGGACGCGCCCTTACCCGCTTTTTCCATCCGTTAACTGCCCTGGAGCTTGGCAAAGATTTCCACTTGGAAAATTCGCTGAGTTTCGGCCATCTCCCGTATGTTTTTCGCGCCGAGGATAAAAAGGCTTACCTGGCATCCTATATCAGCACCTACCTTCGCGAAGAAGTTCTACAGGAAGGTTTAACGCGCTCAATTGCCTCTTTCTCAAAATTCCTCGAAGTCGCAAGCTTTTCCCAGGCCGGAGTAATAAACACTTCCGGGATAGCCCGGGAAACGGGTTTGGACCGGAAAACCGTTGAGACGTATTTCCAGATTGTCGAAGACCTGCTGATAGGAACCCGGTTGCCTGCCTTTACCAAGCGTGCCAGGCGGCGGCTTGTTCTGGGAGACAAATTCTTCTTTTTTGACGCCGGGGTTTACCGGGCGATCAGGCCGCTGGGACCTCTGGACTCCCCGGAAGAAATATCCGGAGCCGCCCTGGAAACCCTTCTCCTGCAGGAATTCTCCGCGCTTAACGATTATTTCGGACTGGGCTATAAAGCTTATTATTGGCGCACTTCCAACGGTACCGAAGTGGATTTTGTTTTTTACGGAGAAAACGGCTTTATTGCCGTTGAAGTGAAACGGGGCGCAAATATTGACGCCGCCCGTATGGGCGGACTGAAATTGTTCCAAAAAGATTACCCGCAAGCCAGGTGTTATATGGCCTGCGGGGTTGCGCGTCGGGAATACCACGGGAAGATTGAAATCTGGCCGTTCAAGGATTTTGTGGTTAATTTGCCAAAAATTCTGCAAGACCGCAAACACTGATACCTTCTGAATTATCCACGTTGCGGAAGTAAGAACCGGCCCGAAGCCAAATTCTGCGGTTATTGCGGCGCGGGTATAGCTGGCGGGCTTACGGGCAAAAAGCTGGGGCTGGCAATCGCTGTCAGAAATAGTATATCCTTTTCTGACATAATAAGCATTATGAACTCCATTCAAAAGAACGTTTTGACCCGTATGCGAAAACTGGGTGCCGGGAAAATCCACACCAGCAAGGATTTCCTCGACCTCGGCTCCCGCGCGGCGGTTGATCAAGCCCTATCGCGGTTGACCGAACACAAGACCATTAGGCGGCTCGGCCAGGGGCTGTATCATATCCCTCGGATGAATCCGACTTTAGGGATTGAACTCGCCCCGGACATGGATACGGTAGCCCATGCCATTGCAAGAAAAACGGGAAGCCGTGTCGTTCCTTCCGGCGCAGTGGCCGCAAACTGGCTAGGATTGTCTACTCAGGTTCCCGCGAAGCCCGTCTACCTGACTGACGGAAAATCCAGGAGTATTCGTGTAGGTAACACCGTGTTCACCATGAAACACGTCTCGCCCAGAGACCTTCCCCTTGGCAGTTCAACAAGCGCCATGGTCTTCCAGGCGCTTCGCCATATAGGCAAAGAATCCATCAACGAGGATACCATTACGCATCTGCGCAAAAGGCTTGCCGCAGAAGACCGACGAAAGCTGCTCAAAGACTTGTTGTATGTCACCGGCTGGATCGCCGAGGCGGCGCGCAAAGTCTGCCCGAACGGTAGGGTTGGAAGTGCGCAGCCGCCGGACCTCTGGCTTAAGCGCTGACAGGTTTTCTCCTTGTAAAACATGGAAAATATAAAAAAGCTGATTAAAGTCATCGAGGAATTTGAGCCGTTTCGTGACGGGCGGGACGAGAGATGGGCGTTTTTCTTCAAAGAGAAACGCAGTTGGCGCAGGTTCCGGGTTACCAAATATGACGGGACCTATTATTTTTCGGGGTCTGACTTCGACGCTTTCAGCCACCCGGGCAGTAAGGCCGGCGACATCGGACCCGAGGAACATTTTTCGGTCTGGATCAGGGAATTATCGCTCTGGCGGCAATCCGTGGCCCGTGATCCGGTTGAAGCCCAGGCGCAACTTTTCAGGAAACTGCCCCTGGGATGCCGTAGAGGCATAATAAGACGAAACAATGTCCGGCTTTTAATGTCCGGCTGGATGCCGATTGCATCTGAATTGTCCAAAAACGAGCGTAAGAATATCCTGGGAATTCTTGGAAAGCCGCCCCCGGATTTCAGCCGCGCTATGACCCTGAACAGGTTTCTTGAATACTGCCGCGTCGCCTACCAGGCCAACCCGGCAACTTTTAAGAGGCTGGGGTTCCGTTCAGGCCTTTCGGGGAGAGAATACTATAAACGATATGCCGACGGCCGCCATGACGGGCTGCTGGAGATCGCTCCCCGTTCGGCTGAAGCATTTGCGCGCTGGTATAAGCACGGAGGTCGCGGCGGCCATCCCTGGGAGATTTATCGCGGCGGCAACAGCACCCATATTAACATGTATGTCACGCACTCTGAGCTCCGGCCTGAACGCTGGGAAGTCCATCTGTGCGCCCTCTCCAGCACCCGCATGGTCGAAACCTGCAGGATCGCGCTGGCTTTGACGCAAGCCGGTCTGCCAATTATCGTAGATGACGCTGAATCCTATATCACCCGCATACTCGACCAGGACTGGGTGGGCATTATACCCCAAGATGAAGAAATCTCTTATGCCTGGCAATCATTCCCCGCGGAGTGGAGTGTCCGGGACTGCGTGAAGTTGGACTGGTTTTATGAAGGAAGTCCTAAGACCAAAACCTGGATAAATGCGCATCTTCGCTTTATCGCGCATTGGCTGCCGCAGGAAATCACGGCATTTTTAAGGCGTGCAGGATCCCGACGTTATGCCCCGGCATTATGCAGGCGGGATAAAAGGTAAAATTTGAATAAGGTTTTTTGACCGTTATGGCAATAATAAGTCCTCTTACCTTCTTTCGCTTTGCTGCCGACCATAGCGAGCTTTTGGAGCGTCTCTATGAAAAACGCGCGCGCGTAACCGATACGGAGCTGCGCGAATACGTGCTTGCCTGCCGCAAAGAAACTGACCCCGCGCCGCAGCGGGTGATCAACCAGCTTGAGGAATTGGGGATCATAGAACCGTCGCCGGAAGCTACGGCCGCCTATGAAATGCGCCGGCCCGTGGCGCAATTGCTGGCCTATCTCCTGCACGAATACCGTCTTACTTCCGTGGAAGTTATCCAGGCCTACCTGTCCGACCTGCAAAAGCTGGGCGGCGGGCTTATTAAAGCCGTGGCGGACAAAGACGGGGCCGGGGCCGTGCGCCTGCTGGCGGACGCCGCCGACGAAGTGGAGCGTATGCGCCAGGATTCCCGCCATAGCCGTGAGGCTATAATTGCCGATGTAGTGAAGCTGAAGGCGAATAAAGCGGGGCTGACGGTGAAAGAACGGCTTGGCCGGGTGGATTATCTCTGGACGCGCTATATGGCGCCGCTGCGCGACATGCTGGACGTGCGTAAAGAAATGGAGCGCCAGCTTGATTCTCTTGAAGCGGCGCTTGCGCACGGGGAAATAGCTTTTGAAACTGACCTGGCCGTGCTCCGGGAGTTCACGGCACTGCGGTCCCGCGCGCTGCGTCTGCGCCGCGAGATAGCTGCCGACTTTAAAGAAAGTATCAAGGAACTGCTGCCGCTGCACAATGAACTTCACCGGGAAAGCGCAGTGTCGCGCGGCGCCGCTCACGCGCTCGGGCTTATAAAGCGGGGCGGTTTGTCAGCCATAGACCTCACAAAACGCCTCGGCATTTCCACTTGGCGCGCTAAAGGCCTGTTTGCGGATGAAGCCATACGCGCTTATATGCTGGGGCTCAAGGGTTATACCCCAAAACTGCCTCCCCCGCTCTGCGCGGTGCGCGCGCCTGACTTAACGGCTCTTATTCAAACGGATGAATTTCAGGCAAAAGCAAAGAAAGCCGTTCCCCTGGATGACGCGCTGGCCTGGCTTATAGCGCAGTATCCGCAGGCCGCGCCGGAACAGCTGCTGCGCTGCTACGCGCGGTTTTATTACGGCGAATTCGGCGCTACACACTTTGCAGTCGGGACGGAAAAAAGTTATTCCGCGCAGGGTCTTTCTTTCTCGGCTAAGCCGATGGGAGTTGAAAAAAATGGAAACTGAAAAAACTGCGGAGCTGCCGCGCCTGGACGAAGTTTTTGACGCGCTGCGCAAAGGCCGCCATATAGCGCCCGAAGACGCGGACCTGTATTTCAACCTGCACAACGGCGAAGCCGCTTTCACGGAACTATTCGCCAAGCTCGGCTTCGTACTCAAAAAACATCCGCGAGATTTTTATTACTTCAAGGGGGAGGCTGATATAAGCGATACCTCCTCCCGGATGGCCGTCTTCATGTTTATCCTGGTGGAAACCCTGGCCGATTCAGGTGTCAGCGCCGAAGAACAGATAATGACTTCCCCGTTCTTTGTGGATAAGCTTGAACACCTCCGGCGCGAACGCTACCGCGATATTATGCTGGAAGCCGGCATGCCCACGGAGGAGGAATTGCGCCAGACCCTGCGCACTATGGAACGCTTCGGCTTTCTTAAAATGGAAGGCCCGGATTCCTTCCGCTTCAAAGCTCCGGCATACCGGTTTCTTGATCTCTGCATGGAGATCTTTAAAGAAAGCGAAGCCGCCGGTGAGAAAATATGATCTCCCGTCAGGGCCTCGCCCGCCTTATAGCCATTCATTGCGGTAAGTACGATTATGCCTGCGTGGATACCGACTCTTCCCTGCACCTGGTCGGTCCCAACAATGTGGGCAAGACTTCCCTTATCGCCTTGCTGCAATTCCTGTATATCGACGACCAGCGCAAAATGCACTTCTCGCGCAGCCTGGATGCTACGCGCCGTTATTACTTCCCGGACGCGTACAGCTACGTGATCTTTGAGTGTATGACGCCCACCGGCATACAATGCCTGGGGGTGCGCGGCCTTGGACCGCTTAAGATGCACGACTACGAACGTTTTGCCTGGACCGGCAAGTTCGAGGAAGAGGACTTTATCGACGGCGACCGGCGGCCGCTGCCTTTTCAGAAGATCAAAGAAAAACTCTCGCTCAAAGGCTACGCCGAACTGGAGCCTAAGCATCTGCGGGCGGCGCTGACAGGCATAGGGGATAACAATGGCGTGAACCTGGGCCTCGTGCCGCTCCGCCACCGGGATTATTATGAACGTTTCCGTTCCGCTTTCTGCAATTTGCTGCGCCTTTCACACCTGAAGCAGGAAGAGCTGAAGGAGCTGCTGCTGGAGATTTACGACACCGAATTCCAGGTGCGCGCCATAGACCTTGAACGCGGGTATACCAGCCAGTATGCAGCCATCAAGCGCGGCACGCAGGAAGTGCGCACGCTTAAAAACCTGGTTCCGGATATAACAAAATTCCTGGCCCACGCCGAGGAGCGCGGCCGCTTGCGCGGCCGGCTTCCGGCTTTATGGGCAGCCATCGGGGCGGCCTACGAGAAAAACAAGAACCGCCTTGAACGGGAATCCGCCGACATTGCGGCGCGGCAGCGCGCCCTGGAGGGGGAGCAGGCGGGGGTGCGCCTCGATCTTGCGGCGGGCCTGGAGCGGCAGATAAAGGCCGCTGCTGCTCTAAGCCGGATTAACGACGCGCTCGCCGAAGTGGAACAAGGTAGGCTGCGCTTTGCGGATTTTGTGGAGGACTGGAAGCGGGAGCGCCGGCGGGCACTCGGAGCGGAAATAGAAAACCTGGCTTTCCAGCTGCGCGACGCCGGTGAGGAGCCTGCCGGGCGGGTGAAGGCGCGGCTGGATAGAGCGGAACTGGATTTGGAGAAAGCGCGCGAGAGACTGAAAAATTCCGTTAATAATGCGGCTTCGCGCCTTAAAGAAAGATTCGGCGCGGAGAAGTCTGAAGCTGTTTTTAAGATCTTTAACCCGGAACTATTGGGGCTGCCGTTATCTAAAGACGGCATAACAGTTATGGACGAAGCGGAGGCGCTGAAAGAATTAAACCGGTTGCACGATAATTTTAAGGGCGCGCGGTTTAACGCGGCGGGCTTAAGTGTAAACCTGGCGGCCCTTCACGGCGCGGATTTCGCTTCTTTTACAGACCCCGAAGCGCTTAAAGCCGAAATTGAAATTCTCGAAAGACAACTCACTAAAGACGGGGAGATCCTAAAAAATATTGAAAGAACCGCAGAGCTGAAAAAGCTTAAGGCTCAAAAACAAGAAGAGGTTGGCGCTATAGACCGGGAACTTCTTGAATTTGAAACTTTCAGCTTAAAGGCCGCCCAGGCTCCGGAATGGAGGCAGCAGGCGGCCGGGTTGGAAAACGAAGCTGCTAAAATACGCAGCGAGCAGAACCGCCTGGAAACCGAAAGAGAGCGGCTGCGGGCGGAAGCCGACGCGCTCGGGCGCAGGGGTGAAGAGGCGGATCGTCAGCGGCGGAATCTGCTGAAACAAAGGCAGGGGCTCCCGGCGCTGCCGGAGGGTTGGCCGGCGACAGCGCCCGCGCCTGCGCAGCCGGTACCTGAAGATTTCGAGGAACTGCTGGCTTTGTATCGTGGCGGCTTCGCGCGGGAAGAGCGGGAAGACGCCCAGGCGCAAGATTATCTGGCACGGATAGAAGCAGCTACTTATTCAGCCTTTAAAGCCGCCACCGAAGAAGAAACCATAAACAAACTTCGCCAACAGCTGGAAGCGCTGCCGGAAAAAGAAAAACTGGCGCAGGAGGCCTGGACCAGCCTTGCCGTCAGTCTTAAAAACGCTTTCAAAGGCCTTAAGCGTGATCTGGACACATTGAAAACAAAAGTTTCTGACCTCAATCGCAAACTAGCCGAGGTAGATATCTCCAATCTCGACCAGGTGCGCTTGAATGCCGAGACCCGCAGGGATTGGGGTGAACGTTTGAAGGCTTTGATAGACGCGGATGAAACCCCTCTCTTTGCCGACCTGTCCGGCGCGGACAAGGCGCTGGAGGAGCTTGGCGCCCTGCTGGGCAAGTACCCGCAGATAAAATTGCAGGATCTTTTCGACCTGCATTTTGAAATTACGCGGCCCGGCGGCGAAACCCGCCGCTATCCCGATCTGGACAGGATCGAATCTAACGGAACTACCATCACGATTAAAGTGCTGATAAATCTGCTTTTATTGCGCGGCTTGCTGGATAGCGATAAAGTAGTGCTGCCGTTTTACCTGGACGAGGCCTCCAGCCTGGACCGCGCCAATCTGCTGGCCATTATGAAAACGGCCGGTAGCCTGAACTTTGTGCCCGTGCTGGCCAGCCCCGACGCGCTGGACGCGGCCGAGTATGTTTATTTTGTCCGCGAAGAAAACGGCCGCGTCTCCCTGGACGGCAATTCCCGAGTCCGCTGCCATAGGGCGGCTGAAAAGGCGGCGCAATGAGGCGGCCCGCCCTGGCGAAGCTACTCGGCACACTTTTAACGGAAGGCTCCGCTCCACTGTCGCTGTTCTCCGCCTCCGCGCGGACCGCTTTAAGCCCGCAATTCGCCGCCGGCATTCTGCAGGAAGAACGCTTTGGGGCTGGCACCAGAGTTGCGGTGCGCAACAAGACCGTGCTGGAGGCGTTTGCCGCGCAGCTTTTTCCTTCGGGTTTGAATATATCGCCGGATGGAGATACGCCCCGCGCCACAGCCGTGGGTTATTATCGTGATGCAAAAGCAGCCGGGACTACAGTCGCCGAACCGGTTTTGGTCAGGGCATTTAACAATATGGTGTTTGAAAGGAAGGGGGAGACGCTGCCTGCATCGTCCTTAACCGGGAAATACGGGGTAGCGGCATTCCTGCTTAAGGAGCCGCCCCACTGGGGATACAGCGGAACGCTGGCTATTGTCGAAAACCTTGAGCCGTTTTTATGTTTTGAAAAGATGAAGGTCGCCGCTGATGCCGCAGTTTATGCCGGGGGGAAGATGTCCGGCAGAATGCTGGCCTGGTTCGCTTCCGCGGAAATGTCCAAATGCAGCTTCTTGCATTGTGGGGATTATGACCCGGTAGGGATCGACGAGTATTTACGTCTTAAGAAAGCTTGCGGGGCCAGTGTAAAACTGCATATTCCCGAGAATATTGAAGCCCTGTTTGAAAAATACGGCAAGCGCGAATTGCTTACAGATTCTGAAACCGTCTTGCGCCGCTTGCGCGCAACAAAAGATCCGGACGCACTTCGTGTTATTGAGCTGATGAATACGTGCAATACCGGCCTGGAACAGGAGATTCTTCTGCTGAAATAAAATGCACGCAAACTACCGGAAAGTTTATGAAAATATGGGATTCGAGCAGAGTTCTGCAGGGGAGACTTTATTATGAAATTTCTGCCAAAGTTCACAATTACCAACGCGATCACAGCCGGGCTTACAAAAATTGAACGGGCACGTGGTTTTCTGGATGCCGCCAAACTCTCTGAAGACTGGATATCCGAAATGCAAAATAGGGCCTTAGTCCTGGAGGCCCATCACACTACGCATATCGAAGGGACACATCTTACCCTTGAGCAATCCGAGAAACTATTGGCGGGGAAAAAAGTTCCAGGCGCTGATCCAAATGACACGCGGGAGCTGCTGAATTACCGGAACGCTTTTGAGCTGGTTACCGAATACCTTGATAGCGGAGAGCCTATAACGGAAGGTCTGGTGCGTGAGATCCATAAACGCCTTGTCAAAGGCGTTCGTGGCGAAAAAGCTGATCCGGGTACATATCGAAAAGTTCAGAATTACGTCGTCAATTCAAAAACCGGACAAGTAATTTATACTCCGCCTTCGCCGCAGGCTGTGCCGGGGCTGATGGCGAACCTTGTTGCCTGGCTTCAGTCCGGACATGGCGTCAATCCGGTGCTGGAGTCCGGGATAGCGCAGTTCCAGTTGGTTCATATACATCCATTTATCGACGGGAATGGCCGGACTTCCCGGCTATTATCCACGTTGTGCCTTTACCGCAAGGGCTATGACTTTAAGCGGCTATTCACGATAAGTGAATATTACGACCGGAACCGGGCGCCTTTTTATAGAGCGTTGCAAAGTGTGAGGGAAAACAACCTGGATATTACCTGCTGGCTGGAGTATTTCGTGGAAGGCTTGGCAACCCAAATGCGCGAAGTGCAGGAGCTGGGCGAAAAAGTCATCAGGCTTGATTTGCTTGCTAGAAAACACGAGTTCAGCAAACGCCAAAAGCTTGTTATACAGCATGCCACGGCTAATGGCGGACTAACGATCCAGGACTTTGAAGGCTATTGTAAAGGCACCAGCCGGAGAACGCTTCAAAGGGAGTTGAAAGGACTTGTGGATAAAGGACTTTTGATACCGGAAGGAGCGACTAATCGTCTTTACTATCGGCTGGGCAAGATAACTGGCTCAACTAGCGACAAACCTGCGACATAACTAGCGACAGACTTGCGACGTTTCTTGCGACAATATCTTGATAATGTGTGACAGACAACTGTGACACGCGTGACAAGAGCTATGACAAATAGCCTGGGTCAACTGAATGATCCTAGGCTTTTTTGCTTAAAATTTACATATTTTCCGCTCTTTCAGCCTGAAAACAGGTATTTTAAGCACTTTTTGATAGGTTTCGGTGTTACTGTAACGCGCAGTGCGGACCCCCGCAACCATAAGCCTCCGAACAAGTTTCGGGGGCTCTTGCTTTAAGCGAATTTACTGAAATCCGCAAATTATTATTTCCATAGTTACAAGCGCCTGGCATGTCTGTGTTGTGCTGCTAACGGGGTCCTGTTTCCCAGGTTTATCTTATCCCTGGCTGGAGCCAATTAAAACTATGCTAAAATAGTTTTGGGAATCGCTATGACATCCATCAGGGACATCCGTGGTTTTTCAATGAGGCTGGCCGAGGAATATAAGCCCCGGCGGATCATACTTTTCGGGTCATACGCTTATGGCAGACCCGGCCCTGATTCCGACGTAGATCTGCTGATTATTCTGCCCGGTAAAGGCACGGACCTCAGGAGAGCCGTTGAGATGCGGTTGAAGCTGCATCCGGATTTTCCGCTCGACTTACTGGTCAGGTCACCGATGGCTGTACGCAAACGTGTTGCTATGGGTGATTGTTTTATGAAGGAAATCCTGGAAAAGGGCAAGGTCCTCTATGAAGCGCATCGCGCTTGAATGGTTGGCCAAAGCCGAGGGCGATTTTGCCACCTTGGAGCGGGAATCCCGCGCCAGGACGCGCCGGAACAATGACGCCATTTGTTTCCACGCCGAGCAGTGTGTTGAGAAGTATTTAAAAGCAAGACTCGCGGAAGCCGGCGTTAGTTTTCCTAAAACCCACGACCTGACGGTGCTGCTGGATCTTGCCAAGCCATCAGAGCCGCTGTGGGAGGTTTTTCGCGGAGATCTGGCTTTTCTCACGGAATGCGCGGTAAAATTCAGATACCCCGGTGAATCAGCGAACAAGAAGACCGCCGCAGAGGCTCTGAATATGTGCCGGGCATTCAGGAAGGCCGCCCGCGAATCCATGGGGCGTAAGGCACGCTGACTTTCTGTAACATACCTCCAATAAACAGGTTCTAACCCTTGGCGACTATGAGATTCGCACGATTTGGATCAATTCTCAGGGCGCTAGGAATATCCGCAGCTTTGTTGCTGTCGTCTGCCGGTGTGATGTCTTCGGCGGCGCTTCCTTCAATACAATGGCTCAATGTCGATTATAGCGACCTGGTGGATAAGGGGGCCATTATCCGGACCGGGCAGACTTTGGGCTCTGCGTTGGGCAGCGGCGGCTTAAAGGGGGCTTTGCAGCCTTTGCTGGACAGGTATTCGGCTCTTTTGGGAGCTGCCGTCGAGCTTATTAATAGTGAGGATTCGCCTTTTACCGATGTCACCGCGAAGTATCCGGCCGGGGCGCCGCAGCCCGCCTGGGCCGCCTTGTTCCGCAGCGGGAAAATGGCGGCCTTTACCGATAACCGGAAAACGGTAAGGGTTTTTCTGCAGGGCTCGAGCCCCCAAACAGCTTATACTGAAAACTATGGCGTTATCAGGCATATGCTCAACACGCTTAAGCCCGCGTGGGGGAAGCTCAATGTGGAAATTTACGCCTTTGAAAATGATTACCGCACGCTGGCGCTGAAACTTAACCCGGCTCCGGCAATATTAAGCGGTTCCTATTTCGGCACACCCGCCGGCAAAGTTCCCCTTGGTCTTGCCGGCCTTGCCGGCTTTTTCGCCCAGGGCGGCCAGCTGGAAGGGGCGCGCATAAGCGGAAATGACGGTTTGCTGCTTTATGCCAGGGCCTCCTCGCCGCCTACGCTCGCGGGAAACAAGGTGCAGCTCTCCGACCTGGCTGTCGCCTACAGGGCGGTCTTCCACGCCGGGAATAACAAGGCTTTCATCAGCCTTGATCCCCACAAAGACGTTACCAGGTCGGCCGTGAATTTCGGCGGATTCCTGGAGGACACCGCCCTCGGCAAAGTTGTTCTGGAAGCGGACAAGCGCTTTAAAACAATTACCAGCGGCCTCGACCCGAATACTTTTAACGACATACGGTCCGAGACCAGGAAGCATGTCCCCTATGTCCTGACCGTCAGCGAAAGGGACATGCTTTCGAGCAGCTATAAGAAGGACTGGGTGAAAACCAGGTTCTGGTTC
The DNA here is from genome assembly GCA_030651035.1 of Elusimicrobiota bacterium. Lineage (GTDB taxonomy): Bacteria > Elusimicrobiota > Elusimicrobia > Elusimicrobiales > UBA9959 > UBA9959. The sequence continues at coordinate 17,577 of JAUSCK010000248.1, forward strand.
TATCCCGATTCCATCGAAGTCCAGACTGATACGACTAAACATTTCGCCCAGATCATAAACCCTCACTTCTTAGCCGATGCCGAGCGCAGCCGGGACGACTTTTCTTCCTCCGCCGAGTTCGAGAAAAAGAAAAAAGCGCTGCTGCTGCCTGCCATCAGGAGAAATATCGACGAGCTGAACAGCCGCTTCGACGACTACGCGAACGCCTTTTCCGAGTACCGGGAACTGGTGACCGTCGGAAGGCTCATGGCGATCTGCAGCTGGCTGTACCGGGTTAATCCCCGCTGGCTGGACCTGGACGCGCTCCTGTCCGTTGAACTGCCGGCGATGACTACCGAGCGCGAGCGGACGCAGCTTATTGCGGCGACAACACTGCGCGCGGGGAACTATGAAAACCGGATAGAGAACATTAAAGAGAACCTGTCCATTTACTTTCTGAGCCCGGATCTGGACAGATCGATATCAGAATATTTTTCTACCGGTAACGATCTGGCGGAGTTTCTGGCTTTCAGGACTGAGCGCAAAGAAGACAGCGGCAGCTGGCAGCCTGAAGCTTCACGTTTATTGAAAGCCAATGGTCAGCAAGCAGTGAGAACTCTGCTGCTGTCCCAAAAAGATCTGCAGGCTTTTGCGTTGTTCGCGGGCAGAAAGAAACAGGCCTCCGGCAATCCGAACGTCGAGCTGGCGCAGATCGAAGCTGAAAACAAGGCCATTATCGGAATACAGAAGGAATTAACAGCGCAGGGAAAACAACTTCAGGATTGCCGGGCTAAAATATACGGCAGCACGATAGCTGCAAATATTGCTGGTGCGCAGCAATGCGACGAAATGGCTGCGGCCATGAATAACCAGGTAGCACTCTACCAGGCCAGGGCGGATGTTTTCAATAAAAGTGTAGCCGCTTATAACCTGGGTCAAAACCGGTCAAGGACCATCATGGTGGAAATTGGCGGCGGGATCAACCTGGAAGCCGAGAGTTTTAAAATACGCACCGTTAAAGATAGCCCTCAGCTGAACAGTTTTAAAAAAATGACCGCCAGGGCCAAACCGGAATGGACGGACATCAGTAAGGAAGAAAAATGGATAACGAACAAGGTCGATAGCCGGAGAGAAGAAGTTCAGAAACAGACCAGCTTTAAAAGTAATACCCCAAGGTCAGCAGCTGTTAAACCAGGCGCAGCGCTTATTCCTAAGCCTTTGCCGGGTAAGACCGCCGGCAAAAGCTTGTTCCGGAGTAAAGCTAAGGCTAAGACGGAAATTATCGTTAAAACCGGGGACAAGTTCAGCCCGGTGATCAGGGGTGAGCTGGTGACTCCGGGGCATATTGTTTTTAAGAGAGTGCCGCGTTCTAGTATTTCCAGGTGAGGCCGAAGAAGGCGCCTCTGCGGGCGGTCCTGACGCGGGTCAGGTCGCCGGCCAGGCTGGTGCCGTCCGTGTAGTAGCGGGTTTCCTGCCCCGAGGCTGATTTGTAGGCCCAGGACATCCAGCCCGCCTCGGCCTCGAACTGCTTCCAGAACTTGTACGAGGCTGAAAAAGAAAACTCCACCAGCTGCCCGGTGCCGTTGCAGCGCACCCCGGGGTTTGCCTGGCCGGGGGCCGGGTTCCAGTAGTTTTCCCCGCGGTATTTCATCGCGGGGCCGTAAGCGACCCTGCCCTCGGCGAAGAAATTCTTCCCCAGGCTGGCCTGTTCCCTGAAGCCGGCCCGCCAGCCGTACCAGGCCATGCGAGCGCGCGAATCCTGCGCGGTCAGCGACCCCGCCGGCGCCGTCAGCAGCGAGGCATCCGCTGAAAGCGCAGCGTAGCTGTTGGTAAGATGGAACCTGGTTCCATACCAGCTGTAGCCGGCGAGAAGATCCATGGAGTGCGCTATCTCGTATTCATCGTCCTGCGCTTTGCCGCCGGTCCTGTAGACGGTCAGGTAGGCGACGGCTGAATACTGCCTGGCCGTGCCGCCGGTTTTCGCGGTTTTATCGGCGTAGTCTCTGAGCTGCGGGCTGCCCCAGTTTATGTTGTTAGGGGCGCGGTTGGTTGAATACATCCAATCGTTCTCAAAATATGTGCCGCCTGTAAGACCGGCCACCTGGTGTTCGGCA
>JAUSCK010000160.1 GCA_030651035.1 Elusimicrobiota bacterium
TAGGCCAGATTGAAGACCTAATTAAAGGTAGAAAGTATGTTACAGGCCTGAAAGATGAATTAGAGGCTGATAGGCTTAAAAGCGTAGCCTCAGAAGTGTTTACAAGAATTTATAAAAACCCGATTCCATTCCCGTTTGACGGATTTAGCACCGCAAAAGGAAATGCGGCGGATACTTGCCAGGAACTGACGATGGAGCTTTTTCTTGGTAAATTGGACTACCACAGCGCGACAGCTAAGCCTGTTAAATCTAAAAATCGGGCAATAACCGTACTAAAAGACTCCTGGGGAATATTTAGTAGGACCGGAGATGTATCAAAACGCCCCACGGCCACTGTTTTGAGAACAATTACCCAAGATTGGGATGATGCCTTAACAAAGGAAGAGAAACGTTTACCAGTAGCAGCTGCGCTGCGCCAGCTGTGTTTACCACCATATGGCGCGAATATTGCTTCCGCTGGACTTCTTTTAGGCGTTTTTATCGCGGCCAGAGAGAAAAAGATTATTGTTGCGCGTGATGGAAAACAGGTCGCCATTTCACAATGGATTCAGGATATTTTTCGTGGTAAGTTTATAGATATAGCAGCCGCAGATGGTTCTGACTTAATATTTTTGGGAGAGGAATCTTCTGAATGGCAAACGTTTTTAGATGAATGGGAGCTGGCAGAAAGCCATCTTGCGCGTAAAAATTGCCTGGAAAGAGCAAATGAACTTAAAAGCAGAATTCCTGTCCCTCCGGCGTTGGCTTATCAAGAAAACACTTTATCATTATTGGCAGCTGCTTCTGTCGAAGCTATTGGAAAAATGGACAATGACCAGAATGAGGCAATACTAAAGATTGAAAATGGGAGACAAAAGGATAATGTGAGTCTCTTGCTTTGGGGGGCTGCAAGTTTAAAAAAGATCTACGAGAAGATGGAGAATGACGATACCCTTTGGACCGATGCTCAAATTGAAGAAATTGCACCGCATATTGAAGAAGCTCGTGAAAGTGTGCTCCAGAAATTCCCAATGTGGCTAATCCAGCAAGGTCCGCGCACAGAGTCCCCCGATAGTGTCGGCGAGTTCAAGCACAAAATGATCTATCAAGTCGGTGGGAACCTTAAGATTTTGGGACTTACTCAGCAGCATGAGCAACTGGAAGAGCGCACGCGATTGGTAATAAAGAAAGCTGAAACCATTGTGGAGGCTCATCAGCTTAGAAGGGATGTGGAACTATGGATAACCCAACATGGTGATGTCGGGCGCCTTGGCCGTCTTGCTGAGATTCGTGGCCTGCTTACGGTAGGAACCGAGTATGCCAGAAAACTGCAAGGGATGGCCGAACGTGTAAAAGATGACCCCACCATAAGTGAGTCGCGCGCAAAGCTTTCGGATTTCGCTGAGATGCTTAAGAAAGTTGAAAAAGAAATATGCAAACGCGCCAACGATATCTGGAACAGTAAAGTTAACAACGAGGCTGATATGGATCGGGTTCTCGGCGAGGTGGAAGCCTTGGAAGCCGCGTACGAGAATATCCCTAAAGACCTTGAGGATTTTCAACTAATGCGCAAGGCGCTTCGCCTATATAAAAGATGTTACCAGCGCCTATCGGATGAGAATTTAACGTGGAGTGCGTTTGAGTCTTCAACCGAAGAAGTGAGAAAAGACTGTGAAGCCGAACTTGGCAAAGAAGAATTACCATGGCCCTATGATGAAGCCATAGCCGGATTTACGAAGGACATTTCGAAGCACAGGAAAGAGGCGAGCGCAACGTGGCTTAAGACACTAGAGAACCAAACTAAATCCATTGAAACCATGCCTGTTGCTGAGGCGAATCTAATCCATAGCCAGATAGAAAACCCCTTGCCTATCGCTACAGACACAGATTTAAAGCGTGTTCAAGTGGTTGCAAAGAAAGTGGAGGCAAGGCTGGATTCTTTCAATGTGGAATGGCTGATTGAAAAGTTTAAGGCGTTGTCATCTAAAGCCAAAAAAGAGTTTATTGATCAGTTAAAGAAACTTATCGGGAAATCTATATAGCTTTTCTTATAACTCGGGGCAAAATATGCCCCCGAAAGTAGTATGCCTGGATATGAGGTCTCACAATGAGTGTCTCTGAAAGATTTTCCACTTTATTATCCTGGACTAACTTTACTCAAGCTCAAGCAGAGCAGTATGCTAGTCATATAAAAACGGTAAAACGCCGGTTGGAAACCGTTTTTGCCGGGAAAAAAGTATCTCAAATTGGGAGTATGAGTCGTGGTTCGGCAAGTGCATATGGTAGCGATGCTGATCTTCTATTGGTTTTATCCCGCGATGATATGCGGTGGGGTAGTTCCTGGAAAACCTTTGCCGCCCACTGAATCCAAACCGCTAATGTTCAGTTAAACCAGTCCAGATATTGAGGCACGATTTGCCTGTTGGATGGCTCGATAACGGCGTCCGGTGACAGTTTCAGCCCGCAATAGCCGGCGGCCGGGGCGCATTGTGCGCTCCGGCCGCCGGGCCTACACTTCGGGGCACCTCGCTTACGTGTCTTCGTTAGCCGGCATAGCATACTTGGGCTTGCTCAGGTTCACTCCTTTGGGAAAGGTTATGGTGTGGCACGCATGAAGCAGCCTGCGCAGCAGCGCGCCTGCCATGGGGCCATTGCCAAGGAACTTCGGCCATTCTTTATAGCCTAAATTCGTTGTAATCAGCGTCGGGCGTTTCCCGTACCGGCTTTCCACCAGGCGGAAGAAGTGATTGATCTGCCCGGGCTGCGGGGTGACGTAGCCAAGCTCGTCTATCAGCAACACGTCCAGATGCGCCAGCCGCTTAAGCAGTGCCTGCGTTGTCCGGTCGGCGACGCTGGCTGAAAGCTCATCAAAGAGGTCCTGCGCTTTTATTAGCTTCCCGGAACGCCCGGCGTAAAGCGCCTTCAGTAAAATCGACGAGGCCAGCCCCGTCTTTCCCACACCCGTGCCGCCCATCCAGACTATATTCTCGCCGCGGGCGAGGAAATCCAGCTCGGCAAGCTCCTGATGCTGCTTCTTGCTGACGCAGGTCTGTATGTTGAACGGATAGGTCTCCAGCGTCCACCGCTCGGGCAGGCTGGCCTGCCTGATCCGGCTCTCTATCGCACGCCTCCGTTTATCCTCGTGCTCCTGGCGCAGCAGCCCCAGCAGGAAGGCGCTGTAACTGCTTTTCTTTGCCTGCGCCGTCCTCAACTCCGCCTCGGCTATCTCGCGCATCTTGCGCAGCTTCAGCGCCTCCAGACAGGTATGAATCTCATCTATCATCTTGGTCCTCCTCCATCGCGCCCGCGTCCAGGCCGTACAGGCTCAAATCGCTCGCCGGCGCGCTCGCGCCTTTCTGGTACTCCGCGCTGCCCTCGTACTCTTGCGCCTCCATGGGCAGCAGGTATTCCTGCCGCGCCAGGTCACCCAGCAGAATGCCCTCTATGCGCCTGACATCATAAAGCCCATGCTCGCTGGCGCGCCCCACCGCCCTCAGAAAATCCTCGGTACGGTGCTGGCACAGAATACTGTAAAGTCTGCGCACGCTCCAGAAATACCGGGGCCCGCGCTCGGTTTTAAGCTTGCCCAGATAATCCGGCATTACCCCGCCCAGTTCCTTAAGCCGCTGCTCCTCAGGCAGCACCGCCCGTGGCCGCCGCCCACGGCGCTCATGCCCGGGCAGCGTCGACTGGCTGCGCCCCTCGGCACTGGTAAGCTTACGGTGCCGGGCCACTTCCTCGCCCCCGTCCAACAGAACCACCTCTACGCCGCTCTCGCGTACTGTAAGCGTACGCCCCAGCGCCGCCGCCGGCGCCGAATACCGCATCCCGTGCAAATGCACGTACCCGTAGGCATCCACCTCGCGCCGATGAATCTGGTAAACCTCCGGCACATACAGCGGCAGCCCGGTTAACTGCGGCCGCTCGGCAGCAAACAGCTCCCGCGGGCCCGCGCCCAGCTCCCGGATATGCCGCACATTGGCCCGCTCGTCAAGCCAGCGCTGTGCCTGACCATTTAAATCCGCGTCGTCGCGGAATGTCCGCCCCACCAGAAAGTTGCGCTCGATATACCAGAACGGCCGCTCCACCTTCCCCGACCGGTCCGCATCGCCCAGCTCATGCGCCAGGAACCGGAACCCGTACCGTTTCTCGAACGCCTCCATCTCCGACGATACCTGCGCGTTGCTGCCTGTCCCGCACGCTATCACCACATGGCTGTTGTCTATTACGCACTGCCGGCACGTCCCGCCGTTGGCGACAAACGCCTCCGTCAAAAACAGCTTACAGTGGAACCGGTCGAACTTCTCGTAAAAACGGATGAACAGCCGCCGGCTGTACCCCAGCACCAGGCTCGCGCATTGCCGCTTCACCCGCCGCCCGCCTATCTCGATTGTGTAGGGCGAGGTGTCATGCTGCATTTCTTCGCCGGGACCCGTTATTATTCGCCCGGCAGGAACCTTCTCGGCCTCGCCTATGCCGTGCCGGCGGCAATAACGCGTCAGCGTTGTGTAGGGCACAGTAATTCCATGCCGGCTTTCCAGTTCTTCGCGCACACGCACCAAATTGCCCCGGCAGCTCAGGTGCAGCTCGCGCAGCTCTTCCATGACCGGCTCCAGCCGGTGCGCCTTGCCGCGCCGCACCGTAGCCGCAACCCCGCTTCGTATTATCTCCAGCACCGAAGTGCGCCCGATCTCAAGGTCTTTGGCTATCTTACGGCTGCCGTGCCCCTGCCGGTGCAGCGTCAATACCGCTATCCGCAATTCCTGGCTTATCATATCCGGTCTCCTTGGTTTTGCCAGCCGCCTTCAGCGCCTGCGCGGCCTCTTCCAGCATGCGCCACCGCCGCCGGCTGCGCTCCCAGGCAGGCCATAATTTGCCGCACACGCCGGGCCCGGCATCGTAACCCAGCACCTGCGGCAGGCCGCGCGCCAGCACCAGCGCCACATTCCCCAATAATTCCAACTGCTTGTACGCCCGGTCTTCCGCCTCGCTTAAACACGGATCCTGCGCAGCTTTTTCCGCCGCCAGCGCTTTAAGAAATAGCGCCGGGTCCGCCAGGATGCGCTCGCAGGCTTTCGCTCTGCCCTTGTTCAAATGCTCGCAGACCAGCGCCACTTCCCGGCTTCTCAGCCCCGCCGCTATTATTTTTACTGCCAGCCGCTCGCAAAGCCCGCCGTTGGCGCGCGCCAACGGCAACAAATGCTTCATCGCAACCCACGCCCCAAGCTCGCCGCGCCTCACGCCTTCAAGCACCGCGTCCGGCAGGGCCTCCACCAGCCCCAGCCGCCGGCTCGCCCAGCTTTTACTGCGGCCCAAGCCCGCCGCGGTACTGGCCAAATCCCATTTGAAAACACGGTGCAGCTCGTAAACAAGCCAGCCGTCCTCTATGGCGCTGTACCCCTGCCGGCTCGCCGCACGGTAGGCCGCCGCCAGCGCCGCCCCTGCCGGCAGCTCCAAAATAGCCGCCAGCACCGTGTCCCGTCTCAGCCGCCGCAGCGCCCTCACACGCTTGTGCCCGTCCACCACGATAAAACCAGCTTCGCCGCTCACGACTAAAATAGCGTCCTGCTGGCCTTGCTCGGCTAGCGAGGCCAACAACTGCGCCTCACGGCGCCGGTCCGCCACGCGCAGGCGCCCGTAGCGCACGTCTAAATCCGTCAGGTTCAATTCTCTGGTCTGCATAGCCTTCATACATTATGGCCCGCCTGCCTGGCCGAGGTCTGTACCGTTTGCGTTTGCGGAAGGCGCGCACAAAGAAAGATACTCGGCGATGATGTCCACCCGTCGGGCTATCGCGTCTTGGTTTGCGGAAGGATTTGCGACAACTTCACGGGTACTCGCCAGCCGCTCGACGGCAATTTCACGCCTCGCGTCTTGGTTTGCGGAAATCTTCTGCGCCTTATAGGATTTACACCGCCTTTTATTGTCTCTGGCTGTGTAGTCGGTGTGCGTTAGGCGGTAGCTGGGCCAGTAGCCGCAGCTCTGCGCCCAGGCACGCTTCTTGCCGGCACGGGTCTTCTCGTAGGCCGGATTCTTAAGCCGCCAGTTTATATTCGCAGCCTTTTTGCGCTGCCTGCGGCATTCAGGTTTGTCGCAACAAACCTGATGCGCGGTACGCGCATCTGGCGTAAACCAGGCGTGACAGAATTTACAACGTTTCTTTGGGATGGGCATAGGGGCTCCTATGCCATAGGGTAACAGAGTATCTTTGCGAAAATGTGGTGCTAATCAGCCCTGTATGGGGGGCGGTTTGGTTTCAGTGCAAAAAGATGGTTTGGTTTCAGTGAGCGCTAAAGAAAACATCCACAACAGTATTAAATGAAATAAAGGCTCTGCTTGCTGACCGATATACACATACTGACGTAGGAAGAGACGGACAGGCTGTAGTGATTGATTTTGCTGATGGAAAATATCCTGTTGATGTTGTTCCTGCTATGTATAAAGGTCCTTCCGCACAATACAATAATTATCCTGTTTATTATATTCCAGATAGCCAAGGGGGGTGGATGGAGACTAGCCCCCAATCTCACAATAAATTCATAAATGATGCAGACATAAGAAGCGGAGGCAAACTTAAGAACATCGCAAAAGTTCTCAAGTATTGGCGCATTTGTCGTTCACCCTCTACCCCATTGAATTCTTTCCACGTTGAGTTATTATTGGCGAGTGAAAAAACATGTGAGGGAGTTAAAAGTTACTCGAGCTGTATGTATAGTGCATTAAAACTTATTCTCGAACGAGAGGGGAGAGCACTTCAAGATCCACTTGGAATATCTGGATTAATTAATGCTGCTAATACTGAGGCGAAGCGAATAAAAGTTAGTGAAGCAGCTGATACTTCTTTTGCACATGCCGTGCGAGCAATAATCGAAGAAAATAGTGGACTACTTCCAGAAGCATGTAGACAATGGGATTTAGTTTTTAATGGTTATTTCCCAAAGTCTTAAATTAATTTAAGTAATAATTCACCGCACCTACTATCAAGTATTGCAATTGTGAAACACCAGGGTGTTTAAATATGCCTAGAACTATTGACCAAGGGTTTTCAGAATTTCTTACAAAGCTTACTCCGTCTGCTACTGAAACTGAAGCTGCAAAAGACCATCGCTCGTCAATAGAAACATGCTTGCAAACCAAGTTCGGAATGAAACGACTTTTTCGAACAGGCTCTTTTGGCAACGGGACAAGCGTATCTGCATTTAGTGATGTGGACTATTTTGCTGAAATCCCAGTCTCAAGCCTAAAACAGGATTCAGAAAAGAGTCTAACTGAAATAGCTCAAGCATTAGCTGATACTTTTTGGGACACTAGGGTAAAAGTTGTGGCGCCGGCAATAAAACTTTTCTTTGCAAATGGTGAGGAAATTACTGAAGTGGTGCCCGCGGATAATATTAATACTGGAAAATGGGGGGTAGTATACGACATCCCTAATACGAATGGGGGCTGGATGAAATCCAGCCCGGAAGCACATAAGGAATTTGTGAGGTATTGGGATGATCAACTTGAAAATAAAGTGCGGCCACTAGTTCGTTTTGTAAAAGCTTGGAAATTCGAAAACAAAGTCCCAATTACATCTTTTTATCTAGAGTTAGCAGTTACTTCATACGCCAGAGCAGAGGCTTTAGCTAAAAAGAATATTTACTACCATATTGATATTTTTTCATTTTTAAGTCAGGTGCTTCGTAATAATTTGCCAGATATCGATGACCCAATGGGAATTTCAGGATTGATTCCCGCTTGTGGGACAGCAATGGACCGTGTAGAGGCTTTATCAAAGCTCAATAGAGGCCATACTCAGGCCGTTAATGCATTTACTGCTTCAAAGGAAGGAAATCTTGCCCTTGCATTTGATGAATGGAAAAGAATGTTGGGCAGTAGATTTCCAAATTATTATTACTAATCGAGCCTGGAAATATTTATGACAACTACAGATGAAGATACTCCTGGATCTAATAATATTGCTGCCGCTCAGAATTCAGAATCCCAATTAAGACTATTAGCGGCACGGAAGATTCTTTACGGTCGAGTTGGCAAAGTCCAATTCCTCCAGGCAGCCATACCGATAATTAATGCTCTCGTTTGGCCGTTAATTATGTGGCTTAATCCAACTTTGGCAGTATGGTCCGCATTATGCGGATTCGCTATACCATTAATTAATGAGATATCTTTTGAACCATTGCAAACAGGTTGGAAGCTAACTGCCGCAAAAATACAGGAATTATTTGATTGTGAAGTGTTGTCTTTGACATGGAATACTCCTATTAGTGGCAGACGCCCAAATGAGGAAACAATAACTTGCTATGCGAATAAATACGATATAAAAGATGTGTCAGGCTTAATCGGGTGGTATCCCTCTGGCCTAGAAGGTATTCCTGTTGAGTACGCACGATTGATATGCCAACGAACCAATTGCTGGTGGGATTCAAACTTGCGAAAAGATTATATCAGCATATTGACTAATGCAATGCTTATAATTAGTTTAGTCGCTATAATTATCAGCCTGGCTATCGATTTGAAGATGGAGATGTTTGTTGCTTCAGTCTTAGCGCCATTTGCACCTGCGTTTCTGTGGGGGCTGCGCGAAAGAAGTCGGCAATTAAAGTCGAACAAAGATGGAGAACGGCTACTTGAGTATTCGGAGGAAATATGGGACAAAGGAATCTCCGGTGAACTTCCCCGTGAAAGCTTGACGGGGAACTCAAGGATACTTCAGGATGGAATTTATGCGCGCCGTTGCACAAGTCCTGTAAACCCATCTTGGTTATATATACTTTGTCGAGATGATTATCAGAAACGCATGGAAAATGGTGCACGGAAAATGATTGCAAGATATAAAGAGAGGCAGAGTGGATTGTAAGTGCCTATTATGTTTACCTACTATTTATAGCTCTCTGTAAAGAGACTAATTGTTTTAGTTAAAGACGTTTAAGATAGAGGATAACTGAAAAGAGCATAGGACAGTTTTATTGGTTAAGAGGTGTGATATGGAAGAAGATAAAGAAAGTCCTTTAGTAAAAGGAATTGCCCACATAAAAGATTATGATTCTAGTCGTTTGCTCAATTGGGCAACTATTGCTCCGCCAATAAATCCAGATTTTGCGAGTGAGTTTTATTCACGCCTAACTAAATGGATCGGAGACTTTGACAAGGAACTGGAGCCCCAGTATGAGGTCGGTCTTCGCTTGGTTAATTTTGGGCAAACTTTCACTTTTCACCTTGAATCCATAGGATATTGGAACCCATCTTTGATTTCTTTTCATGGGACAACAGATAAAGGTGAGCCTGTTGAATTAATTCAGCATGTCACCCAGATAAGCATCTTGTTAATGAAGGTTCCCAGGAAGAATCCTGATGTGCCTAAAAAACCAATTGGCTTTGCTATAGATACTACGGAAAGGAAGTAAAGAAGGGGAATGGATGGTAGAGGGGTGCGCGAGGGTGAACGGGGACAGACATACCCGCAATGCCGATGGGGGGAAATAATTTGTGATCTAAACATAGGCAACTTTATGGTTATAATACGGCATCTTGATCCGACTAAACTCGATAATGCCTTAAGATTTCTGAGAGATGGCGCAGGATACGCTACAGTTAGGGTGGGCGATGAAATTCGTATCTCAGGCTCGCTTGTTGACGAACCCTTCTATAAAGCACTTCGCATTGTACGTTCAGGGAAGCCGCAGAAGGTAGAATTAGCTGAACTCCAATTTCTTCTCTCGAAACGGCCCTTTCACAACCCGCTCGATTTGATAGATCTAAATAATAATTTTGCCTCGAAGTTCCCACGAGACAGTGATCTCGGATTTAGATTAAACAAATTACAACTACCGTTTTTCCATGCACATCCCTCGCAGATTCCCGACGTTACCTCTATCATAGCACCACACCTGGATGAATTTGGCGAAATTGCAGATGTGTGGTTCATCTACAAATCAGAACTGGTTGATTCTCGTCTAGCAGTAATGAGAATCCTTCATGCTGCCAAAGATATGCCAGACATAATGGGGATACCAGTCAATAAGTTTGGAGGTTTTCAAACCCTTGAGAAACTTCAGCCAACTTCCTCGCTTGGAATTTCAAAGGAAATTGATTTTTGTCTGTCACTATTTACACCCACTATCTTGGGGACCGCATTTGATCAGATTGGCGGCACCTACATCTTCGTACTAAAAAAACCTAGAGAATACACTGTCCCGTTCCCTCCTAGGCTGCAAGACATACTCGGTTCCAATATTTTTTCGGAAAATAAGAAACTTTCCGAAAAAGAGACTTTTAAAAAATGGACCTTTTCTCCAGACAACGTCGGCGATCTGTTGAGACATTTCGTTGATCGATTAGCAATTCTTCATAAGGAGTTGCTTGATCCAACGAATTTTGCTGATACCACCGGTGTTCTTGATCCACGTAGGTGGCATCTCACATATACGACCACAAGCCGGCTATTCATCGATGGGACCATGGCACAGACCGAGTACCTAAACCAGTATCTTCGGAAAATCATGGCCTTTCGGAATCTTGATTCACTAGCGCAGCTCCTTTATGACTCTCCTACCACAAAGCTAAAGGAACCTGATATTTTTAAACACCTCTGTAAAAAAGATGTCATCTTGAACAGTTTCGGCCCAGAGCTAGCCAAGTTTCCTGCCCCATTTGGCAACTTATTGAGGAATTGGAACCATACAGCCGTGGATGAACTATACAACAAACTCCTCGATGGAGTCTTTGTGCCGGGAAGACGATTACCAGGAAAAGTTAGAGTCGCAGCGAAAGACATACCTGAGAACGACTACATCACCTCCTTTCTCCGAGAGGTACGCAACACCCAACACGGATATCACGTTAGGAACTTTCCCGTCTTACAAATTCATACTGGCAGTGTTCCTGACTGCCTTGGCGATATGGTGAAATTCCCTGTGCTAGCCTATATTCAGCGCCCAGAATTAATCCTTAAAGCCACTATCCTTCCCTAACGTGGGGTAGGGACGCTGAAGACGTTATGATTATGTGTTAATATTCCTTTGTGAATTGGCAGAATTGGGCATCGCGGGCATGGGAACTGCCGGTATTGTACAAGGGTTTAGTCTTGGGGGAAAAGGAGATTTATGAAAAAGAAAAGTACTGGTGGCTACGATCCGGAAGTGGAACTTGCGAAGGGGGCCAATTTAACTGCCGCATCTTACGACAAGACCCAAAAGATTTCTGTGACCGCCGGAAAAGTAACGGTGGGGGGAAAAACTGGGATCGTTGTGATTTCAGAGCTTGCAACTGGCAAGCTGGAAGCGGGTATAGATGGCACTATAGATTTATGGCTTTCCATATTCCGCTATAAACGTCCGGATGGCACAACCGACCATGTTGCCGGCTGGAATATACCGCTGGCCTTAAAGCCCAAACAAGCGCCTCTGGAGACCGCCAAGGCGTTCGCCGCCTATATCAATGCCGGGACACGCCCGTACAAAGCCAAGGCTGCTGGGAACAAGAGTAAAGCGACCATGACTATAGTCTTCACAAAGAAGTAGGCCCGTAGCGTATAAGAGAGAAAATAATGAAAAACCACACATTGATAGTTCTTGTCACCTTATTGAGTTCCGGACTAGCATCTTTTGTGGTGGCAGCGGAAAGCAAGCCGGTTTATACGTGGATTTCGGCGAATGAGTACTACTTCATTCTGCCTACGGCACAAAACTTGCATATTGCTGGGAATGGAACCGAGAGCGTTAAACCCTGGGGCTTCGGTTTCAGGGCGGTCGGTCACGAGACTTTCTCCAAGACTGGTGGATTGCAAGTCCAAAGCATAAAGGTAGACAACCCCAGCACCGGCAAGGACACGTTTTATCTTTGGGAGATCCTGGCTGGAATGCAGTATACGAGCCCCAAGGTTCAAGGGAAGCCTTTGAGGTTTACCGCCTCAGGCTTAGGCGAGTTCGGCATGTCAGATTCGACACTCTATATGGCCCCTATGCTGACCGCCGGCCTGCTCTACACGACAGACGAGTTTGCTGCCACGCCCACGGGCTTCACCTTTGATCTTTACTATCGCCTTACCGACATTGACCTGGACAACGTGGGCGGGGGGAAAGCAGGAACACTGAAACCCGCACTCGGATTTAAGGTCGGATATATCTTTGAAGGCTTCTGGACTACGAAAGAGAAATCCAAAGACTGACCTAACCTGGATTATTTCCACCACAGAGGGGAAACTGCGATAAGGTAATTCCTTAACTGGTGGCCATAATCCCCGAAAAAGAAAAAAATAAATGCGGGGATGTACGGCCTGCCCGGCAGGCCGGGAGCGGCCCGGCCAAGGCCCACGTTTATTGGGCCGGCTGGCCGCGCATAGGAGGTTTTTATAAGATGCAGCCTACCTTCGGAGCAGAACTGACGGCGCGCCGCGTGCCGGCAGCCTGCGAACCCACTTCCTAGCGGCAAGGAGCAGTGCGGGGCCGCGCTGCGTGGCCACGCCTGCGACGACATCTCGCGGATAAGATCGGCCTACCGCTTCCAAAGACGACAGGGGAGGCCGCATAGTGGCCGGCAAGCGGCCACCCTGCGGCCGGGGCAGGGAAAGGGAACGGGACCAGGATCAGGGCAGGGGATAGAGAGATTTAAGGAACGGAAAGAGGGGCCTATCTAATTGATCTAAAAGGTCATCCAAAAGTAATGATACAGACCCGGGGGTTGCCCCCGCGCAAAGAGACGGCAGATTTTGAATTTTCCGATTTCTGCATTTGTTTTTTTCCTCAAGAAAATAATAATTAAATGGCGCAAAAAATTCTGCATTTATAATTTTTATATCCGAAATTTTAATGTTCCTGAACACCGGCCCGAGCTGCGTGTTAAGGCAGGGGGAAATTTAACATGGATGGACAGGATGGACAGGATAAAGACTTGAAGCATTGCGCTCATCGGAAAAGGGGTTAAAAATAGGCAATTCACTACACGCCCACCCCGACATGCCCTTGTCGGGGTCGTCTGCTATGATATTTGTATGGCAAAAGGGGAATTATGAATAAGAAAAGCATTATAGTTCAGGGGCGGGAGATTATATTCTTTTCAAAAGAGGACGAAGATTTCATATCACTTACGGATATAGCGCGGTATAAAAATCCGAAAGAGCCAAAAGACCTGGTTAAAAATTGGCTGCGCTCAAAGAACACAATAGAGTTTTTGGGTTTATGGGAGAAGCTTCATAACCCGGGGTTCAAAGGGGCCGAATTCGACTCCTTTATGTATCAAGCCGGCACTAATTCTTTCACGCTTTCCCCGTCAAAGTGGATAGAGACCACTGGGGCTATAGGCATTATTTCCCGGTCAGGCAATATGGGCCGCTGGTTCCGATAGAACTGTCAAAATCCCAGATTAATGAAGTATATGCCTCGGAAGCGGATATCCTAAATATGGCACTGTTCGGCGAAACTGCCGGCCACTGGCGTGAAACCCATCCGGGTGTGACAGGAAATATCCGCGATTATGCAGCTATTGAGCAACTGGTGGTTCTTTCAAATCTTGAGAGCATTAATTCAGTGCTTATTAGGCAGGGACTGGCGCAAGGTCAAAGGTTGCAGCAGTTGAACACTATGGCTATTATCCAGATGAAGTCGTTGTCCGGATCTGCGACGATTAAAAAGCTTGGGACAAAGGAACGCCAAAAAGAATATTCCGTAGCGTAAGATAGGGGAATTTAACATGGATATACAGGATAACACAGGATTTCATATTTTTTAATCTTTATCCTGTATATCCTGTCCATCCATGTGAGTAAAATATTAAGACAGAGGGGAATAGAATATGGATATACAGGATGGACAGGATATCGGATTGAAGCATGCAGGGATCACGGAAAGCGTGATTGGATGCGCATTTGAGGTAGCCAATGAGTTAGGGGCTGGGTTTCTTGAATCCGTCTATGAGAAGGCATTATTGTCTGCGCTGCGACATAAGGGGTTGTCAGCTATAGCCCAACACCCTATCAAGGTAACATTCAGAGGGGAATGCGTAGGAGACTTTTGCGCTGATATTTTTGTTGAGGGCAAGGTGATTGTTGAACTGAAGGCCGCCAAAGCCATCGCTCCGGAACACCAGGCGCAAATCATAAATTATTTAAACGCCACAGGACTTGAAGTTGGGTTGCTTATCAATTTTGGTAATCCGAAACTGGAATACAAGCGTTTTACAAGAAACAGAAGGGAATAAACACAGAAGGGAATAAACATGGATATACAGGATATACAGGATTTGAAACTTTTATTGTTTATCCTGTATATCCTGTTCATCCATGTGAGTGCTCTTCGTTAAAAGGTAAAATATCTTTGTGAAGAAAGTTCATATTATCACGTTTGGATGCCAAATGAACGAGGCGGACTCGGAGGATATTGGCGCGGCGTTTAGGCGGCGCGGGTATGAGCTTACTGACGACCTGAAGAAAGCGGACGCCGTGGTGGTGAACACCTGCACCGTGCGGCAGCGCGCCGAGGACAAGGCCATCTCGCAGATAGGGCGCCTGCGCAAGTGGAAGCTGGCACGGCCTGATGGGAAACTATTTATAGTGGGCTGCGCCGCCCAGAAGCTGGGGGGGAAGTATCTCAAGAACCGCTTCCCGTTCGTGGACGAGGTGGTGGGAGCTAAGGCCATTGAAAGTTTCGAGGACTCCCTTATCGCCCAGCTCGGGCCATCTCCTGAAAGCGAAACCGCGCACCAGAACCTCTTCCGCTCGCCCCAGACCGCCTACGTCACCATAATGCGGGGCTGCTCGCTTAAATGTTCCTACTGTATAGTGCCCGCGGTGCGGGGCCCGGCTGTGTTCCTGTCGGCCGACGCGATCCTGGAAGACGCCGCTTCAAAAATCAAAGCCGGAGCCAAAGAGATAGTGCTGCTGGGCCAGACCGTGAATTCCTGGCGCGGCGGCAAGACCACGTTCTCCGAACTCTTAAGCAAGGTCCTGGCCCTGCCGGGCCTTAAGCGGCTCCGCTTCATGAGCCCGCACCCGCTCTTTTTTGAGGATGATTTTACCGCCCTGCTCGCGCGGGAAAAGAAGCTGGCGCGCTATATGCATCTGCCGGTGCAGTCAGGCTCGGACCGGATACTGAAGCTGATGCGCCGGGGCTACACCCGCGGCCAGTACCTGGCCCTGCTGGAGCGCCTGCGCGCGGCCGTGCCGGACCTGGCCGTCTCCACCGATTTCATAGTAGGCTACCCCGGCGAAACCGAAGAGGATTTCCTGGACACCCTGTCGCTGGTGGAGGAAGGGCGGTTCACGATGGCCTACTGCTTCAAGTATTCGCCGCGCACGGACCGGCCCGAGATGGCCGCCACGGTAAGCGAAGCCGCCGTACAGGCCAGGCTTGAAAAGCTGCTGGCCGCGGTCAAAAAGAATTCCCGGCTTGTTTTAAACGAAAGAATTGGTAAAATAGAGGAAGTTCTTTTTGAGACCGAAACTTATGGCCGCGCCTCCGGGAATTTCGCCGTGAGGGTGAAGGCCGGCGGGGCGCCCGGAAAGATCGCCGAAGTTCTGGTGACCGGTGCCGAGAAAAATACTTTAAGCGGAAAGGGGCTCTTATGAAAAAACACAGCAAAGTCGTTCAGGAAAGACGCGAGCACGTTCGCCTGCCCATACTGCACGGCATACTGGAACCGGTAGAGATAGAATTCTATACCACTAATACCCACGGCCAGTCCGTGCCCCAGCCGGCCATCCTCGCTGACCTGTCCGCCGGCGGCATGCGCCTGATAACTTTCATGGCCCCGCCGCACACCAAAGAGCTCAATATAATATTGAAGCTCAACGGCGTAAAAGAGATGCCGGTTACCGGCAAGATCTCCTGGGTCAAGGACAAGGGCGGCGTCTTCATGAACGGCATTTCTTTCTCCCACATCAGCCACGATGATAAGAAGCGCATAAACGAGATGGCGGAGGACTATTCCGATTGCGACACGCGCCATGCGCTGAAGCTGCCTGAAGTCTGCGTTGAGACCTGCCGGGCCCACGGCCTGTGCAACAAGCCGCAGAAAGACGATTCGCTGTTCAAAAAAAAGTAGCCGGATCTTTTAAGGACGATTCACATGGATGAACAGGATTGACAGGATAAGAACGAGAAATAAAATCCTGTATATCCTGTCTATCCATGTTTAATCTCTTTGATCCCAGTTAATGTCCCTTCAAACACTTAAACCAATTACCCTGATGGGGGCGAACGCCTCCGGCAAGACGGAGATCGCCCTTGAGCTGGCCCGCCGCCTCGGAGGGGAGATAATCTCCGCCGATTCAAAGCAGACCTACAAATTCCTCGAAGCGGGCACGGCCAAGCCGCGCGGGACCTGGACGGAGACGCCGGCCGGCCGGGCCTACCTGGTGGAAGGCGTGCCCTACCACCTGGTCGACACGCTTGACCCCCGCGCCACTTACGACGCCGGCACCTTTGTAAAAGAGGCCAAAAATCTTATCCCGGAATTGACGGCCCGCGGCAAGGTGCCCATATTGGCCGGCGGGACCGGCATGTATATACAGGCCTTCTGGAACGGCCTGGACGAGCTGCCGCCGGCGGATCCCTGCATGCGGGAAAAACTTTCCGCGCTGGCCGCGGCGTCCGGGAAGGAAGCCCTGCACGCCGAGCTGGCCTCCATAGACCCCGTAGCGGCGTCGCGCATTCCGCCGGGCAACTTGCAGCGCGTGATGCGCGCGATAGAAATAACCCGCCTGGCCGGCAGGCCGGTCTCCCAGATCTGGTCAGGCAGGTTCTTCGACGCCCTGCCCGCGCACGAGGGAAAATTCATATTCATAAAGTGGCAGAAAGACCTGCTTACGGAGCGCGTAAAAAGCCGCACCGTCGCCCGCTTTGAAGAATGGGCGCAGGAGACAAGGGAGCTGCTGGGGAAAGGCTACGCCGAGGACTGCCCCGGCCTTAAGACGCTGGGCTACCCGCAGATGATGGACTACCTTGCGGGCCGCCTTACAAAACCGGAGGCGGTGCGGGTCATAACGGCCGCCTCGATGGCCTACGCCAAGAGGCAGAACACCTGGTTCGGCCGCTACCGCAACGCCGTCCTGCTTGAGCTTAAGAGTTTTGAAGACTACGACCCCCCGGCCCTGGCCGAAAAGATAATCAACGCATGAAAGTGATACTGGTAGCCGCCGAGCTTAAAAGGAAGCGCCCGGGCGCGGCCGGAACCGCCTCGCTTGACGAGCTGTGGCGCCTGGCCGAAACCGCCGGCCTGGAGCCGGTGCAAAAAATAAGCGTGCGCCTGCAGGCCTGGAACCCGGCCACCCTTATCGGCTCCGGCAAGGTGGAGGAATTTAAAACCCTCATAAAGGAAACGGGCGCGGGCGCGGTGATCTTCGACGAGGAGCTCGGCCCCGCCCAGCAGCGCAATCTCGAACACGCCCTCGGCGTCATAGTGGCGGACCGCCCCCGCCTTATAATAGATATTTTCGCCCTGCGGGCGCGCACGCGGGAGGGCAAGCTGCAGGCCAGGCTGGCCCGCTTCAACTATTCCCAGTCGCGGCTGGCCGGCAAGGGCGGCGGCATGGACCAGCAGCGCGGCGTGATAGGCGGCAAGGGCGCAGGGGAAAAGAAAATAGACTACGACCGCCGCACCCTGCGCGTAAAGATCGCGGAGCTGCAGGAAGAGATAGAGGGCATAAAGCGCGAGCGCCACACTCAGCGCGGCAGGCGCGACTCCGTGCCCATGCCGCAGGTTTCCATCGTGGGCTACACCAACGCGGGCAAATCCACGCTGCTGAATTACCTTACCGGCAACCGCGCCGGCATCTACGCCGACGACAAGCTTTTCGCGACGCTTGACCCCACCACCAAGCGCGTGCGCCTGCCGGCCGGCGGCTGGGCGCTTTTCACCGATACGGTGGGCTTTATACAGAAGCTGCCGCACGACCTTATAGCCGCCTTCCGGGCCACGCTCGAGGAAATACTTTACAGCGACCTGATACTGCACGTGCACGACCTTTCCTCGCCCGAGGCGAAGCAGCAGCACGACGCCGTCAAAGCGACTCTTGAGGAGCTGGGGGTAAAAGGCATCCCCGTGATCAACGTCTTTAACAAGACCGACGCCGTGAAGGACCCGCTGGTCTCGGCCTGGGCCCCTGAGAGCCTGCGCCCCGTGCTGGTTTCAGCGCTTACCGGGGCCGGCATTGAAAGCCTGCTGGCCGCCAGCGAGCGCGCCCTGACCCGGCGCTGGGGGGAGTACGAGCTTACCATACCGGCCGGCGCAAAAGGGCTGATAGCGGAAGTTTACTCGGCCTGCCTGGTCGAGAAAGCCGCCTACGGCCCCAGGGGGGCGACGCTCAAATTTAAAGCCACCCCCGAAAACTACGCCCGGCTGAAGAAGAAGGTGGCCAGTAACCAGTGAGCAGCGGCTGGCTGCCCAGCCGCCTTCTTTTTTATATAATCTAAATAATGACCAACATTAAAATCGGCCTGCTTTTTACAGCGAGCTACCTGCTGGGCGGCATACCTACGGGGTATATAATAGGCAGGTTTAAGGGCATAGACATCCGCCAGCACGGCTCCGGAAACCCGGGCACCGCGAACGTTTACCGCACGCTGGGGAAATTGCCCGGCATACTGACCTTCACGGTGGACTTCCTTAAAGGCTTCGCCCCGGCTATGATAGCCATGCACTTTTTTTACGCCGAAGGTTCCGCCGAATTCAGCAAGGGCCACTGGTGGATACCGGTGACCGCCGGCGCGCTGGCCATAGCCGGCCATATCTGGACCGTCTTTCTCAGTTTCCGCGGCGGCAAAGGCGTGGCCACCGCGGCCGGCGTTTTCATGGCCCTGCTGCCGATCCCCACCGCGGGGGCTTTTGTGGTTTTTGGCCTAGCCGTAGCGCTCACCGGCCACATCTCCGTAGGCTCGATATCGGCCGCGGTGGCGCTGCCGATACTGTGCCTGTTCCTGGCGGACGCGCACCAGCGCCCCTTCACCCTGCTGGCGCTTACAGTGTGCGCGCTTATTTTTTACACTCACATAACCAATATACGCCGCATACTCAAAGGTTCGGAGCTCTCTTTCAAGCACCGCGGCGCCGGCGGCCCGGAGGGGAAACCAAATGATAAATAAAAAAGACCCCGGCGAAGAAGTCGAAGTGCGCATTTACTCCATAGCCACCAGCCTGACCGAGTCCATAATATTCCTGGACGAGACGGAAGGCACCCGCATACTGCCCATCTGGATAGGCCCGATGGAGGCTCAGGCGATAGCCATAAGGCTTTCCGGTTACCCTTCGCCGCGCCCCATGACGCACGACCTGATATTCTCGGTTATCAAGACGCTGGGGCTCACGCTTCGCAAGGTGACCATAACCGATATAGTGGAGAACACCTACTATTCGCAGCTGCACCTGACGGAGCCCGGCGGCGCCAACCCGCGCCTTGTCGACTCGCGCCCGTCGGATGCGGTGGCGCTGGCGGTGCGCTTCGGCTGCCCTATTTTAATAAGCGAGAAAGTATTCAGCAAAACCCAGGTGCTCAGCAAGCCCATTACTGAAGACGAGGTGGTGAAGTTCAAGCACGACCTGAAAAACCTTAAGCCCAACGACATCATAGGCCAGATGCTGGGCGGCGGGATGCCGCGGGGCGGTCCCGGAGAGGGCGGGGAAGAGAAAGATATAACAGATGAGGGGGAAAAGGACGATGAACAGACTTGACCTTATAAGGGAGCTCACCAAACACCTCACCACCGAGAAGGACGCCAAGATGGCCGTCTG
>JAUSCK010000162.1 GCA_030651035.1 Elusimicrobiota bacterium
CGAGAAAGTTGTTATCTCAACGCTGCTCGATACCGGCCTGCGCGTCGCGGAGCTGGCCGGCCTGACCAAAGAGAACGTTCTCTGGCAGGACCGCCGGCTCCTGGTCTACGGCAAGGGCGGCCCGTTCGGCAAGAAAACAAAACGCCGCATCGTGCCGCTCACTGAAAGAGCCTTTACCGTCCTGTCTAATTATTTTTCCCTTAACGACACCTTCGGCTATACCGCCCGCGGCATCCAGAAGATCGTCCGCCGCGTTTCAAACCGTGCCGGCATCACCCAAAAGGTTTCCCCTCATGTGCTTCGCCACACCTTCGCGGCCGCCTGCGTTAAAAAAGGACTAAGCACCCGCTACCTCCAAATGTTTTTGGGCCACGACCATCTTTCGACCACGGAAATTTACTTAAACGTCTCGCCGGAAGATGCCTGTGCGGAATTTAGGAAACGGTTTTAATTCCCCCTTGGGGTCCCCCGACGAAATATTGTTAAGTTTCTTTTTATGTCATATAATTAGGGTGAAAGAAAGAAACCCTCTTTTCCGTAAAGACGGAAAAGCGGAAAGAGTGAAGACATGAAAGGATGAAAGCATGATTATAGCCATCATTAATAATAAAGGCGGGACGGCGAAGACAACATCTGCCGTCAACTTGGCCGCCGCGTTGACCATTCAAGGGGCCAGGACACTTTTGATTGACCTGGACAGCCAGGCCAGCGCTAGTTTATCAATGGGGATTGAACGCGCCGCTTTCGCGCCATCAATTGCCGACGCTGTTCTGGCCGGGAAGTCACTAAAGCCGATCATCCGTAAAACCGGCGCCGAAGGACTGGACTTGGTTACAGGATCGCCAGATATGGCAGAGGCAGACCTAACACTGGCAAACCTAACGGGCAGGGAAAGACGATTGAAGGCTGCTATTGAGCCAATCAGGGGGGACTATGATTTTATTATTTTAGACTGCCCTCCCTCTTTGTCCTTACTATCGGTTAATGCTATGGTCGCCGCTGATGCTTTCATCATCCCGACGCCGCCGGAATATCTGGCGCTGGAAGGGTTGGTCGGACTTATGGCCGCGGTCCAGAAAATCCATGCCGGAATCGGTGATAAATGCCGCTTGCTCGGAATCCTTTTGACAAAGGTGGACCACCGGCGAAAAGTAACGGAAGAAATTATCGGGATCATCCGGAACCATTATAAAGACCAGGTCTTCAAGACTGAAGTCGGGGTTGATGTCCGCCTGGTTGAAGCGCCGTCTTTCGGGAAAACAATCTTTGAATATGACCGCAGCTCATCGGGCGCTGTAGCATATCTTCAGCTGGCCCGGGAGATCACAAGGAAAGGGAAAAAAGCATGAAAACAAAATCAAGACTTGGAAAGAAAGACAGCATTTTCACTGATACGACATTAAGAAAACCTACTACACCTATATCTGGGGTTGCCGTTATTATGCCACAGGTCGGATCATCTATTGAGAACAAATTGACGGTTATTATTCCTCCTGACCAAGTCGCCTTTTTAGATCGTCTCTGTTTGGATATCCGGGCTAAAACAAAGGCTAAAATCCGGCGGACAGAAATTATCCGGGCATTGGTTGCGGGGGTTCATGCTTCCGGACTGGACCTGACTATATATGGGACCGAAGCGGACATCGCTACTGCTATCCATAACTGCCTAAAAGATCGCCCCGCCGTAAAGTTATCAACAGGCCCGGCCAGGCTGTAAAACAAGGGCCAAAGGTATGGTCTAGCGGTGACAAAGCGCCTTAAAGCTATGGTCTAGCGGTGACAAAGCTATGGTCTGGCGGTGACAAGGTCCTCTATGAGAATGAGGGCTCTAGAATCGGTAAGAATATAACGGTTAGAATTCGTTAACGATTTTTCGCAAAAACCTTGTTGATAACTATCCGGAAGGACATAAAATGACCTCTTATTTAATAGATGAAATACTTGGGGTAACCAAGGATCCTAAAAGCAAACCGTTCCTGGAGAAGGCTTTAAGGGAATTGGGGGAACCGGTAGTGGCCAGCGAATTCGGCGAACTGAAATACCAGATACAGACCCGGCAGATCCATAGTCCGGCCAAATATCTGACAACCCTGTTAAAAAAACAATTAAATAAAATAGGGGGGGAGAAAAAGAAACAAGATCTCCCAGCCCCGCAAGGAAAGATTAGAACCTATTTTGAAGACACGCAAGTAATGCTTTTCTCAAGTTTCCGGCCGGTTAAGGAAGAGGGGGATGTAGACCAGGGCAAAATGGCGGTGCCATACGGAAAAGAAATCATCCCCTGGGCCACATTCATCAGCGCTTCATTTTTCACACTTTCCACCAACAAGGCAAAATCCGACCGTGTTCTTGCGAAATTTAGAACGCTTGATAAAGAAGTTTCCATTATCCCGTTAACTCGCGGCCGGATTAAGCCAGGTGATGTAGAGCGCGGTATTTTAACAGCGGAACACGCAAAGGTTTTAGCTGCGATAGAAAGCATTTGGGTTGACCAGGACTGCCCACGCAATAAATACCATTCCGGCGCCGTCACCTGTTTCTGTTATGTTTCAATCAGGGAGTTGGCTAAGGCATTAGATTGGAAGACGTTCGGCGGCAAGGGTTTAAACCGGCTTACAAGCATGGTTTATGACCTTAAAGTAATGCCGTACTATCTGGACCTGACGGGACTGAATTTAAAAAACATATCCGGCTACGGATTCAGCTTACTGGATAGTGTTGATTTGGCCGAGGGGAAGAAGCGCGGTCAACCGGAAACTGTCCTTAAGGTTAAATTCTCAACACCACTCAGCGTCCAGCTTTTAGATCGCCACGCCGTAAGCCGGCCCAAGGAAATAGCGCATATCCACGGCGAGCTGGCGTTCTTAATAAGGCTTTTCATTGAACCAATACTTATCGGGTTGAACGGCGAAGAATACAATAAAACCTTGACAGACCTTATAAAAGAACTTTCCCTGCCGGCGGCCGGGTGGCATGGACATAAAGGCAAACGGAAACAGATTTTTGAAAAAGCTGTTAAAGAATTAAACAAACAGAAAACCGTAGACGGGAGGCCAATGATAGTGTCCATCGAAAAAGGGCTTTACGACTGGATGCTGACGGCCAAGCTGGGCGGCGAAGAGAAATGCCTTGAATTGCAAACGGCCCAAATTGCGATACAAAAACAATAAGGCAAAGCGAGGGGGGGAAATGAAAAAAAAGAAAGGGTCCGTATATAATCCAGAAGTGGAGCTCGCGAAAGGCGCCACCTTGGACGCTGCTTCATACGACAAAACCCAAAAGATTAAAGTAACCGCCGCTAAAGTAACAGTCGGCGGCATCCCCGGCCGCGCGGAGATCTCCGGCATAGCCACCAGCCGGAACGATGCCAGCATAAACGGCTGCCTGGGGATATGGCTTTCGATTTTTCGTTATATGCGCCCCGATGGCACAACCGACCACGTCGCCGGCTGGAATATAATGCTTCCGCTTAAAGCCGGCCAGACCGCTGCCACCTCGGCAAAAGCCTTCGCCGAACTTATCAATTCCGGCACCAGGCCGTACCGGGCGGCCGCTGCCGGCGGCAAAATAAAAATAGTCTTCACTTTAAAATAGCACACCTGGGGGGAGGGTATGGGAAAAAAACTCGCATTGTCATTTTTATTACTGCTGTCCGCCGGCGTTGCCAGTTCGCAGGCTGCCGTGGCTAAGCCTGTGTATAAATGGATTTCCGCCAACGAGTATTATTTTATCCTGCCTGTGGGGCAGGACCTGCATTTATCCGGGAGCGGCGACACTATAAACGTTAAGCCCTGGGGCTTCGGCTTCCGGGCGGTAGGTCATGAAAAGTTTTCCAAGACCGGCGGGCTGCAGTTCCAGAGCATAAAGGTGGACAGCCCCGGCACCGGTCGGAATACTTTTTATCTTTGGGACCTCCTGCTCGGGATGGAATACATAGCCCCGAAAGTTCAGGGAAAGCCTTTGCGCTTTACCGCCTCGGCTGTTGCCGACCTGGGTATGTCTGATACAACACTTTATGCGGTCCCGGTTATTTCCGCCGGGATTCTTTACGCGACCGAGGAAAATACTGATACTCCGACGGGCCTGACTTTTGATATCTACTACCGGTTTACCGATATCGATTTAGACAATGTGGGCAGCGGGGCCGGGACGCTCAGGCCGGCATTGGGGTTTAAAGCAGGCTACATCTTTGAAGGCTTCTGGACGACCAAAGAGAAATAGCGGACTTTAAAGTTGCCATGTTCGAAAAGATTAAAAACACACTAAAGCCGTTATCGTTATTTTTAACAGCCTTTGTTTCATTAATAAACCTGACGGGCTGCTGCACCCCGGGCTTAACCGGATCCCTGCCGGTAACGCGCCATCCCCAGGAGACCGCAAACTGGTGTTGGGCGGCCAGCGGCCAGATGGTTATGGATTATCTCGGCCATAGCGTTTCCCAGTGTGCGCAGGCCAATAACCGTTTTTACCGCTCCGACTGCTGCAACCTTGCCCTTTGTCCCTATCCGGCCGCCCCAACTTATGATACCGCCGGCAATTGCGTAGGCTGCGCCTGCGGCGGCTGGCCGGAGTTCGATAAATACGGGTTCACATTCAGTAAAACCTCCGGCGTTGCGCTTTCGTGGGACCAGTTAAAGCAGCAGCTCTCCGATTGTAGGAAGAAGCCGATCGCTTTCTCCTGGGGGTGGGTAGGCGGCGGCGGGCACATGATGGTTGCCAAAGGCTACCGCACACTGGACAACGTAAACTACGTTGAGATCCTCGACCCCTGGGCCCCGTGTTCTGGAGACGCGCGCATAATCACTTATGACTTTTATAACGCCGCCGCTGCGGACCATATGCACTGGAACGATTACTATAACGTAACCTATGCGGGGGGCAGATAATATGCGGCCCCTGCTATCCCTGTGTATCGCCTTACTGCTGCCGGCCGCGCAGGCGCGCGCGCAGGGGGCGGCAGCGCCTTTCGGTGAAACACAGCCCGTGGCGCAAAAAGCTTTAAAGACCTTCAGCCGGCTTGTCACAAAGGAAAACTATAAGCGGATGGGTTTTGAGGATCCGGAAGAGGTCCGCACGGCGACCCTTGGCGCTCCCCTGCAGGACTTTAT
>JAUSCK010000165.1 GCA_030651035.1 Elusimicrobiota bacterium
CAGGCATATGAAGATGCGCAAGCTGGTCTCCGGCTGGAAGACCCCCGGCCCGACGGCTGTCATCGAGCACGGCGCCAACCCCGGCCTCATCTCGCATTTTGCCAAGAAGGGCCTGATAGACATCGCCGATAAACTCCTGTCGGATAAGAAGGTAAAAGGCGCCAAGGAATTCCCAACCAGCCGCCGACTGACCCCGACAACGCCTGACTCCCTCCGACCACCCCGCCCGGTCGCCTGGCGAAGCACTGCAAAATTCCGTCAAAATACGCCGCATTTTGGTATTATAGCGGTATCAGCCGATATTATGCAAATTTTTGCCGCGCGGAAGGGGGGGAATCTCCGGATCTAGTTGCGATAACAGGCATTATGTTGCCTACAGATCCAGTGAAAGCGACGCCCGTAGAAGTGCCGTAGACCACCGGGTCATAAGCCTCAAGTGTTATGCTTGACTTTCCGCTTATGTAGGTTTTTCCAACTTCATCCAGCCATGAGCCGTCGGACACGAGCAACCGGGTTTGTGGCGCCTCCGTATCCCTTGCCTTCCAGAATATGCCGAACAGGGATGCTATCCTTGAAATAGGGACTGTTATTTTATGGTCTACGACATCCAGCGTCTGCCCTTCCAGCCTCACCCAGCCCTCCTCTGGGAAATGCTCATATACCGCCAGTTCGCTTTCAGGGATCCCGCCCAAAGCGGCGGGAGAGTAGTAAAAAGTGAGCATGGCCGGCGGCTCATAACTTCCTTCAGGACCCAGATCATAAAGATTGCTGACTAAAAAAAGTCCCTGGACGGCGGCTGTTCCCAATGCAATAACGCCCGCGGTTGAGGTCGCGTCTGCCGGCGTTACGGTCATCTGTTGGTACGCCGACAATATAATTTCAGGATTCCCGTCAATTGTGGTTGTGCTTTTTGCGACAAAATTCAGAAATGCGCCCGGACTGTTTGACAAGCCTGAAATGTTTCCAAATTCGTCAGCGCTTCGCAACGCGAGATAATACGTGTTGCCGCCGGCCAGGCCGGAAACCCTGAATTCTTCCGCAAGGCCGGCAGTTTTAGGCGTCGGAACGCCGCCCACCTGATTTGCCGCGGCAAAGTCCGCTTCATTCGCTATCGGCAAAAGCGAAGTCCGTAAATCATAGGAAAACGCTCTACCGACATTGCCGTCGTCGCCGGGCGCGGTCCAATTCAAAACCACGTCGCCACTCTCATCCGCGGCGGCAACAAGACTTACGGCGGAAGGCGCCGTATTGTCCGGAACCGGCGTCATGTTCAGGAAAGAGATAAAAGATTTGACATACGAACCGTCCATTTTTTTGGCCAGCGAGGCGGCCATTACAACGTCCGGCAGGGTGTCATTATTTATATCGGTTGCGTTTATGGTCCCTATGGGATCCTGAGAAGGCCAGGTCTCCATAACTCCGGTGGGGTAATTTACCGCTTCAGAGAAAGTTCCGTCCCCTTTGCCTAAAAGAAGGGTCAGGTTTTGGAGGTAGACCGGAGAAATCGCTATGTCGAGTGCGTCGTCGCCGTTAAAGTCCCCTATGTCCGCGCTGCTCGGATATGGTGCGGTATTGACGGATGAGACGATAAAACTCCTGTTCCGAAGATTAAGGTAAGTTATCACTTTGTGCGAAATTGAGCATATAATAATTTCCGGGTATCCATCCTTGTTAAGATCCGCCACTTCCACCTCGGCAGCATTATTGGCGCCAAGAAGCTGCAGCGTGATGCTTTCAGAAAACCCGCCGGAACCGTTTCCGAAAAGCACGGAGTTCCTGGCGACTATATCGGTATTGCCGTCCAAATCCAGGTCCGCCGCTTTTATCCCCCCTGTCCATCCACCTGCCCCAGCCGTCCCGGCCGGAGGGGGCGTGGATATCGCAAGACTGAACTCTCCTGTGCCTCCGTTGGTGTATATTACTACGTTATCCCCAAAGTTCGAAGCAATATCAACCTTGTTGTCTTTATTGAAATCAAGTGGTGTCAGTTCGGCGTATCTGTTTATAAATCCATACGTCGTCGGCTCAGAGAAAGTGCCGGCTCCATTGCCAAGCAGAACACCGATGCGACTCGTGTTGTTCACTAAATCCCTCACCGACATAGCGATGTCCAAATTCCCGTCCCCGTTGAAATCCGCCGCAAAAGCATCGTCAGCAGCACCCAAGCTGGAACCAAGAATCTTGCTGTAAACGTGATCAAAGGAACCATTTCCCCGACCCGCGTAAAATGCGTAATTCCCGTAATAATAAGAGTACCCATACGCAAACGCCACCACATCAGGCATCCCGTCCTTGTTGAAATCCGCCGTTACCGTGGCGCTGGTGTCCCATATGTCGAAACTCACCGGTCCATATTGCGGCGGACTGAAAACCACGGGCATGAGATTTTTTCTCGTAATA
Source organism: Elusimicrobiota bacterium (assembly GCA_030651035.1). GTDB lineage: Bacteria > Elusimicrobiota > Elusimicrobia > Elusimicrobiales > UBA9959 > UBA9959. Next base: position 2,401 of record JAUSCK010000165.1, read on the forward strand.
TTTATCGGCGGCGTAAGAGCGGAGGTGTTCCCAGCCGCATCCATTGCAACTGCGTTGATATGATGCGTGCCGTAGCCGGGTAATACTAGGTTGCCGGAAAAATAGCCGTCGTTGCCCACAGTTGATTCTAATATCTGCGAACCACCGTCCAATATCGCGATGTGAGCGCCGCTTTCCCCTGTCCCGTAAACGAACGGTTGGTCGGTCATGACTGTGCTGTTGCTTACGGGGGTTAGAATTTCAGGGAGTTGCGGCGGTGTGTGATCGGGGCCGTAGATCTTAATATCGCTGTTTCCGCCGACATACAGTTTGCCGGAATAGGGGTGCACCCCGACGTAATGCGGCTGCCCTAGTGGCATCATCTGCCGCCCGACCGGGAGAGCGCCAAAAGTTCCGATCAGGCCACCACTGCTGGTGTAAATGTCTACGGAAGAATAAGAATAATTTGCAATATAAATGTTGTCATATGCATCCAGCGACACAGAAGCCGCTGAACTGGATATCAGCGGAATTGACGCAAGCAGGCTACCGGCCTGAGAGAATCTTTTTAATGTAAAAACCAGGTTGTTGCCGGCGTAATCATAAGCAAGAATAAGAATATTCCCAGCCGCGTCCGAAGCCAGCCCCTCATAATAGCCACTCAATGGGAACTCCCCTTTGTAACTCCCATCAGTTTCAAAACTTAACACCTTCGGGCCAGCCGCAACAAATGGCATGTTTCCTTTATCGCAAACTACAAATCTGGGGTACGCATAATCAAACTGCGGGCTTCCAGAGATATCGATCTCCCTGACAAGTGCCCCGTCACCGGAGAATTTCTTTAGAGCGTGTGAGTAGCCGTTAGCTACCTGTGCCAAAGCCCAGAAAGTCCCGTCCGGGCAAATTGAGAATCTGGTGAGAGAGGCCAATCCGGCGGTAAACGTCCGAAGATATTCTCCGCCGGGGGTAAAAATTTCTATTTTACCCGGGTCGGCCGCCCATACATTCCCGCTTGAATCAAAATTAAGGCCGCGAAGTAGTGTGAAATATCCGGGGCCTGTCCCATATGCACCGAATCTCCCGAAATATTCAAAATACGGCCATTGGGCGACATCCGGATATTTAGAGCGTTCAATATTCACAAAAACGCTCTTTACCGGTGCTTGGTTGCCGACATTATCCACCGCGCTGTAATAAATCGTGTGCGTGCCGATAGGCAGGGCAAACGGGCCGGCGTAGACGGGGTTCCGGCAGGTCCCGGCCGGTTCGGTTGAAACAGCAGGCAACGCCCAATTACATATATCCGTGGATACATCCACAAGGTATTTAGCGGTCCCCACTCCGGAGATAGAGTCAGTGGAAACTATCCGAATATTAAACCCTAGCACCGAGTTGAACCCGTCTGCTGTCGGCTCCACAGGGCCCTCCAACACCAGTTCGGCGGTGGGGGCGGCTGTGTCAAGGTGTACGGTTGCCGCTTTGGCCGGCTCAATATTTCCGCTCAGGTCGGCGGCGTAATATTCAATGGCGTAAACGCCGGAACTGTCCAGGTCCAGGCTGAAAGTGGAAACAAATATCTGCCCGGGAGAAGGGGCAGGATTATTAAAAACAAGTTCCCGCGACAGGCCCCCGCCCTGTTTTATGCTGACAGCGCTGTGGCCCACGCCAAAACCTTTCTTATCGCCCGCTATATAAAGATCGTCGCTGGAAGTCAGGGTGAAGACGGTTTTTGTAGAAACAAAAACCGGCGCGGAGCCGAAGGTCGGCGCTCCCACTATCAGCTCGCTGCGCGGGGGAATGTTGTCAGCGACATACACCAGAAGACCCAGCAAGCTCGGGATCCGCTGCACCTCCGCCGCAATCAGGTTCCTCGTAGGCAGGAGCTGTTGTCCGCTCACCCCGGACACATCCGGAGAACTACTCAACAAAACCCCGTCATAAGTGAATATCGCCAGAGTGTTCGTGTCCACCACCACCTGCGGATCATATTTAAGCACGGCAGAGCCCGACGGGGAAAGAGCTTCGCCGGACGGCGAAATGAAATACACCGGCCCGGCGGAAAGAAGACCTTTTTGGCTTGCGGCAGCCAAAAATGCCGCCGCTTCCGGGGATTCCGCTGGTATAGTGGAAATGCTTATATCCTTGAGGGTTGAATACAGTTTCATCGAACCATCGGAACTCCCGGCAATGCCGGGCAATGATACCTTCCCCACAATGCCACCTGGTAAAAAATAAATTACGTTTGCCGCGTCAAGAAAAAGGCGCCGGTTATAGGGGACGTAAGCAAAAGAAGCCGGCATTGGGGTGGAAGTAAGCGGAAGATAGGCTTCGGACTGTCCTAGAACCGTTTCCACATATCCGGTCTCTTTGGATAAGCGATACAGCGCAAATTCGCCCAGTATAAATAAATTCCCATCTAAGTCTACGCCCACGTCGTTCACCAAATAAAAGCTTCTCTGGAGCGCGGGGACGTCGCCATCTGTCAGCGTCCCGCCACCCGCTACGGTGGTTATTATTCCAGCAGCATCCACTTTTCGCACGCGGTGGTTGTAAGTGTCGGCTATATATAGGTTGTTTGCGGTGTCAAAGGTGAGCCCGCCGCGGGTTGAGATCTGGGCGTTAACCGCCGCGCCGCCGTCGCCGCTAAACCCGTTCACGCCCACGCCAGCCACCCTTTGTTTCTGGCCGTCAGGCAGCAGCTTATATATAGTACAGTACGATTCAGAAATATACAGATTATCCGCATTATCGATCCCAATGCCGTCGGCGTAAGTGCTGATCTGCGCCACAGTGGTAATATTGCCGGTAAGCGCATCTATTTTGCGCACGCGCTTGTTGTTCCTGTCGGTTATAAATATATTCCCCTGCGAGTCAACCACTATATCATTGGGCAGGTTAAACGAAGCGTTAATAGCTGGGCCGCCGTCCCCGCTGAATCCCCGGGTTCCATTGCCGGCTATGGTAAACACTTTCCCCTCGGCAGTAACTTTTCGTATCACGTGATTATAGGTGTCGGCTATCAGGATATTACCATGACCATCGGCCGTAAGCGACAAAGGAGAATTGAACTGCGCCAACAGCGCGTCCCCGCCATCTCCGGAATAGCCGCCAATGCCTGTCCCGGCTATTTTTCGTGTGTAGCCCGTCGGCATCATGTCCCCGGCCGGCTGAATGACCACATTTACATCTTTCACTGGAGCCATATTCCCCACGTTATCCACCGCGGTGTAGTAAATCGTGTGCGCGCCGGCGGGGAGCGTGAACGGCCCGGTGTAGGCAGTTGCAGCAGGTGTAGAAAAAGCAACATCCAGCGTGTATAGAATATTTTTTGGCCCCGCTCCAAAATCTTCGGCCGTTATGGTTATGGGATCCATGTCCGATATATAGCCGGTCGCGCCGGCTTCGAGCGGAACGCCATTAACGGCCAGCTCCACGGTTGGCGGGGTTATGTCCACAAAAGTAAGGGTTGCCGTGCTTTCTGTGGGGAAATAATAATCATTGCCGTTGTACTTCGCTTGAAGATGATAGGTGGTGGTCGTAGTCTGCGGCAGCGGGAACTGGAAGACCGCCGTCCCGCTTGAAAGAGTCTCCTCGCCAAGCGGCACCCATGTCCCGCCATCTTGGTATTCAAGGTGTATTTTTTGGGGAGCCGTGTCCTGGTGCAATATCTGGACCCCTTTATTGTTCGTCATGGCCACGGTTATAACGGGGGTGGTGGAATATGTGACGGTGGAAAAATCGGCTATATAGGTTTCAGATTTTCGTATCTGAAGCGTGACGACCTGCGTGGAAGAAGTGTAGTAGTAGCCGTCGCCGGGGAAAGCGGCGGTGAGTTCATAATCCCCGGGAGGGGCGTCCACCTGGGCATAGACCGACGCTTCGCCGGTGCCGCCCGTTAAAGCGGTAAGGGTGGAACCGCCGATATAGAAATTAACCGTTTTCCCGAGCAAAGTCTGCCCCGAGTTGGTCACGGTGGCCGCGATCATTGCGTAAGACGAATAGACCGCAACGGTCGAGCCGGTGTAAGCCACTGAGGCCGGCTGGGGCACTGCGGAGATGATGGAATTCGTGCGCGTCTCTTCAAGGGCCGTGGGGAAATATACCGTCGCAAAGTTTTTCACGACCGTGCCCTGCGGGACATCCGGCTTAAGGCGGAGTTCCACGGTAAACTTCCCGCCCTGCCGGGACTCAAATGTTCCGGCCAGCACCGTCAGCTTATGGGATTGCGGGTCGTAGCTGTACGGCAGGGTTACGGGCGTTTCGATATTTGTGGCCCAATCCACAAGGTAAAAATCTTTTATTACGATATTCGAGTCGTCCAGCTTTGAATCGAAGGTGTCGGTGACATAGACGTCAAAAGCGGTGCCGAGGCCCTCGTTCTCGAACATGACGGTGTAAGTCATTACCTGGCCCGGCGTGACATACCCCTCCGGCCCCAGCATAGCATTGGGGTCGTGCGCAGTCCAGGCTTGCACATCAACCGGGGTTGGCGGAAGCGCCGGTGGTTCCGGTGGCTCGGGCCTCTTTTCTGCACAAGCGCACCGGGGATTAATTGGACGACCGAAACCAGAACTCGGAAGTGGCTGCATTAACGCTACCCCACGCATACCATCCATGTCATTCAATTTTGACGGGTAGCCGGTCCATTCTTCCCAATGTAAGTGAGCTCCCACCGGTTGTGTATTGGCAGCATCAAAGAAACCTGAATCTCCGGAGAGAGCAAGAATAGTATTAAAAGTCACAAAAGCGCCGGTGGAAACTAAAATCTGGGCACAATCCAAATGCCCATAAATCGTATACGCTGTGTCTGAATGTTTAACCGCCACCCAGCATCCGAGTTTACCCTGGTTCACATCTTTACGAACTCCGATTATGGTTCCCTCGCCTATGGGATGAACTGGTGTGCCACCCGGAACCAGACGGTCTTGTCCCCCATGAGGTCCAGATGTCCTCGGATCACCGAATTCCCCGTTTATGTCACCGACAAGAGGGGCTGATGCGCAGCCAGCGATTGGGGACGCACTTTTGCATGCAGGTTCGCCAAGCGGAATTCTAACGGCAAAAACCGCTTTATCGAAGAGCGCCAAAACCAGCAGAAGTCCCGCTAATTTTTTCATACAGTTTGGAAACATTCTCTTAAAAACTCTTATAGAGCCTTACGCTTCTATTATGGCCAAACAACACATACTCACCGTTTTCCGCAACCGGATACCGGAAATACTGATACCATTCGACCTTGTTCCGCACCGGTAATCTCCACATTTCTTTGCCGCCGATATCATAAAGCCTCAAGCCTTTTTCACCACCTACAAACAAGTATTTCTCATCTTTTGTCAGATAGGACAGAACATAGCGACTGGAAAAATCACCGACATCGTATCGATCAGTCCACGCAACGCCATTAGTCTTTAATTTATATGCAGTTATGGTCGTTGCCCCCATGGTTGATTCTCTACCAAAAGCATAATTATCCGAAAGTAATTCACCGAATTCATTCATATCCAGAAGTTTCTTTTGGGTTGTGATATCGTACATCCGGCACGTATATCGCCCAAGCTCCTCCCGCCATTCTGTCCGCAAAACATGTTCTTTTCCGATACCCACAAACACGCCTTTGGACAGCTCCCATATTATGCGCCCGCTTCTCGTTTCAATAAGTTTTTTTTCAATAAAAAAGTATTTGCCGTCTTCAGAAAATCCATAGCTACTATCTTGCCCTGCCGTGCTGCCTTTGTACAATAACTTTCCCTCTATATTGAAAACACTATACTCACTGGATTCCTCATCGCCTTCTGGCCATACAACAACTAAAACATACCGATCTCCTCCGATAAGATGCGTCCCCTCTTTTGAGGTTTGCCATAACAATTTGCCTTCACTGTTAAAGCACATTTTTTTATTCCGCACATGCAATGCAATGTTTTCTTCTCCTCCCTGTGGGTATTTACGCCACGCATTCAACACTCCGAGATCGCAGATTATAAATTTACCGCCAGAACTAAATGTAATATTCAAAATTGCCGTATCAGCTTTATCCGATTTGAATTCATAAGTTCGCTTGGGTAATTTGCCTTCGTAGTGATAACCCCACAATTTCTCGCCTTTCGTGTTATACAAGGTCAAATACCCGGTTTCGTCGGCTATTGCTATTTTGGAGCCGTCTTTGCTTATCGCGGAGGAAGTAATCGACTTGCTCAGTTTCTTCTCCCAGAGAAGTTTCGGAAAAACCGAGGCTGCCGTGCTTGCACTTATGGTGGATTGAATTTGTGCTGCCGTAGAAACGGCTGTGCCTGGTTCACCCGCCGCGCAGGGACAGATAAATCCTAAAACTAATGCGGAATAGATACAAACTTTTTTATACATTTAGCCACTCCTCCGAACTGGTTTCGCCGACGCTGCAACTACAGCACGGTTAATGCCCGGGGCCTGTCACATTGCTCAGCGGGATAATCCTATACTCTGCCCCGGTAGTCGGCATATCAGCATCTTCTACCACATCATCATCCATAGGGCCTTCATAATCGTACCCCGGCAAAAAATCAAGGGCGTCTTGCGTGGGAAGAATATATACCTGTCCTTTCATTATTTCCCCATTGAACGCAACCCCTATTCTGACTTTCAGTTCGTAACTCAAGTTTATACTTTGACCGGGGATTATCTGGGGGAAATCCCACCTCAGACTGGGAACAGAATCGTATACGCCGTTTGTCCAATAAACCGAACTATGAAACGTGTAAGTGCTCGACGCCGACACAAACGCCATATGCGGCGGAGCGATTGCGACTACGGACATGTTTTCAAATGTTGTGGTTCCCTGGTTATTTACCACAATTCCGAAAGAATATGTGCCGCCGGGGCTGACCCCATACGGTTGTGATGTTTTGACCGTGAGCGCCAGAAGGGAGTTATCCAATTTCTCCGTATTTAGTATGAATTTCAGAGGATTTATATTTGAATTGAAAACACCCTGGATCAGCGCATATAGAGGCGCATCCAACATGCCGCTTACGGTTATTATTCCGCTCGCAAGACGGTTAGCATACGTCCAACCGGGCGCCTCGCCCTTGTCGGTGCTGTATGACGCGAGCGAATATCCTTCGCCATTATGCGGATTTGCCTGGTCGTCGATGGTGAGGCCGGTAAATATCGCGTTAAACGGACCTGCATAATCGCCGGTCATGTTTCCCTGCACGGCGGTTTGCGTTAAACTCAAGTTTACGGCTGGATAACTCTGCCCTGAAATCCGGGTTCCTTCGCCTGACAAATAGAGTTTTGCAAGCACGGTACTACCGATACGGTTGCAATTTATCAGTCCGCCGGCCTTGTTATAAATGCCGCTGCCGGGTATGGCCTCCGTAAGCTCCAGTTCAACCGAGCCGTAAACATCCCCCGTGGCCAGGCCCCGTATTAAAATTGCGCCGCCTTGCAGGAAAGCCGAGCCTTCAAAGCTGCCCAGGTATGGTTTCCCGTTAAGCATGGCGCTTACCGTGCCCTTGGCAAAACCCTTGCCCGCATATGCGCCGGAATTTATCCTTACAATGGCCAGTTGCGGGAAGCTGACAGCACCGGAAAAAGTACCCGAGGCGGCCAGGTTATTAAATACCATGTTCTCTTCGCTTAGATCCTCCGTTAAAGACCTTGCGCTGCCGATAGTTTGCGAAGGGGCCGCTATGGATTCGCCGGGGCCAAGTGTGCCGCCGGAAATTATGGCTCCGTTATCAACGATCGAGCCGTTGTCACCATGTAGTCCCCATGCGATACCACCACCTACGGCTGTCATAGCGCCTGTGAATATTTTCTGGCCATAATAAACCACAATTCTTCCACCCCCGCCGCTACCGTTGGAGCTAAAACTGGAACCTCCGTCGGCTTTGACTTTGCCGGAACCGATCAATCTGCCGGAAGCAATGTTTATCCCTCCGCCTGAGCCGCCCCCGCCATAATAATTAGGCCCGGCACTCCCATTTGCACTTACAGCGCCGTCCACGGTAAGGTCTCCGGATACGGAAAGTCTTACAAACCCGCCGCCGGCTCCGCCCGGATCTGACGAACCACTTATTTGATATCCGCCGCCACTGCCAAAATCCACAGGATTTATAAGTGAGCCATACGGCGGCAGATCCGACCCGCCGCCCTGCCCACCATAACTGCCGCCACCGCCATAAGGCCCGTCGTTGCCCCTGCCAGGTCCGTTGCCCGGCGGATACCCCATGCCATCAGCAAGAACCATGCCGCCGCCAGTAACGGTCATTGAACTTTTAACTATTAAGTCAATCTTATGCTGCTCCGGAGCGATAACCCCTCCGCTGTTTACTATTACCGGGCCTATTGTAAGGGTATCGTTTACCGCAACCGTAGCTGCCGTAATTTCCAGACCAGCCTCAAAAACCGCCCCGGCTGCGAAATTCACCCTCGATCCGGATTTGACAATAATTTTTGAGATTTCCGCCGCGCTGTAATTGACGCCCGGAATATCCGTATGACCCGATATCCCATCATTATCAAAAGTAAGAGCGCCGTTTATCAGAACGCTTCCCGGCCCGCCGGGATAAGCGCGAAAACTTCCTCCGCCATAGGCGCTGATAGTTCCCTGGAACAAAACATACTGGCTGGAAACAGCCACTCTTCCGCCGCCGCCAGCACTGTTGTAGTTGTGCCCATAACCGCCGTTCGCGGTAATCGCTCCAATTCCATTTAATTCCACCGCAGTGATATTAATGGTGCCGCCTGAACCGCCCGAGCGATAATAATCAGCCCCGGAATCACCATTTGCGCTTATAATGCCGTCCACGGTAAGGGCTCCGGACACGGAAAGTCTTACAAGTCCGCCGCCGGCTCCGCCTGGAGATGACGAACCATTTATTTGATACCCGCCGCCGCTGCCAAAATCCATGGGATTTATAAGCGAGCCATAAACCGGCCCGGTGGAACCGCCCCCTATGCCGCCATAACTGCCGCCGCCGCCACTAGCGCCATCCGGACCTCTGCCTGGTCCGCTACCCGCCAGATACCCCATGCCATCAGCAAGAACCATGCCGCCGGCAGTAACGGTCATTGAACTTTCAACTATTAAGTCAATCTTGTGCTGTTTTGGAGCGATAACCCCCCCGCTGTTTACTATTACCGCGCCCATTGTAAGGGTATCGTTTACTGCAACCGTAGCCGCCGTAATTTCCAAAGCACCCTCAAAAACCGCTTCGGCCGGGAAAGCCGCCAGCGAACCGGCTCTGATAATAATTTTTGAGATTTCCGCCGCGCTGTAATTGGCGCCAGGAATATCCGTATGGCCTGATATTCCGTCGTTATCAAAAGTGAGCGTCCCGTTTATCAAGACGCTTCCCGGCCCGCCAGGACGATCGTATGAGCTTCCGCTGCCATAAGCCGTAACGGTGCCGGTGAACGCATTGGCGGGAGCGGTAATAGCTATCCTTCCGCCCCCGCCGCCGCCATTATATAAACCATAGCCGCCGCCAACTTTGATTACACCGGCGCCGGTTAAACCCGATGCGGAGATATTAACACTGCCGCCGGAACCGCCACTACACTTATAGTCGGGGCCGCGCGTACCATCGGCGCTTATAACACCATCAACGGTTAAAACGCCGGCAATATTAAGCCTTATCAA
>JAUSCK010000169.1 GCA_030651035.1 Elusimicrobiota bacterium
TTACCGAACGGGCCGCCCTTGCCGTAGACCAGGAGCCGGCGGTCCTGCCAGAGGATGCTTTCTTTGGTGAGGCCAGCGAGCTCCGAGACGCGCAGGCCGGTGTCTAGGAGGGTCGAGATAACGACTTTCTCGATCCCGGAGCGGCAGGCGTTAGAGAGGCGGTCGGCGTTTTCGTTGGTGAGAGGTTCGCGCTTGTATTGGTATATAGCCATAGTTCGTATATTACTAAATATGCGAACTATGGGCGTAATGTGTAAAAGATAGCCCGACGGAGGCGGTATCAGGTTTGAACGGGGAGTTCGCTTTTATGGGGGGAAGACGAACAGTTGGAAAACGATCTCCCAGGAAACTATTCCTTTAAAGAATCTTTCTGACCCACTCAATATAGCGCTCGACGCTGATTTTTAAAACCAACGCGTTCTTCTCAGGGAAAGATTTATCAACATATTCAATCAGATTCTTCTGGCCCAGGATTTCTCCCAGCCGTTGAGCTTGTTTGGCAATATCTGGATCGTTGATCTTTGCCCGCAAAAGCCCTATCACGTCCTGATGGGAATCTGACGAGGAACGGACACCTGCGTGTTTTACCAGTAAGGCATCCGTCGCAGATATGCAGCTATGAACCCCGGCCAGACCTGTGGCATTCCAGTTCTTTTTCTGGGAAGCGTCCACCATAGCTTCAAAAAACTCCATAGCCTTATCCCAGTAAAAAGTATGGCGTTCCCGTGAGACTTTTGTGAGACGGATTTCTTTAGGCGTCATAATTCTTATGTGTCCTTCTTCCAGGTTACAAAATCTCTGTGAATAATTCTCCCTGCACGACCCTGCCCGTTCTCAGGATTTCCCGGGCAAATTTATCTTTTTGTTTATACCGTTTGCGGAATTCGTCTATGGTTAAAATAACCGGCGCCAGCGGGTAGTGATAATGTGACAACACTTCAGAGCTGTGCTTGCTAAAACAAGCAGTCGCTTCTTTCTTGTCTTTTTCATTTCCAACCAGAGCCAAAAGATCAATGTCGCTGCCGGGTCGCAATTGATTGCGGGCCGCGCTTCCGAAAAGAACAAGGGATTTCACTGAACACGGCAACTTCCCGCCGAATTCCTTAAGCAATTCATCCAGCCACGTCTTTTCCTTCTTGAAGATAACACTAGCCACGTCTTTAATGACCCAATGCTTCCTGTTGAGGCGGAATAAATGGGCCGGCGCCGCGATCTTACGTTCCGCGATCCCCAGAGAAACCAGAGCTCGGAGTTCGTTATGAGTTTGTTGATGGCTGAAACCGGAGCGCCTGGCGATTTCGCGCCCCGTTAATTCTTCGCCCGAATCGTAAAGGCAGCGTAATATTTCAAGGCGGGATTTGCTGCCGAAAATGTCTTGAGTGATGGACTGTGGCATATATAGTAGACAAGTGTCTACTATATATTACATTAAAAATGGCGCTTCTTCAAGACACCTGTGAGAACATCGCCGGCAGCCTGCAGGCCGGGGTGGAGGGGTACTCCGACAGCGGCGAATCTGGCCTGGATGCCCCGCCCTACCCTCCCCCAGTGTCGTGAAAGTGCTACTTTTGCGACACTCAAATAAGAAATAAAGAAATCCCCCGACGAGAGGGGGGAAAGCTTGGTTGAACTTTCGCGACACTCGTGGCGTGTTCGCCGGGCATGGCGTATAGAAAGCTCCGGCTTCGGTTATTGCAGGCGGCGATGAAAGAACCTTTACGCAGAATTATGGCATAATCAAATTGATAAATAAGGGGGGCAGTTTATAGCCGGTGTACATTAATATACGCCGCTATGTTGCTAGTGTATAAGGACTGGTGACTGTGTTATGCGAGATGAAGAAAACAACGACCGTTCAGCGCAGAATAAGCGCGCCGCGGCGGACGATAAAGAATTACAGACGGAGATGGGAAAGAACACCGAGTGGTGTCGAATGCTCTTCGACCAGGTCCGCGACGTGATCCTAGTGCTGGAGTTGCAGGATGGCGGATTACCTGTTATCCGGGATGTTAACAAAGAGGCCGTCCGTGTTTTTGGTTATACACGGGAGGAACTGTGCGGCCAGCCAATATCTTTATTAGAGGCAGAGGTTTCGTCTGAAGCCGTGGTCCTGGAAAGGACGCGCAGGACCAAGAGGGATAGTGAACAGGTCTTCGAAGTGCGCCACCGCCGGAAAGACGGGACGACCTTTGAGGCCGAAGCTTTAGCGACGGAGATGATGCTGGACGGAAAGCGCATGGCAATATCCATCGAGCGCGACATCAGCGAGCGCAAGCTGGCGGAAAAAGCAGCGGCAGAGGCTTACGATATACAGACCGCCCTTAATGCCATGCTACAAGGCTCATTGCCGAATACCCCTCTACGCGAAAAACTGGGCAACCACCTCGCCAGCCTGTTCGCTCTCCCATGGCTGGCTGTACAGCCCAAAGGGGCGGTATTTCTTATAAACACCAAGGGTGATGCGCTGGTTCTAACAGCGCAGCAGGGGCTAAACCCATACCTACTGAAGGCCTGCGCTAACGTTCCGCTGGGCCACTGCCTGTGCGGCAAGGCGGCCGAGAGTGGCCAAGTCGTGGAATCCGCTTGTGTCGGCGCTGACCATCCATTACCTACGAGGGGATAGAGCCGCACGGCCATTATTGCGCGCCCATCACTGCCGGTGGTAAAACGTTGGGGGTGCTCAACTTATACTTAAAAGAAGGGGCAACGCTGACGGATAACCAGAAGCGTTTTATAAACTCCGCTACGGATATCATAGCCGAGAACATCTTACACACGCAGACGCAGGAGAAATTCATCCAGTCCCAGAAGATGGAATCGATTGGGCTGTTGGCGGGCGGGGTGGCGCATGACTTTAATAATATCCTTACCGCCATCAAGTGCTATGCCGGGTTTATCCGCAAAGACCTCTCCCCGCAGGATCCGAAAACGGCTGACGTGCTGGAGATATTGACGGCGACAGACCGGGCAGTAGCCCTTACCGGGCAACTGCTGGCTTTCAGCCGGCGTCAGGTACTGTCTCCCAAGGCGACGGACCTGAACAAGTGCGTGACGGACACAGCTAACATGCTCAGGCGTCTTATAGGCGAAGATATAAAACTTACGTTAAACTTAGCCGCTGCGCCTTGCCCGGCAATGCTCGACTCCGGGCAGGTAGGACAGGTGCTGGTTAACCTGGCGGTGAACGCGCGCGACGCCATGTCCGGCGGAGGGGCGATAAAATTATCAACGGAACTGCTGCCGCCAACCGAGGCGCTGTTTCTGGCGCACCCGGACCTGCCGCGCGGACCGCTGGTGTGCTTGACAGTGGCTGACACGGGCTGCGGCATGACCGCGGAGGTCAAGAGCCACCTGTTCGAGCCTTTCTTTACAACGAAGGAACAAGGCAAAGGTACGGGGCTGGGGCTTGCCACGGTCTTCGGAATAGTAAAACAAAGCGGTGGCGACATAGCGGTGGAGAGTGAACCAGGTAAAGGCGTGCTGTTCCGCATTTGCTTCCCGTATTGTGAGTTGGCGCCGGGCGCGGCAGCTACCGAAAGTGCGCAAGCCGCCGGCGGCGTTAAAAGAGGGGAAACCGTATTACTGGTCGAGGACGAGGACAGCCTGCTCCGTCTCGGCAGGAGGGTGCTACAGGACGGCGGCTACACAGTACTGACGGCCGCCAGCGGACCGGCAGCGCTGAAGGAAATTGAACGCCATGGAAAGGCCGTGGACCTGCTGGTGACGGACCTGGTAATGCCGGGCATGAGTGGCCGCGAGCTGGGCCGCGAACTCGCGCGGCGGAATATGGCCGGGAGAACCCTTTATATGTCCGGCTATACCGATGACGCTATATTAAAACACGGGGTCCTTGAGCAGGGAGTCGCGTTCATTTATAAACCGTTCACGGTCGAGGCTCTTTCGGTTAAACTGCGCGAGGTCCTGGACGGCCCCGCCGATAAAGCAAAAGCGTAATTCAAGTATCGGAAAAGTGATAATTCGCGACAGCATAAGGTTACGGATTTTCTTTTTCCCCCGCGGTTGAATTCTTCCATTATTGGTTCTGTTGCTTTTCCCGCAAGGCCGCGGTTGTTTGCGCGGGCCTTGCCGCCAACGGCGGCAAGGGGGGCGCGCGGCCGCGCAGGGGTGGGGCAGGGCTGTTGCGGCCCGGCGGCCCCACGAACCGGCCCGCCTATGGCGGGCGGGCGCCGCGACCGAAGGGCGCGGCGGTGGGGCGAACAGCCGCAAGCCTGGCCGGCCAG
>JAUSCK010000170.1 GCA_030651035.1 Elusimicrobiota bacterium
GCGCCTGGCAAACTTCCTTTCCGAAAAAAAAGTCACCAGGATAGACCATGTCATGCTCACCCATCCCCACAGCGACCATTATAACGGCCTGGGGTATGTCTTCTCGAATCTGTCCGTGGGCAATTTTTACGACACCCGCGTCGACAACACAGGGGCTACTGCCGACAACATCATCCGCGAGCAGGTTAAAACCCTGGGGATCAACACGGTCTATCCCGCGGCCGGCGACCAGCTTGACTGGAGCTCCGCTCCCGGCCTTAACATAAAGGTTTTCAGCGCCTGCTCCGAGCCGTCCGCCAGCTCCAACAGCAATGTCGTGAACAACTGCTCCATAACCTTCAAGCTCAGCTACCACGGCTCCTCCATCCTTTTCACCGGGGATACCCAGAGCGACGCGGAGGCCCGGCTGGTAGAGCGCTATGGGGACGAACTTAAGTCCGACGTGCTCAAAGTCGGACACCACGGCAGCAAATATTCCTCCACCGAAATTTTCCTGAACGCCGTAAGGCCCGCCAAAGCCTATATCGAGGTGGGCAAAAACAATTACGGCCACCCCACGCAGAGCGCGCTGGACCGCCTTATAGCCGCGGGCGCGAAGGTTTTCCGCACGGACCTCGACGATACGCAGGAATTCTCGGTAGCCGACTACTCCGCTCAGGCCGGGGTCCTTGCTGAACAATACCGCTTTTGACATAAAAATCTCTCCTTCCCGCACTAATAGCATAGCAGACGAACCCGACAAGGGCGTGTCGCGAAGAAAAAAGAAAACCGCCGGCTAAAACCGGCGGTTTTCTTTCTCTCTCAGGGCTGACGCTGCAGGCTTACCCGGCCCCGCCGGGCTCCGCGCCGCCGCGGAATTTAGCGGCCACCTGCCGGTAGGCGTCGCGGAACGGGACCCCCTGCCGCACCAGCCTATACGCTTCTTCCGTGGCGAACAGCTCCGGGGCCAGCACGCAGCGCTCCCTGTTGAACCGCAGGCCGCCCGTGACCGTAGCCATGATATTCAGCGAGGCAAGCGCCGTATCAAGGCAGGCGAACAGAGGCCCCTTGGCCAGCTGCGCGTCCCGGTTATAGCCGGAGATAAGGTTTCCGGCCAGGCTAAGCGCCTTGAATTCCTCTCCCAGCACCGCGTGGTACTTACCCCTCACCAGCTCCAGCACATCGGGGTTCTTCTTCTGCGGCATGATGGAACTGCCGGTGCAGAAAGCCTCCGGCAATTCCACGAAGCCGAACTCCGGCATGCTGAACATGACCAGGTCCGAGGCCAGCTTGTTCAGCGTCAGCATTACCTGCGAGCAGAGGTGCATGATAGCCGGCTCGAACTTGCTGCGCGTGAACTGGGCGTAGATCGGATTTTCTATGGCCTTTGAGAAACCCATCAGCCGCGCGCTGTAGCCCCTGTCTATATTCAGCACCGGCACGCCGAAGCCGGCCGCGGAGCCTAGCGGCGACTGATCTGTCAGCGACAGCAGGAAATCCGCGAAGCGGGCGTCGTCGCGCGCGGCGGCGGCGAAGCAGCCTGCCCAGGCAGCGACGGTGGTGGGCATGGCCCGGCGCATATGGGTGTAGCCGGGCAGGCCTATGCGGCCCTGCGCGCGGGCCAGCGCGGAGGCGGCCCCGGCGAAGTCAGCCAGCCGGGCTTTCAGTTCGTTCAGCGCTTCTCGCTCGTAAAGCCGCAGCGCGGTCAGCACCTGGTCGTTGCGCGAGCGCCCCGTGTGCACCTTCTTACCGGCCTCTCCGTACCCGGCCGTCAGGAAGTTCTCGATGGCGGTATGGCAGTCCTCGTCCTCGCGCTTTATCACGAATTTGCCGCGCGCGTCCAGGTCCGTTATCTTGCGCAGGCCGGCGGTGATCTCAGCCAGTTCCTTCGCGGTCAGCAGACGGGCCTTTCGCAGCGCCCTGGCGTGCGCCAGCGAGGCCGCGCAGTCATGCTTCACCAGGCGGCGGTCCAGTATATAGTCGTCGCCGACAGTGAAGAACTCGATATCCTTATTCAGCTCGAAGCCTTTGTCCCAGAGTTTCATTTGCGGCCGTGCCTTTTCATGATGGCGCTGTGCGCCATAAGGCGGGTGGCGTGTATCTTTATGAAGCCCTCTGAGTCCTTCTGGTTGAAGCCGCCCTCGATGTCCATGCTGGAAAGGTTCTTGTCGTAGAGCGAGCTGGGGCTGGCGCGCCCGGTGACGATGACATTGCCCTTGTAGAGCTTCAGGCTCACCGTCCCGTCTATGGCCTCCTGGCTCTTGTCGATGGCCGAGCGCAGGAAATCCATTTCCGGGCTGAACCAGAAGCCGTTGTAGACCAGCTCCGCGAATTTGGGCGACAGCATGTCGCGCAGGCGCATCACCTCGCGGTCCATGGCTATGCCCTCTATGTCCTTGTGCGCGGCCAGCAGTATGGTTCCTCCCGGGGTTTCGTACACGCCGCGCGACTTGATGCCTACGAAGCGGTTCTCCACCATATCCAGCCGGCCTATGCCGTTGCGGCTGCCGAGTTCATTAAGGAACATGAAGAGCTTCAAAGGGTCCCTCTCGGAACGGCCGGTGCCCAGATCGGTTACCTTCACCGGTATGCCGTCGCGGAACTGTATGCTTATCCGGGTGGCTTTATCGGGGGCTTTCTCGGGAGAGACCGTCCTGGAGAAGATATCCTCCGTGGGCTCATGGGCGGGGTCTTCCAGTATGCCGGCCTCGTGGCTGATGTGCAGCAGGTTATCGTCCTCGCTGTAGGGCTTCTTTATAGTTGAGCTGATCTCTATGCCGTTGGCCTCGGCGTAGTTTATAAGGTCGGTGCGGCCCTTGAACTTATCCAGGAAGCTCTGCATCTTCCAGGGTGCGAGCACTTTTATCGAGGGGTTAAGCGCGTAATAGCCCAGCTCGAAGCGGACCTGGTCGTTGCCCTTGCCGGTGGCGCCGTGCGAGACGAAGGCCGCTTTTTCTTTGGCCGCTATCTCTATGTGGCGCTTGGCTATGAGCGGCCGCGCGGCGGCCGTGCCCAGCAGGTAGCGGCCCTCGTAGACGGCGTTGGCCTTGAAGATAGGGAAAATATAATCGGTGACGAGTTCCTTCCTGAGGTCCTCGATATAAACTTTTTTGGCCCCGGCCTTAAGCGCCTTACGCCTGGCCGCCTGAAAATCACCGGCCTGGCCGACGTCGGCTATGTAGGCTATCACCTCGTAGCCCTGCCCGATGAGCCACTTCAGGATCACCGAGGTGTCCAGACCGCCGCTGTACGCCAGCACCACTTTCTTGTTCTCTTTCATTCCTTCTCTCCTTAATATATAGCCGGGCAGCCCCGGCGCTGTTGTATAATTATACATAATGTTGTATATTTATACAAGGCACTGCGAACGCCATAAGCGCGGCGCGCGCGTGAACGGAGGGCTATGACGAAGAAAGAACGCTTTTTCAGGATAAGGAAGATCATCACCGCGGGCGCGGTAGGCAGCCAGGAGGAGCTGCGCCGCCAGCTTGAGGGGCAGGGCTGCCGCGTTACGCAGGCCACGCTTTCGCGCGACCTGAAGGACCTAGGGGCGTCGTGGGTGGCCGGGCCGGACGGCGGCCATTATTCCCTGCCCGCCTCCGGGGACTCCCCCGCCCTGCGCCCCCTCATGGGCGCCGGCGTGCTGGATATAGCCGCCAACGAGACCCTGGTCCTCGTGCGCACGCTGCCCGGCGCGGCCGGCACCGTGGCCGAGTTCATAGATTCGCAGCGCCTGCAGGACGTCCTCGGCACCGTGGCCGGGGACAACACCGTGCTGGTGATACCCTCCAGCATCCGGAAGCTGGGCGCGCTGCAGAAGCTCCTCAAAGAAAAGCTGCTGGCCGCCTGAGCCGCCCATTAAACAAAAACCGCCGGTTTGCACCGGCGGTTTTTGTATTTACAGTTGACCTTTACTTGCTGTTGATCAGTTGGTCCACTGCGGTGGAATTGCCGCTGTCGGTCAGCGGGGCCAGCGGCACGGTCACGGTCATATCCTGGAACACCGGGATGTCCGTTATGCTCAGGTCCTTGTTGGGCAGCACCGGGATGGTCTGGGTGACGCAGTGGATGGAACCGCCTGCGGTTATACTGTCGTCGGAGAGCACCGGGACCACGGTGTAGCCGGCCTGCTCGTAGGCGGCCCTCGCGGCGGCTTCCTCAGCCGGGTGGCCGGAGTAGGACGGGATAATGGCCACGTTGTTGACGACCAGCGAGTTGGTGTAGGTATACCAGGCGTCGGTAGCCCAGCCCTTCACGGTGATGATCTTGTAGGGCTGGCCGCCGGGGGCCTTATTGGCCTTGAACCAGGCCATCGCTTTCGCGGCGTTGGCCTTGAACGGCTCGTCCTCGCTCAGCGAGATAAGGATGGTGTTGTCGTTGAGCAGCTTCAGGAACATGTCGATATGGCCGGTGCCGTCGCCGGGCTCGCCGGGGTAGCCGGCGTAGTCGAAAGTGATGATCTTCTTGACCTTAAGGTAGTTCTTAAGGTGCGTGTTGACCTGGTCCTCGCTCATGCCGGAGTTCCAGGTGTAGGTGCGCTTGGTCATGAACAGGTTGCCCGTGCTGTCCATCATCAGGTTGCCGCCGTCCATGATTATAGGCATGGCGTAGACGCCTATATTCTTGGCCTTGCCGAGCACGGTAGGAACGGCGTCGTCGTTGCGGCGGTACTGGTAGTGGCGGTAGATGGAGTCGATGATGCCGGGTTTGCCGGTGCCGGCGGAGATGCCGAAAGGGCCGTAGTCGCGCATCCAGACGGTATCAAGAGGGGCGTTTATCCTGGTGTAGCTGGCAGCGGGCACACCTGAGATGGAGGCCGGGGCGCCTACCCCCCAGAGCTGCGCTTTGCCGGGGCCGGTCACGGCCTTGGCGATATTGGCGAGCATGCCGGTATAGCCGGCCCAGCCTATAACTACGGCGCCGACCGGTTCGTATTCGGCCGGCATGCGGAAATCGGAAGGCGTTACGCCGCGCATCGTGGGCGCCATGACCGGCGCTTTGCCGTCGGCTTTTTCGCGGGACTGGTCGACCCAGTTGGGGAGAGGTTTGTTAAGGTCCAGGGCGAAAGCCCCGGTGGACAGAAGGCTTAAAAAGGAGAGAGCGAGGAAACTGTTCAGCTTTTTCATGCAGGACCTGCCTTATTATATATTTAAACTAATTCTATCAAAAGTAATACCGAAAAAAGATTATTATTAATGTTACCTGATAAATTGTAGCACGCGGCCCCTTTTTGCGCTTGGGCCCTTAGGGATAAGCCAGCCTGGGCCTTTAGGCCTACAAAAGGGAGATCACTTGTCCTTGAACATCTCCAGCATGGCGTCGGCCACCCCGCCGTGGGCCATTTCCTCCCTGTGCATTTTAAGGAAGAACTTCTTCAGTTCCGGGTCGTCCAGCCTTTCGGAGCACCTCAGGAACCCGGCGCCCATGCTTTCCTCTATTTTCTTGATCTGGAAGAAATATTTAACGTAGTCCTGTTTAGTAAACATCTTTCTCCCCTTTCTCTATCTTCTCTTTCAAAGCGGTAAGCCTGGCGAAGTGCTTGCCGGATTCCTTCGCCAGCACGTTCAGATAGATGTTCAGCTGGCGGCGTTCCCCTGTCGGCAGGCCGCTCCAGAAAAGGGCCGTGTCCAGGTGTTTCCTGTAGACCGGGATGGACTTTTCCTCAAGGTCGATCGCTTCGTCTATCAGCTTCAGAAGTTCTTTTTTTGTCACGCCCATATTATTCTCCGAACAGCCAGCTTAAACGCCCGCCGTCAGCCTTGAAGTAGCCCGCCGCGGTCTTGCGGCCGTAGAGAGCGGCCGAGGCCGGGTCGGAAGAGATCCGCCAGTCGCATTCCTTGTCATAATCGAACCACATAAAACCTTTCACGGCCGGGTAGCGCGTCTCGAGCCTTGAGAACAGCTTACCCAGCCACGCCGACTTCACTCCGCCGCCGGAACAGGCTGCCACCTCGGCGAGGAAGAGCGGTTTGTCAGGCGCCATGGCCAGCGCCCTGCGATAGGGGTCTTTCAGGAGCTGTTGGGGCCTGAGCCAGGAGGACCATTCCCGTGAATCCCCCCAGTTATAGGCATCCAGCCCGACGACGTCGGCGTATTCCGGCCCGGGATAATAATTCTCAAAGCGGTTCCATTCCTCGTCCGGCTTGTCCTCCCCGTTCACGCTAAAAACCAGTTTCACCTTCGGACCGGCTCCGGTCCGCATTATCCCGGCCATGCGCCGCCAGGCTTTTATATACGTTTCCGGCTCATGCCCGTTCAGGGCGCCGCTCCAGGCGTACCAGTCGCCGTTGGGCTCATGCCCCCACCTGAGCATTACCGGGCGGCCGTATTTCTTCAGGGCGGCCGCCATGGCGGCCATGTAGGAGTCGTACTTCCCGGCGTCAATATCGCCCAGCAGGCTGCGCCCCGGCTCGGCCTTAATGTGCGGCTCCCAGGTAAGCACAAGGATGGCGCCGTCGGGGCTGGACTTATTTATCTCTGCGGCCGGGAAATTATCACCCCAGGCCAGGTAGAAGTGCCGGAACCCTGTAGGCAGTTTCAGCGCGGAGTAATCCCCGGAGATAACTCCGGACACGCAGCCCGGGAATTCTTTTTCGAAACGGGTAAGCCGCTGCCAGGGCAGGCGGGCGTCCTCGTAGACAAACCAATACCAGCCCAGGCCTGAAGCGGCCAGGGCCGCCGCAGCCAATAATAAATTGCTCCTCATGCGGCCGCCTCTTCAGGCAGCGCCGGCGGTTCGTTGAACCGGAAGATATTGGAAAGGATGAAAATATGGTAGGCCGCCCAGAACATGTTCACGCCTATGGCGTAAGGGTTGTCCTTAAACCGCAGGGCGCCCACCGCAATAGCGGCGATGTTCAGGCCCAGCATAACGCCGTAAGGCCAGAGCCCTTTCCAGTCCAGCCGCTCGCGGCCGCCCTTGGTGGTGACCACGAAAGTCATTTTCTTGCCGAACATGGCCAGCAGCGTGGACTTCATCAGCACCGGGAAACAGAGCGAGCCAAGTATAAGCCCGGTATAGATCTGCTTCGCCGTGTAATGCCGCTCGCTCATGGTGGCGTAAAAAACAAGCAGCGAAAGCGAGAAATACGGCACGAAGGTGGCTATATATATTTCCGGATCCAGGAAGAAGGACGGCACGTTGAAGAGCAGGAAGGCGATGGGGCAGATCATCAGGAAGAAGAAAGCCCAGCCGACGAAATAGTAGCTGCCGGCCAGTAAATATTCCACCCATTGCATGAAGGTGAGGGAGCGCGGCGCCCTGAACAGCTGCCAGAGAACGCGCCTGAAAACGCTGACCGTGCCTCCGGACCAGCGGGCCTGCTGCTTGAAGTAGGCCGGCAGCGTGTCCGGGCCCATGCCGAACACTTTAACGTGCGGGTGGTAGAGCGACTTGTAGCCTTTGGTGTGCAGCTTCACCGAGGTGGCGAAGTCCTCGGTGATGGAGGTCTCGTCGAAGCCGCCCACGCTGAGCAGCGCGCTCAGCCTGAAGACTACGTTGGTTCCGCAGCAGAACATCGCGTCGTTGAGGTTCTTGCCCTCGCAGATGCTCTCGTAGAAGATGGCCTGCTGCATGCCGGCGCCCATCGCCACCGGGCTGTCGCCCAGGTTGGAATAGAACTGCGGGGTCTGCACGAAAGCCAGGTTGTCGTTCGCCTCCAGGTAGGGGACCAGGTCGTTGAGGAAGTCGGGCATGGGGTTCTGGTCGGCGTCGAAAATAGCCAGGTATTTTTCCGTCATACCCGACATGAAGGCGTTCACTATCCCGGCCTTGGCCCCGCGCCGCTCTTCGCGCCTGAAAACCTTTATGCCATGCCGGGCGGCCAGCGCGTCGGCCTCGTCCTTGTAGCGCTGGTCGCTGGAATCGTCGAGGAAGTAGATGTTCTTATTGGCGTAATCCAGGTTACGGAAGGTTATGATGGTCTCTTCGAGTATTTCTTTCGGCTCATGACGGGCGGCCACCACCACGGCCACCCAGGGTTCCCCCCCTTTCTTCAGTTCGGCGCGCGGGGCCTCCAGGCCCTTGCCCCTTATGTTGAAGGCGTTGACCATGTAGCCCAGGGCGTGCACCAGCATATAAGTTTCGCCGGTAAGGAGCAGCAGGCCGAACAGTTTCTCCACCGGGGTATAGTCGGAATAGGAGAAGATCAGGACCCGGGCGACGAAATACACACAGACGGCCACGGAGGCAACCAGGGTGAAAACCCTCAGGCGGAGCAGGAAGAAATGAAAGAATTTCATCAAAAGGCCTTTACGAGCGCCAGCTCCCAGTAATTGTCGCGGTAGTAATGCGACGAGGTCAGAGAGAACTCGAGCTTAAGCGTCCAGTATTTATCCCTCGCGGCGTAAAGGGCGGCGCGCGGGTTGAAGCTGAAGTAGCGGCTGTTGTCAAAGGTCTCCCGCGCCTTCACTTCCGCGTAAAAATGCGGCGCTCCGTAATACACCCCGCTTTTGGAGAAGTAGCGCCGCCAGGCAACTTCGAGGGAATAGGTGTTGTAGACGGACGGGGCGAAATACAGGGAAGAACCGCGCGCGTACGAGCTCCGCTCAAGGCGGCCTTCGGCCCAGGAAAGAGAAGACTCGCCGGGCATGGAGTATTTCGCGTCCGCGCCGGCTACCGTGTAATAATTCCCGCCGTCCACCCTGCCCCTGGCCAGGTCCGCGCCGGCGGAAATTCCGGCGGCGAGGTTCAAGTCCGCGCGGGCCTTCACGCTCGAAGAGCCCCGGCCTGAAATGATGTTCTCCCTGTTATTAAACAGGCTCTCCCGGCGCAGTGCCAGCGAAACCGTTAAGGGGTCCGCCGCGCGGGCCCAGGCGTAGACCGAGGAAGGTCCGCTGACGCCGCGGCCGGCGAGGCTGCGGGCCGAGACGGAAGCCCCCGCCCCCCAGTAAAGCGAAGGCGCGTAGGCCAGGGCCGCCGTGCCGCCCCGCTCGCTTAAGCCCGCCCCGGAATCAAAACCGTAGTCCGCGTACGTACCGTAGGCGGAGGCCGAAAGTATTTCCCCTATGCGCGCCGCGGGCCCGGCGTAAAACCCGGTCCTGCGCACATCGGTCATCCGGTCGGAGCCGCGGGCGCCCCAGTAAGAGAAGCCGCCCTCCAGGCGCAGGTCGTCGCGGTAGGCCGAGTTTTTGGCCCGGGCGCGGGCGGCCGCCGTGTTGTAAGGGGCAATTTCGGCAAGGAGCTTGTAATATTTTTCGGCTTCGCCGTAAACCCCGGAATTGGAATACAGCTGCGCCAGGTCGAAAAGAGCCTCCGAGCCTCCGGGGTTAAGCTCGACGGCTTTTTTATATTCTTTTTCAGCGGAACAAATTCGACCCCGGCGTAAATTAGCTTTACCGGCGGCCTCGCTGCCCACCCACGCCCCGCAGGCCTTCTCCGCCGCCGGGTAGAAAGCCGACGACTCATTGAACCTGGCCGCCCAGGCAAGGACCCTGGCTTTTTCGACGAACAGTTCGCAGTCCCCCGGCTTCAGGGCCAGGGCGGCGTCATAATAACGCAGGGAAGCCTTGTAATCACCCTCCCAGCTGTACAGCCGGGCGAGGCGGGCCGCCGCGGAAAGGCTGGACGGGTCGCGCCTGAACAGCTCTTCCAGGGCGGAGGCGGCTTTCTTGAAATCCCCAAGGACTATCGCGGCGTCGGCCAGAGCGTCAATGCAGGCGGCGTCCAGTTCGCCCGGCAGGCCGAAAAGCAGTTTTTGCGCCTCGAGCGCCTGCCCCTTGTTCAGCAGTTCCCGTGCTCCGGCGCAGCCGGGTCCGGCGGCGGCGGGCGCCGGGAAGAAAACCAGTCCAAGCAGGACAGGAAAGAGCGCAAATCTTATTTTTACCATTATATTTAGAACTATATATAACTCCGCCGGCCGGAAAACGGCACGGCTCCTATTTTTGTGCCCCGTTGGCCGGGACCCGCCAGGAGTTAAGCAGCGCCAGCAGCATGGCCGCCACTATCGGCCCGAAGATAACGCCGAGTATGCCGAACATATTTATGCCGGCGAAGATCGAGACCAGGGCCAGGAGCGGGTGCATGTCGCCGTGACCTTTCATAACTATGGGCCGCACCACGTTGTCCATAAGGCCGGCCACCACCGCCACCAGGCCCATCAGGGCCACCTTGAAAATAGAGCCGTAAAAATACAGGTAAACGGCCCCGGCCAGGCAGACCGGCAGGCTGCCGAGTATCGGTATCCAGGCGAAGATGAAGGTGGCGCCGCCGGCCAGGAAAATGCCGGGCACCCCAAGCAGCAAAAAGCCGACCATCACCGCCAAAGCCTGGGCGGCTGCGGCCGCGGCGGTAGCCCATACGGTGGAGGCCGCGGTGGCCTTGAAAGAGTCTGCGAGCCGGCTCCGCAGCGCCTGGTCCATCCGCACCCTGCTGCTGATCCATTTAAAAAAATCTTCCCCCTCAAAAAGCAGGAAGAACCAGGTAAGGAGCGAAAGAACTACCTTAAGCGCCAGGTCAGGCAGAGCCGCAGCCTGCACCAGTATCACCCGGCTGAGCGAGCCGCCGGCGCTCTGCGCGAATTCCAAGCCCTTGGCCTGCAAGTCGGCCGGGCTTTCGATGACCCACTGCACCGGCTTCAGGGCGGTAATGGCTGCCACCGAGGCCCTTATGAACTCGGCGCCGCGCTCGTCAGCCAGGTAGGCGGCCAGGGCTATGGCCTGTTTTATGGCGGTGACAGCGAAAACCGTGAGCGGCGCTATTATGGCCAGCAGTATCACCGCCATAGCAAGGCCGGAAGCCATGCGCGGCCCGAGCCCCCGCTTCGCCAGGATGTTATAAAGCGGCTGGCTCAGTATCGCCAGCAGCAGGCCCATCAGCAGCGCTATGAGATAAGGCCAGACCATGGCCAGGAAAATTGAAAGAAAAATAGCTAGCAGCACCAGCAGGGTCATGTCGGAAGATTTTTTTTCTATTGTCGTCATTTTTGTCCTTGCGCGGCTGGAATATCTTCCTTAATTCTACTATTTTATACAACAAGGCTTATGGTAAACCGCAAAAAAAAGGCCTCCGCTGCCGGAGGCCTTTTTATTACCGCAAGGACTCAGTTTACCGGGGGCGGGAGCTGCTGGGTAACGGGCTGCGCAACAGGCGGCGCTTCGACCGCGCGGCTTTGGTTGCCCATCCTTGTCATCCACGCCGCCCCGAGCCCCAGCATGGCCCCGAAAGACAGCAGCATGAAGCCTATAAGTGAAAGGACGTCGCCCACCAGGGGGATGATCTTTCCGAAGATCATCAGCCCGGCCATGATGCCGTAGCCCGCGGCCACTTTGCCGGGCAGCCCGGCGGGGCCGGTCTTCTTTATTCCCTCGAAGAACCTGCCCTGCAGCACCACGCTGAAGGCGCTGAGGCCCAGCACTCCGGCGGCGACATACACCATCAGGGCGAACGGGACCAGCGGGATCCCCAGCACCGAGACCACCATCATTAGCAGGCCCGGGAAAAAGCCTACCAGCATCAGCGCCCCTATGCCGCAGGCGCGCCACATGTCGCCGGTAATGACGGCCGCCGCGTTCTCGACGTTCTTCGGGAAGAAGACCGCCGGCAGCAGCAGGAGCACAGCGCCGGTGGCCAGCATGGAGAAGAAAAAGAGCAGGCCCAGCCCCACAAGGCCGCCTACCATCCAGGGATTGACGCCCTGCCCGCGTTCTCGGTCGCCGGCGTAGCGCACCAGCTTGAGGACGCGCGGCAGCACCGTGCGCACGGCGTGCGTGTCGAAGCTGTGCAGCTCGCCTTTATGCAGGGCCTTCTCGCCTTTAACGAAGGCGCCGCCGAGCACGGAGATCCCGCCGTCGATCTCCCCGGTGCCGGAAAGGTCCACGCCGCCCCCCACGCTTGCCACGTCTCCGCGGACTTTACCGCTGACCGAGACCGGCCCGCCGATGCCTGAGACGTCGCCCTTGACCAGGCCGGGGACATAGATCGCTCCGCCGATAGCGATCAGGTCGCCGGTAAGCTCGCCGTTGATAGTCACCGAGGCGCCGCCGACGGAAACAGCGTCGCCGTCCAGCGTCCCGTTCACCAGTATGGACTTGTCCGTGGCCACATCGCCGCGCACAGTCTGTCCTTTCTCTATCACCACGTCCTCGTGGGTGAGCTCGCGGCGGGCCGCCTGCGCCGCCTGGCCCAGGCACACCAGCGCAACCGCGAACAACGCGTATCTTTTAATATTTTTCATAATTCCTTTCCTCAGTAACATTTTAAATACCCTGGCGGGCGAAGCGCCCGCCGTGCGAAAGCGCCGCTATGGCCGCCGAACAAACCGCCGCCGCAACTGCTATTTCATACCAAGCCGGAAGGCCGGCCGCCGCTGCGGACAAAATATCTAACCCGAGTGACATTACCGATCCCGCTTTCGCCAGCACAAGCGCGGCGCGCGCCGCCAGCAGGTTAAGCGCCTGCCCTAAGCCGCCCGGCTGTATAAGGAGCGCCGCCGTATCCGCGAAGTTCGCGTAAACCAGCCTCGCCGAAACAAAAGCGAGCGCGGCGGCCCACGCCGTCACTATTAAGCCGGCCCCCTTTAATACGCCGGTCAGCCAGGGCTGCGGCGCCTCGGCCGCTATCCCCGCCATTACCCTGGCGCTGAAACCAGCCGACGGCCTGCGGTAAGGCAGGGCGGCTATCGCGCCGGCTATCAGTCTGTCTGTCTTCCGGGAGTCCATATCCATAATACGTTCCTCGCCCCTAAACGGTTGCGTCCTGGACCTTTACAGCAGTCAGTTTTACCTTTATAAGTTCCCTGGCGCGGAACAGCCTGGCTTTTACAGTGCCCTCGGGCGCGCCTATTACGCGGGCTATTTCCGCGGGGCCCATGTCCTCCCGGTAAGCGAGCAGCAGCACCTCGCTGTACAGAGGCGGCAGCGAAGCCAGCAGGGCCTCTATGCGCTCCGCGTCAAGGGAGTCCGCCACCATGTCCTCTACGCCGGCGGAACGGTCGGGCAGGTCGGGAAAATCTTCGCCGTCCAGCGAGACGGTCTTGTTGCCGGCGCGCAGGGCGTCCATGCAGGCGTTATGGGCTATGCGGAAAAGCCAGGAGGAAAAAGGGCGGGCGGGATTATATGAGGAAAGGGCCCGGAAGGCTTTTACAAAAGCCTCCTGCGCGGCGTCTTCGGCCGCGACCGGGTCCTTCAGCAGCCGCAGGGCGAAGCTGTATATCCTGTCCTGATATATTTCGAGTATGCCGGCAAAAGCGGAATTGTCCCCTTTGAGGCAGCGGCGCACCAGCTCAGTTTCGGTTTCAGCCATTATCTATACTACGCGGAACCCGGCCTTTCGGTTTCATCCATGTTCCCGGCCCGAAGAATGGGGTAAGATGTTTCTATCCGGACAGAACCGCCGGGCTTCCCCGGCGGTTAGTTCTAAACCAGCGGCCGTCCCGGCGGTCAGGGCTTGTTAACCTTGGAGAAATCCATAAAGCCGCCGCTGTAATACAGCCAGTTGTCGGACTCCGTGCCAGTGATGCCCTTACGGAAGGCCATGAATTTGTTAGCGGAAAACAGCAGTATATACGGCGCGTCCTCGGCATAGATCTTGTCCATCCGGGCGAACAGCTTTTCCCGTTTATCGCCGGGGGTGCGCAGCGCCTCTTCGCACAGCTGGTCTATATTCTTATTAGAATACCCCGTATGCCTGGACACGGGACCTTCGCTGTGGAGCATCACATAAGCGTAATTATAATTGTCCGGATACTCAGGCTCGAACGTGGTAAAGCCCAAAGGGATCTGCTGCCCTATTTTCTCACCATTAGCGATGAAGTCCTCCATCGTCCGCGGGGTGGGCCGTAAAACGAATTTGGGATTTATTGCCTGAAGCGCCTCCGCAACCTTCTCCCAAAGCTGCTGGCCAAGGTCACCGCCCATCAAGTAGGGGACACTAAATTCAAAACCCTTATCCCATAGCCTGCCGCCAAACGCTTTCTTAAAATACTCTTCCGCCTTGGCGGGGTCGTAAACGTAAGGTGGCACTGAAGGCGCCCCGGCGCGCGGGATAGGGCTGGTGATGCGGTTGGCTTTGTAGCGCGCCACCTCCAGCAGGATCTTCTCATAATCCAGGGAGTAGGCAAAACCTTTGCGCACGTCCGCGTCCGAAAAGAAATCGGGAGGGACGCCCTTCCCGTCCAGCCTACCGCTGCCGATGAACGGATTGTCCTGCGCGGCGACCTTGAATTTGTAATAAAACACAGTTACTGCCTGGCTGGGAGGCCCCTCCTCCACCGTGATGTTCTTCATATCCGCCAGGTCGCGCAGGCTGGAACGAGAAAGATCGGCGTAATCCGCGTCACCCATCTCCAGCATGGACAGCCGGGTGGTCTCATTCACCACAGGGGCAAAGACCAAGCGGTCAAGCGAGGCCGGCGCCCCCAAATAATCCGCGTTCTTAGCAAGAGTTACGCGCCCCGTCTTCAGGTCTACGGTATCCAGCCTGAACGACCCTGTACCGTTGGCCTTGGCCCGCAGCCCGGACTTATCTATCTTGATCCCCGCGTATCGCTTCCAGGCGGCTTCAGTCCCGTCCCATTCACCGTTTGCGGCCGCCCACGCCCTGGACATGATGAACGGTTTTGACGCCAGCATGGACAGGAAAGGCTGATAGGGCTCCTTGAGCGTGACCACGAGTTTGTCACCGTCTGCCTTTACGGCTTTGGCGAGATCGGCATAGGTGACCACAAAAGCCTCGTCTTTGCCGCGCATGGAGTTGAGCCCCAGGATGGGTTTTACGAACAGGCTGTAATCGCTGGTTATCATGGCCCTTATCAGGGAATACGCGGCGTCGCCGGCGGTAAGCGGCGTGCCGTCATGGAACTTTACCTCTTTGCGAATGGGGAAAATATAGGTGCGCCCGTCCTTGGAGAGCAGGCCGTTGGCCTCTGTGGGCACCTCGGCGCTGAGCGCCGGCACAAAGCCGGCGTCCGGGGATCTGCCGGCAAAAGCGACCAGCGGCTCGTAGATATTGAGCGCGATCATCATACCCTGGCGATCCATATCACCGGAGGGGTCCAGGGTATAAGGGGGGGCGCCGGTAGCCATGACCAAAGTGCCGCCGGCTGAAGCCGGGAGGGAAACCGAAAGCAGCACAGCGGCCGCCGCGACGCAGCGGGTTATTTCATGGATACCGGGAAGAAAGTAGTTTTTGTTCATATAGTTGTCCTCAGGCAGACGTTCAGCGCAGACGCGCCCCGTTGGCATTATAGATGAGCGCAAGGGGCGCATATTCCCCGTAGGTGTTCGAACCGCCGGACTGGGTGACGCCGAAGGTGACCTCGCCGTTGTAAAGCGTCTGCACGTCCTGGGCGTAAGCGTTGTTGAGAGGTTCGTATACCGCGCTCCAGAAGAAGGCGCCGGTGCGGTCGTATTTCCAGAGCTCGGCCCTGGCCCGGTTGGCCCTTTTGATGGTAAGGGCTATATAGATATTGTCCTGTTTATCCGCGGCCAAGGCCACGGGAACAGCCCCGGGAGTGTCGCTGATAACTTCGCGGAGGAGGAAATTATCAAAGGAATAATATATCAGCGAGAAGGAGCGCTCGCTGCCGGCCCTGGCGGAGGCCAGGATCACCAGGCCGCCGGAATGGGCCACCATGCCCACCGGTTTTTTGTCCGTCCCGGTGTCGTAATTCGCCTCCCAGAGCATATTCCCGTCCCGCCCCATCTTGGAAATATGCAGGTATTCGTTGCGGTTGTTATACCGGCTGGAGACGGAGTAAAACGCGCCGTTGGCGTCCCTGGCCACTATCCCGCTTTCCTGCGCCCGTGAAACCGGGCTGCAGAGGATAAGAGCGGCAAAAGAATAAACGGCCAGAAGAGCCGTCCTGGCGGCGCTATGCCCGCCGCCGGGTTTAAAAACGCCTCCGGGCGAGCCGTGATGATCCGCGAAGTTTTTGGCTTTCATAAATTATCGGTTGTCCTTGCTTAACCTTCTGCAGTTTATCCGCGCCGGCGGAAATGCGGCCGGCCCCAGGATGATATATCTTAACAAATCAGGAAGAATGGGGTCAGGTCTTGATTTTTAGCACCAGTCCCCGATATTCCCGGTGGCCAGAGCAAATTGCTGAATTTCAAGACCTGACCCCTTTGTGCACAGGTAGGTCTAAGGATCCAATTTTCCCTTCCGGTCTTTTTTTACGGGACCGGAGTGCCTACGGAGCCGGCGTCAATTTCCGCGCCAGCAATGCCCTTAAGGCTCTTTTGAGAGGGGCGCCGCACTGTTAGAATATAGGTATGATAAAAATAAACAGGCCGGTTTTACCGGCGTTCATGCTCCTGCTGGCTATCCCAGCCCTCACGGCGGCCCAGGCCGTACTGCCGGGGGGATACAAGACTTCCGCGCTTACAGACAAAACTCTAAAGGCCGCGGCCGCCTTCGGCCGCGGGGCTTACGGGGATTTTCCGTCCGTACTCCCGGTCCCTCCGGAACCGCCCGGCGCCCATAAGCCGCCCCCGGACCCCCAATTTATAGAGCAGGCCTCGGTTTATACCGGCTACGTCGCCACGCTTTACTACATGATGAGGGCCAAGATAGAGGATTCCGGCATCCTGCCCGGCACCCAGGCGGTGCCCTCTTTCGGGGACGTCTCAAAGAAGGTCATCGCGGCCGTTAAGAATTCCGGCTTCACCCCCCGCGGGCCCGGGCATGGCTCCCTGCTGGCGGACGCCGGCTTCCTGGCGGAGATGGAAAACCTGTCCGGTGCGCGGTTCCTGGACGGCAACACTTCAGACTTCCTTATAGACGGGGAGAGCTCCTTCGCGGTAAAAGATTCCCTGATAAAGAACGCGAAGAAGAGCATCTATATAGCCAGCTATTCCTTCCACGACGACGTCACCGGCTTCGAGGCGGCGGACATGCTGATAGAGGCCAAAAAGCGCGGCGTGGAAGTTAAGGTGATACTCGACAGCAAGGTTATCTACACCGCCGGCGCCCGCGTCGTAAAGCGCATGCGCGACGCCGGCGTGGAGGTGCTTCGCCACATGGACCCCAAGCGCAAGGGCGACTACTGGCACATGAAGATGCTGCTGGTGGACGACAAATACGCCATCGTGGGCGGCATGAATTACAGCGACCATTACTCGCACAAGAACCCGGACGGCCCCATGTGGCGCGACACCGACGTGCTCTACACCGGCCCGGCCGCGGCCGAGACGCGCCGGATCTTCTCCGGGATCTGGAACTCCGCGGTGGAGAAAGGCGGCCTGCCGCTGACCGCCATCGCCCAGGGCCCCGGCGCCGGCGCGCCGGCCGGCAGCGCCCGCGTTGCCGTTATCTTCCAGGACCCGCCGGTCTCCTCGCCGCCGATCCTGCTCAACATCGTAAAGGCCATCTACGGCGCCACCAGGCAGATCAACATAGAGAACCCGTATTACGTGGCGGTACCCGCCATAACCCAGGCCATACTGGAAGCGCGAGCCAGGGGAGTGGAGGTTAATATCCTCACCAACTCCAAGAAGAGCATAGACGCGGAAGCCAAGCCGATGGCCGACATCATCATCAAGGGCCTGCTGCCGCTGGTGCCCGCCGGAGTGAACGTCTACCTGAAGAAAGGACAGACCCTGCACTCCAAGTTCATGACGGTGGACGGGGTTTATTGCAATATCGGCTCCTATAACTTCCACCCGCGCAGCGAGCGCTATGACACCGAGCTGAACGTCGCCATAATGGACAGCGCCTCGGTGGCCAGGCTGAACGCCGCTTTCCTGAAGGACCTCGCGGAGGCTGAGGCGATACGCACGGTGGCGGACCTCGGCTACGAGCCGGGCTGGCTGTCCAAGATAGTGGGCAAGTATTTCTACGCCGAACTGTCGCCGGCCAAGCCGCTGGTCCGCTTAGGAGAAGAACTATGAAAAGAACCATATTCCTGGTTACCGTGCTGCTGCTGGCGGGAAACGCCGCCCGGGGCGCGGCGCCCCGGTCGGAGCTTGACGCCGATAAGGAGGCGCTGCTTAAAGAGATAATCTCGCAGAGTTACGCTTCCGGCACGGCATTCCCTAAAATGAGCGGCGCCGCCCTGCAGGTCGAACTGGTGAGGGCCGTGGCGGCTTTCGCCGCCGGGAGCGCGGCCAAGTCGACCGGCTTCGACAGCGGCGGCGCGTACATAAAGCTGATAAATTCTGTGTGGGCGCTGGGAGAAGTAGGCGGGGCGGACGCGGAGTGGGTACTGCGCAAGGCGCTCCCTTCGGCGGACCGCACCGTGCGCCTCAACATAGCGGCGGCACTCGATAAAATCGGTTCGCGTTCGTCCGGCTCGCCCGCGGCGAGCGGCCTGGAAGCCGCCGCGGGGCACATGGAGCCCGGCGATATACTGTTCCGCAAGGGCTACTTCGGGATTCTGAACTCGCTGATAGAGGCGCAGACGGTGGGCCATGTGGGCGTGTACGCCGGGCTGGAGAACGGCAAACACATGGTGATCGAGGGCTGGCAGCCGGTCAGGAAGGTCCAGTTGAGCACGTTCGTCGGGGACTGGCCGTTCTACGGCAACTACACCACTTCGCCCAGGCCTACCCGGCCGCAGCGCGATATGATCCTGGAATATGCCAGCGCACAGCTAGGCAAGGGTTTCGACATGAGCCACGTCGCGCAGAAGGGTCCCGCGAAATTCGACTGCGTGGGCCTCGCCGAGGCGGCCTATGAGGCGGCGGGCCTTAATCCCACTCCCGACGATTTTGAAACCGGCTGGGGCTGGCCGCTGACGCCCACCGAGCAGTACGAGCACACCGTCCCCAACTTTTAACGAAGAATGGGGTCAGGTCTTGATTTTTTAGCACCAGCCACCAATATCCCCGACGGCCAGAACAAATTGCTAAATTTCAAGACCTGACCCCTTTCCAAAGACCCCTTTCCAAATGACCCCTTTCCAAATTTCAAGACCTGACCCCTTTCCACGCCTTACGGCTCGCAGAGGAAGGCGGTTATGGGCTTTGCCTTTCCTTTTAGGGTCACGACCCGCTCCGAAGCGGAGCTGAAGACGGAGCCCGCCTGGGCGTGGACGTCCGCGGACACAAGCACCTTGCCCGGCTCGCAGTTGCTCTCCAGGCGCTGGGCCGTATTCACGGCGTCGCCGATGAACGTATATTCGCGCCTGTCCGCGGCGCCGACGTTGGCGCGCACGGCGCGGCCGCCGTTGAGGCCGATGCGCACGCTGAAAGGGTTGCCCCCGGCGTTCAGTTCCCTGAACAGCAGCAGGATGGACCTGGCCGCGTTCGCGGCCTCTTCGGCGGAATTGAAGCTGGCGAAGATGCAGTCGCCTATGAATTTGTCCACGTCGCCGCCGTTTTTGTAGATGAGGCCGGTGGCCGGGGAGAATATTTCGTTGAGGGCTTTTACCACTTCGGCGGAGGTATGGGCCTCTGAGTATGTCGTGAAGCCTTTCACGTCCATGAACATGAACACGCCGGTAAACTCGGCGTCCTTCAGTTCCTGGCCGCCGGCGGAGGCCACCGCGCCGACCTCTTTCCAGACGCCGTGCGGGGTATAGGCGTGGATCAGCTCGTGCTGCCGGCGCAGCAGCTCGCCGTCCTTGTAGGATTTGCGGCTGAGGTTGGACATGAAGCTTTCCGTGGCGTCCAGCATTTCCTCGCTGCGGTCCAGCAGCGCTTTTTCCGACTCGGCATCCAGCGCCGCCGCAAGCTTCACCTTGGGCACGGAAAACTTAACCTTGCCGCCCGGATAAAGAGCCATCAGGGCCACTGTAGTGGTATGGTAGGCTGAACTGCATTCTCCGGCGGGGCCGCAGCTGCTCAGCCAGGGCGCTATCTCCCCGCCCGAGTAGAAGCCGAATATCGGTGTATCCCTGCCGAAAACCGAGCGCACCGCGTCCACCTCGTCGTTCTCCCGGCTGTGCAGGATGTGGGAGCGCGAGCAGCAGCTTACCATGAAGACCAGTGCCGGCTTTTCGCCGGGATGGGCCGCGGCGCAGTCTTTGGCGGCGGCGCGCGCGCCCTCCACCAGGCTCAGGCGACTGGCCTGTATCAGGCGCACCTTCTTCCCCTGCATGTCCTCGGCGGGGAAGCAGCGAATGGAGCCTTTCTTAAAATCACAGGAAACCGGGAGCTTTATAAGAGTCTTGCCCTCCCCCGGCGCGGCCATGGAAAACCCGTAGCGCTGCACCATCAGCTCGAAAAACCTGTCGCCGGCGTCCCGCCCCAGGAACTGCCGGTAGAATTCTATGACCGGCACGCCGCTCAGCTCAAGCACCTCGGGGCCTTCGGCGCGGGTTACAACAAGCTCCTCGCCCACGGGCTCCCAGCCGTGGCCGTAGCCGAAGGCCAGCCGCGTGCCGGCCGGGAACTCCAGCGCCGCCAGGCGAGCCCCGGTTCTGGAGAGTTTGTCGCCGCAGAACTGGTAATTGACCCAGAAATCGGGATGGGCCAGGCCCAAGTCGTATTTACCGCAGGTGAGCCCGCCGAAAACCGGCACGGGGCCCAGCTGTTCCGAGATAGCGTCCAGCATGAGCTGTTCGTAGCCGGTTTTTATCGAGCCGAAAAGCAGGGCCAGATTCTGGGCCTCGGGGCTAAGCGGCGGCAGGCCTGCGGCCAGGGCCAGGCCGGTCTTCCGGCAGTCGGTGAAAGCCTCTGAAACGCTAAAAGACGTTTTAAGCCCGTCTCCGGACAGCAGCAGCACGGCCACGCTGTTCTTGGAGACCCCGGCATTGGTAATTTCGGCATAGCAGGAGCCGCCTGTGAGTATGGCCGGGTCCAAATAGCGGCAAAGCGCTTTATGCACCTTCTTCTGGTCCAGGTGTATGGATGCGAAAGCCACGGCCACGCCCGGCTTCGGCACGGTCTTAAGCGCCTGTTTCACGGCTTCTTCCGCGGCTTTCTCCGGGTTCCTGTTGAGGCTCAATCCTATGGCAATTTTCATATCACTCCACCCACTGGCGGCCGCAGAGATTTTTAAAAGAGCATACGGCGCAGGGGGTTTCGTCGGGCGGCGGGCTGAAAGGCAGGTCTTTATCCAGAATTTCCTCAATTAAGGCCGTGATGGCCTCTTTATAGGCGCCGAAGATGGCGGCCTTGTCCGGGGTTTTTTTATAGCGTTCCTTGTACAGGGTTTCCTCAGTGATGTTTTCAGAGCCCAGCAGCATAAGGGAGGCATCCATATTGCGCGCTTCCGCGCCTTTATTTCCGCCCAGATAGGCCAGTAAATAAAAAGGCAGCTGCGTGGATTTCAAAGTGGCCGGCCAGTCTTCCCTTATTCCCAGGTCGAACTTAGCCCAGTTAGGCACGCTGGCGCGGGCGCCGGTTTTATAGTCCACGATGTGTATTACGCCGCCGCGCTGGTCCACACGGTCGGCCCGGCCGGTCAGCTTTATCGAGCCGTGCTTTGTCTGCAGCTCCGCCGTTAATTTGGTCTCGCAATCCAGCACGGTGATGCCGGGCAGATTGTCCCGGTGGTAATCAAGTATATCGCGCAGGCGCCGCTCCACCTGGCGCTTTATCAGATATTCGAAGCCGGCGTTGTGGCCCTTCAGCCGGGCGTCGAAGACCCTGCCGGCCTCCTCTATTATCAGGCCGTAGTCCTTCTCCGTTATGTTCAGCGGACTGCCCTTGCGGGAGCCGAAGAAATTCTCCAGCACCTCGTGCACCATGGCGCCGATGTCGCGCTGTTCTATGTCGTCTGAGATCTCGTCCTTCTCGCTGAGGCGCAGCGCGTAGCGGTAATAATACTGCAGGCCGCAGCCGAGGTAGGTGTCCAGGGCCGAGGGGGAAAATTCCCGGGCTTTCAGCGCGGCCGTCAGCTCGGCGGTTTTGGCTATGGCGCCGGGCTCGGCCTGCGAGAAGCTGATGCGCAGGTGCACCTCGCCCTCGCCCGGTTCTTTACCCTGCCGCTCCAGATCCCAGATCAGTTTTTCCACGAAGGGGCTGCGCTCTTTATCCGCGCTGTCCTTGTAGAAAATATGGGCCTCTTTCGCGCCGGAGAGCAGGGCGCTGAAATAATAGCGGGAGAGCCGCCCGCGCGTTTTGTAGGTGGAGAGGCCCAGGCCCTCGCGCACGAAATGAGAAAGGATGGTGTCCTCCTTGCGGGCCGCCGGCAGGATGTCCGCGTTGGCGTCCAGGAAATAGACCCGGTCGAACTTAAGGCCGCGGGTTTCCAGGAAGCCCAGCACCTGCAGGCCTTTGAGCGGCGTGCCCGGAAACGGGTAATTGGCGCCCCGGATGAAGGCCATGAAGAACTTGAAATAGGCCGCCGGGCCGTCGAAGCTTTCGCCGGCCAGGCGCGAATTCCTGAGCTCAATTATGTGCCCCATGGCTTTCTCGACGAAAGGAGCCCAGTAAGGGTGCAGCTGCGCAGTGCTGTTCTCCGAGATGCGCGAGATAAAATCCAGCAGCTTGCCGGCGAAGCCGGCTATGTTCTTAATGTCCTCGAAGGGGGCGATGAGCGTTCTGTGTATGGCGGCTATATGCGCCTTTATGTCCGCGGCCTCCAGCTTTTCGCCGTAACCCTTCAGTTTGACGGCGGCTTCCCTCAGCAGTTCCGCGTCGTCCTCTATTTCCCCGAGCGTGACATATTTGTTCACCCGGCCGGACAAGCGCTCCTCGACGGTCTGGAAGATGACGCGGCTTGGCTCGGCGGCGCCCTTGAGGTAAAAATTCTTGATATAGGGGTGGAAGACGAACTTTAAATAGTTGGGGGCGAAATAGCCCGCCTCGCTTTTCTTGTCCAGCAGGTCGCCCAGGGCGTCCAGCAGGGCGTAGACCGGCGTGGCGGCCAGCGGGTAGCCCATCGAGATATTGTAATCCCCCGCACCGGGCAGGACATTTTCAATAAGCGGGAAAAGGGTCCGGGGCTCGGGCAGGACGATAACATCGCCGGGGGCCGGGTCTTTAAGGACCTGCGCCAGCTTGAAGATCTCGCCGTGCGTGTCCGACGCTTTGTAGAAATGCAAGGCCGGGGTCGGGAATCGAGAATCGGGAATCGGGGGAATCCCCGAACCTAAAAATGCGAATTGCTCGGGTAGGCCGGGGCCGGGTTCCAGCAGGATGTGCGCGCCGCGGGCTGACAGGTGTTTTAAGACGGCCTTCTCGGAATTGGTCAGGGCGAAGAAGCCCGCGAAGATCATGTTTTCGTACCGAGCACAATCCAGCTTCTCTATTTCCTCCGCGACGCGGGCGTATTTCATCGAGCGGGTCAGCAGATCCTCTTTCTCAAGTTCTTTGTAGAAATCCCAGTAAAGGCGGCTGAAGCTCTCCAGTTTCCTGATAAATGAGACGGAGCGCAGGTCTTCGGGCAGGAGGGAATCGTAGCCGGACAGGTCCTTCCGGGTTTTAAGCTCTATCTTCAGCTCTTCGAAGTCGCCGGTGAGCTTCAGCGCCCAGGGCAGGAAGGAATCCAGCGTGAGCTCCCCGGGGTCGCGCGCGATTACATGGCAAAGCTCTTTTTTAAGCCGCCCATAAAGCACCTCGGCCAGGTCCAGCGGGGAGGCCTCCTTGCCTTTTATCCCCAGTTCTTCCGCAGCCAGGTCTATAAACCCGTCCATCGAGGTTATGACCGGCGCGCGCAGCGCCCCGCCGCGCTTCTCCGCCAGGTACTTGCGCAGAAAATGCGCCGGCCTCTTCCCCGGGAAAACCGCGATATTATCGGCCAGTGACCTGGCGGAAAGCAGGATGTCCCCCGCCTTCCCGACCAGGTTCTCGTCAGGGCCGATAATGGTTACTTTCATGGCTTGTGCTTTTAGTTCTCTAAATCCGTGGTGGATACAAAAAAAGCCGCTACTTTTTGCCTGGCGGGATAGAGCAACAGGCCGCCAGCGCCCGCCAATCCTTTAAGGCTTTTACATGCGCTGCGCGCATTTCGCCGGTCATAGGGCCGCGCAGGGCTTCGGGCCAGGAGGTAGTATCGATAAATTTAAGGAAGCCTTCCGCTGCTTTAAGCGCGGCGCGGACAGTCTCGCCGGCCGCCTTCCTTTCCCCGGCCGTCTTGCAGGCCCCGGCAAGCCGCGCGGCTTCCCTGCCCATAAGCATTAATTCCTGGGACGTCGCCTTATACCAGGAGAGCATATCGTTCCACGTGGGCCGGGAATGGTAGCTGATCGCCGTGCGGTAGCCGGAGGGCAGGAAGTCGGAGTAGATCTTTGCGGCAGTGCGGGCGGCTGTTTCCAGTTCAGCCGCGCTCGCCGGGGGCGCAGTGACCCGCCGTGCGGCGGGCACGGAAGCCTTAAACCACTCTAATCTCCCGGCAAGGTCATCCTGTCCCGCCCAAACCTGGCAAGCACAGGCCAGCGCCGCAGCTATGATCAGGAACCGTTTCATTTTAAATCTCCTTCTCCCGCCGTTCCGCCGGCTTACATGTTTTCCACGAATTGCACGCCGACTCCGTCGGGGTCTTTGACGTAGAAGAACTTGATATGCGGGTTGGGCTGGTATGGCCCGCCGGCCACTTCCATTTCTTTTCCCTTCACAAATTCGATCATCTCATCCACCGACTTAACTTCGAAGCCCAAAGAAATGCCCTCCGTGCCGGCCGCGGCCTTATGGCTCGGGCCGCAAATAAGCTCAACCTTGGCCTCGCCCTCTCCCAGGAAGCAGATCTCCGTTCCCGGCCCCGCCGCGAACCGCCTGCTGACGGGCAGCCCCACTATCTCATGGTAGAACTTCACCGACTTTTCCATATCCTTGACAATAATAGTGCACCAGCAGAATTTCATAATATCTCCTTTTTCGCATCATTTCAGCGGGAAAAGCTCCCGCCGCCTTTGCTATGTTTTATCGCAACCTTAAAGCCGCAGGAAAAGAACCTGGCTCCATCATCCACTTCGATATTCCGGAAACCGGCAGCGGTGTAAAGTTCGCGGAAGCCGGTGTTGGAATAGAGCATATGCTCCGCAACCTCTTCTCCCGCTTCGCGGTGGTGGCGGTCAAGGTCGGCGCGGCTCATGGAGTGGACTATGTAAAGGCCCCCTCCCGGCTTAGGGTAGTTATAGGAATTCTTAAAAACAAGTTCGCGCCGATCAAAATGCGGAAAAGCGTTGAAGATAATTATTTTGGTGAAAGAAGCGGGAGGATATAAGCCCTTTTCTTCGTAGTCAGCGGCCACGACCTCCCTTCCCGGGAACTTATTATGATATTCCCTTGCCATCTCCGGCGATAGGTCAATGGCTTGGAAATTGCGCACACCGCGTTTTTCAAAATGCGGGACAAGTATACCGGTGCCGCAACCCACATCCAGTATTGTATCTGAAGGCGAAAGACCTATCCTGTCCAGGAGGGCGTCAATTACCGGCACTATCTCCGGCTTCTCATAGCTGTCCCACTTCGCAGCATTCCTGTCGAAAAATGTCCGCGTTTCATTGTTCATAAAATAAAAGATTATTTACCCTCGCCGGCCGCGTTGTGAAACCGAAGGCTCCTGCTGCCTTTTGCCCAAAGTTTACGCAGCGGCACGCCCTGCTCGTTGCGCTCTTTGCTTGGCTGGAAACAGAAATAGTCGCTCCCGCGGGCAAAGACCTTGCTGAACGCCGTGCCGAGAAATTCCCGCATTTCTTTCTCGTCCACAGCCTTCACGCTGAACCCGTCCTTAAGGCGCAGCGGAAAGTGTTTTTTCCGTATCTTCACAATATCCAGTTCAGAATTATTTTTATCGGTCATATAATGTTACCTCAAGTTTACCTCTAAGCCCAGTACAAATTATCGCGCGACATTTAAGGGACGTCCCTATCCCCGCAAGGGGTCCTGCCAGTTTAAAACGCGGTAATTGGAAATATCCAATTCGCCCTTAAACAACACGTGCGGCGCGTAACCCCACAGCAGCGGGGGCTTATGTTCCGCTAGGCACTTGCGGTAATATTCTGCATTCAGTTCGGGCATGACGGAAAGCTCGCTCACAAGGCCTGCGCTGACCGGCGCGAAGTCGGAGGCCAGCAAGTCCTCCCCGTCCCCCCGGTCGGTGGAATTGCGGTACAGAATGGAGCGGGCGGCCACGTCCGCCACTGGGATCTCGAACCACTCCCTCTGATACCTGTGGTGCTCAAATCCCATCTCAGAAAGGGTCCGGTAGATCAGTGCCGGGTGCATAAGCGACATGTGCAGCACGTCGTTCCAAAGGCAGTTCAAAGGCGGGATAACAAGCTTCATCAGCCACTCGCGCCCCTCATACTTTTTCACCACGCGGGAATAAATCACGGGCTGCTTTTCTTTAAGCGTAGTCAGCGGAAAAAGCCTGGATCCGATAAAGTCCGGCTGCTTCGCGTGGTAAACGAACGTCCCCTGTGTTTTTGTCATTTAACTTTTACGTTCTCAAAGGTGTACCTTTTCCAAAATCTCGGTCATTCCTTATTGTATTCAGAAACCGTCTGCGGGGGTTTGCAAAAACCACCTCTTTAGCGTTGAATTTCTCCGGCCGCCAGCCGCCCAGTCAGACCTTCAACTGCCGGGCGTCGGCCTCATCTTCAAAAGAATGCTTTCCTGCCGCCATATCCTAGCCCAGACGGATGTGCTCATTTCAACACCTCCCAATGGCCGCTTTTACGAGAGCCGGCCCGCTTCAATCTTCCAGAGATTTGCAGCTTCAGTATACTGCGTTGCACCGCGCTTTCAGATTTCAATATCTGTAGCGATATCTCGGGAACAGTTAGGTTTGGGTTCTTTTGCAGTAGTTCCAGAATGTGAGCCGGAGTCTTTCCTAGCGTTTTTCCTAGCGTTTTTCCTAGCGTTTTTACCGGCGTTCCAGCTTCCCGCAAAGCGAACTCCACCCAAAGTCCGTTGTCCCAGCGGAAGGCGGGCGCAGGTTTGCCCGCAACGCGGCAGGCGTTCCGGATAAGGTCTATGCCTCGCCCCCAGGATTCCATAAATGCGACGCGAAAAAAGGCGTTGGCGATGTCCGGATTGCAGGGCGACGAAGCGTGTTTGGCGGTGAGGCGTTCAATCGTCCAATCCAGAGGCAAGTGTCCGGCATTCCAAATCATAAGCTTATTATGATAGACGCTGATTTGAATTGGTATGCCGGAGGCATAATCTTTGTGAGCGATAGCGTTGATGACGGCCTCGCGCAACGCCGCCTCCGGCACAGGAAAAGTTTCCAAGCGTTGTATGCCTTCGTAGGAGATGCCGGCGCGCAGGTACTTGGTAAGCAGCAGGTCCAGGGTCTTTTCCACCTGGCTAAACAAGTCGCCGTGGATCTCGTCGTGATACAAGAGGTCGGAATCAGTGCGAAAATAGCCAATTTTAACATAAGCGCCGGTGACGACACGCTCGGGCTCATCATGGAACAGCATAACCGCCGCCCGCTTCAAGTAGCCATGATCGAACAGTTGCAGTTTATCGAGAAGAACGGCATCAGGTTCCGCCAGCAACTCGGCGGAGAGCCGTTTGCTTTTCGTCGCCCGTTTTCTGAAGGTAGCAAGCGCCTGTGGCGACAGGTCAGCGACGGGAAAATGTGGTAGCGGCACGCCATCCCAGTGCCTGCCCTGCTTTTTCAAAAGAAAACGGTCCAGCGCCGCGCCTTTCAACTCCTGCTTGGTGCTGCCGCTGCGGTAGTGATACTCGCCCTTATAGCTTACGGGATACGGGTAAGGCTCCACCACAATTTCCATGTACTCTTTCCCGGCTTCTTCACGCAGGTTAACCTGCACCATAATGCCCAGGATGTCGCGCACTTTGTTGGGAATCTCACCCAGCAACTTCACCGCATTCGCCAAACCGACAACCACCCCTTTATCGTTCCGTCCGATGTGCAGCACACCGCCGGCCGCGTTCGCGAAGCCGCAGATCCACTTCAGATATTCATCACGCCAGGATTCCTTGTATTCGATATGCTGGTTTTCTTTCATTTTAAATTATCCATTCTCAATTTTCGGGTTCGACCACTCTGCAAACATCCTTGCCACAGGTTTTGCATTTGCCTTTAAGGATCAGAACTTTGCTTTCTATTTCCGCAGTCTCCAGGACAATTTGAACGGAGTCGCGGCAATTGCCGCACCACACATTTGCCAGAATCTTTCCCTGTGCCTCTTGGGGGATACGCTTCCAGCGCCTTGCAGCCGCAGGTATAAATTGACCAGTCATTTGTCATCCTTCTTTATCAACCACGATATCATCAATGGTGGCGACTCCATTTTCGAATTGTTTTTATCGGTCATATAGAGAAGAGGTGGCACCTTTTCCTTATTAATTATCCCGGTTAGTCAACAAGTCAACAACGTCCCCTGATTCCTCTTCGCACAATACTGATTATCCTTCCCAGGCTAAGCTTTGCGCCTTAGGCAGGGTGTTTCTCTTGTTTTAAAACAAAAATACACCCTGACTGCCGGTAACGTTCTTCAAAACGTATACGCAAAGCTTGATCTGCGGCCAACTTAGCTTTAAACCTATTAATCTCCGTAATAAAGAATCTTTTTAGCCCCCAGAGATTAACGTAATGGACCGCATTGTTTACAGTATGCCAGGAATTACCGTTTACTTCAGTTGTAAAGACGACATTTTCAGAAAGTCTTAAATCCAACGAGTATGAATGATGTAAAGCATTCCTGAATTTCCATACAAAACCCGCTTCTTCAATAGGCAACCCGCACACTTCAACAATAAACCTCTTAAATATTTCCCCAGACTCACCGGCATTATTGTAAAACTTTGCCATCAAGTCGAAGCCTGTAAGTATCCCCATGGCCGCCAAATATGGAGCCTTGTGTTGGTCTTCTTCATCAGGTCCAAACTTGGATTCTTTTAAATATAAATGTTCCAAGTCCCTTCTTAAGAGATATAGCACCGGCCTCTCCCCCGATATTCGCAACTCTTGCGGCAATTCGGAAACCGGGCACGGGTCTAGAAAGAATTTCTCACTTGAGTTCATTTACCCCCCCCAAAAAAAACGATACTATCAATAATTACCCCAATTTAGATTCATTATCGAACATACAAGTATTTCTGGAAATCAATAAACGTATTGCGGATATCTTGAACGCTGCCTAGCTGGGCGGTGGCGTCGTTTATGGCGTGGTATTTAAGGGTGAGAAGGTCAGGCAGCTTCTCCTGATCCAGTTCTTCGACGCCAGTTTCTATGTATTTCGCCAGGACAAAACCCAGGAATTCCTGCTGGCGTGAACTCAGTCCTGAATATATCTGGGCCTTTGCTTTATTCACCCGTTCCTCGCGGGTAATTGGCTTAACGGAATAAGCGATGTATTCCAGCACGTCAAACAGGTCGCTTTTTTCGGCGTCAACCAGCTTCTGAAGCGTAGAAAGGTCTTCCCGGGTGTAGCCGGCGACGGCAAGCTTGTCCAGCATGGCTTTGCGGGTTATGGGGTTAGACCAGACTTTGCGGAGTTCATCTTCGCTTTTAAAGAAATCCGGCAGCGTGCCGAACAAGCCAAGGATAAATTCCTCTGCGGAAACAGGTTTCCCTTCCGCGCTGTAGAATGAAGTGAGAACCGTGTATTGTATCTCCCGCTCTTTGCCGTCGGCAAGTTTTACTTTAACCTTCTTTGTGCAAACGCAGGGACGTTTGCCACAGTCGGGGCAAAGGCACTGGCAGGGGCGCTGACCGCAGACAAAGCAGGGCTTAGCCGGCTTGGTTTCGCAGATACATGGCCGCTCACCGCACCTGCCGCAAACTTCGACTACCGGCTCGCCATCCCAATCAGTATCCGAGAAATGATGATAGGCGTCAACGAAATCATATATAGTGAAATATTCTTTACCCTCAAATAGGCGGGTGCCGCGGCCTATTATCTGCTTGAACTCTATCATCGATTTGATAGGGCGCATCAGGATTATG
Organism: Elusimicrobiota bacterium; assembly: GCA_030651035.1. Taxonomy (GTDB): domain Bacteria; phylum Elusimicrobiota; class Elusimicrobia; order Elusimicrobiales; family UBA9959; genus UBA9959. The sequence continues at coordinate 29,669 of JAUSCK010000170.1, forward strand.
TTGCGTATATTGCGCGCGTCCACACCGGTGGAAAGCTTCTGCGAAGTGGTGAGGATGGTGGGGATGGATTTCTCGTTGTCCTGAAATTCGCGCAGGTACTGCTCTCCCAACTCTCCATCATTGGCGGTAACGCGCACGCAGTAATTGGGCTCAGTGCTGGTTTTAACCTGGTTTACCAAGTCGCGCACCAGCGCGGCGTGTTCCTGCGTTGCGCAGAAAACCAACGTTTTTTCTTTTTGGTTAATCTCTTTAAGGAAAATCTGCACACGCTTGGTTTCCCGCTCTTTTATCTCGATAATCCGGTTGAAGTCCTGCTCGGTATAGACTTTGTCAGTTTCTATTTCACCCTCTATCACATGGTCGTCGGAGGCGAAGCTATATTGGTCCAAGGTTGTGCCGACGCGCTTTAGGCGAAACGGAGTGAGGAAACCGTCGTTGATGCCTTCCTTGAGCGAATATATATAAACAGGCTCGCCGAAGTATTCGTAGGTGTCACGATTATCCTCGCGGCGGGGCGTGGCGGTAAGACCGAGTTGGACCGCCGGTGAGAAGTATTCCATGATGCCGCGCCAGTTGCTTTCGTCGTTGGCGCCGCCTCGGTGGCATTCGTCTATTACTATGAAGTCAAAATAGTCTTTGGGGTAGTCGCCGAAGTAGGGCGTATTTTCAGGGCCGCACATGAAGGTCTGGAAGATGGTAAAGAAGATGTTGCCGTTGGTTGGGACTTTACCTTTTTTGCGAATTTCATCGGGGCTGATGCGCACCAATGCGTCTTCGGAGAACGCGGTAAAAGCATTATAGGCTTGGTCGGCCAAAATATTTCGGTCAGCGAGGAATAGTATACGGGGCCGACGCGTTCCGTCCTTTTTAAGGTTCCAGCGTGTCTGGAAAAGTTTCCAGGCAATCTGAAAGGCGATAAAGGTTTTGCCGGTGCCGGTGGCGAGTGTCAGCAAAATGCGCGGTTTGCCATCGGCAATAGCGGCCATGGCATTGTTGATTGCGATTTCTTGGTAATAATACACATGTTTTGTGCCGCCTACGTCGTCGAATGGCACAGCATTGAACAGATCCCGCCATTGGTTTGTGACGGCAAACTTTTTATTCCAGAGTTCGTCGGGAGTGGGGAAGGCGGGGATTAAGCCTTCTTTGCCGGTTTGCATATCTATCTGGTAAATTTTCTTACCATTGCTGGCGAAGGTGACATCAAGACACATCTTTTCAGCGTAGTTTTTTGCCTGGGCCACGCCTTCGGCTACTTCCAGCTCATCGCTTTTAGCCTCAATAGCGGCTAGTTTGCGGCCTTTATAGGACAGCACATAGTCGGCGATAAGCGGTTTGGCTCGTTTGCCGCCTACCTGAATTTTACCCGCGGTAATATGGTATTCCCGGTGTACTTTTGAGCCTTCCGCCGCGCCCCAACCGCTGGCTTTCAACTTGGGGTCAATAAGTTCCGCCCTAGTTTCGGCTTCGTTCATGATAGCGCCTCTACAAGTTCGCCGCTAAAGGCCTTCTGCAATATGGATTTTTTTAATTCTTCAAGATTTGTTAGTTTATTTTGATATACACCTTCCAGTTTATTTACCTCAATAGAAAACGCATCGAGCTTAGCAACAATGGCACGTTGTTCGGCGAGTGATTTTGGAAAAGATATTTTTATTTGCTTGAGATTATCATTGTAAAGTCGAGATATTGTTGCCCCTTTAGTCGAATCCCAATTGCATGCCCCATAGAAATTGCATAAATAATCGTTCAATACTTGCTTTTCGTCATTGTCAATCCAAACAATGTTGGAATCTTGAAAATATGCAGGCTTACCATCATACTTTACACGTCTTCCTATTGTCCCTGACGCAGATATGAGAATATCTCCTTTTTTAGGGAAAGAGAATTTCTTTCGAAACTCATCGTATATTTCTTTAGAAATATACGCGTTAGGTACTTTCCCAAAAGTTCCGATTTTATAAAATGGAATATCTCCTGTGGTGGTTGTTTGGTCTTTAAATACCCTCTTACACATTGACACTTTTCCCATATCGCCCAATTTCTTCTCTTCCCAATCTTCCCCTGGATTGGCAAAAATGTTTTGCAGATATGACTGAAAAAGTTCGCGGGCATTGGCGAGATTCTTTACGGCATTATCTTTTGCCTTGGCAATCGCGTAAAAAGCCTTATCCAAAACAGCCACAATGCGTTTTTGTTCGGGAAGGGGCGGGAAAGGGATTTCCACCGTTTTGACTAAATCTATATTTAGATTTCTTACAGTTGATCCTGCCGCAAGGCTATCAAACTGAGTGAAAATCAAAGGAGATCCAAGCAAATGATAAAGAAAGTCTGGATCGATATTCTTTTCTTTAGGCCTAAGAACCAACCAGCCGTCATGAATACACCCTTTTGTTTTCAAAATATATGGTCGACCAAAACTCATTGAGTTTGAAAGAATAAAATCACCTTCATAAACCATTCTTGAACGTTTCACCCCTTCTGGCCGTATTTTTTCTCTTGTCTCCGTTATATATTTCTCAACACCCTTAGTATCGCCGATTTTAATCCAATTTATCCCATCAGGTGATTCCGTGATAAATGAGTCAATAGGCCTTGGGGAACCGCCCCTTTCGATGGTTAATATTTCGCCCAGTTTTTTATGTTCCCACCCATTCTTCATAGCAATTCCAAAACATCCTGCAGTATCTTCGCACTCTCCGCATCTAGTTTTCCGATTTCAGCCAAAATCTTTTTTGGATCGCGCAGGGCAGCTTCATCTTTTTTATTTGGATTTTTGACGGAAAGGTCACAGGTAGTTGCATCCACTTCACCGATATTAACTAACCAGGAGTTTTCGGAATCTGTCTTGGTCTTCTGTAATTTAACAAACTCAGCCAAATCATTTTCGTTTAATGGGCGCGTTTTGCCAAGGTTTCTATCTAGATCTAAATGGTAAAACCATATCTTTCGGGTAGGGGAACCTTTTTCAAAAAAAAGAACCACGGTTTTTACGCCTGCACCAGTAAATGTTCCGCCGGGAAGATCCAGCACAGTGTGCAGATTGCAGCTTTCCAGCAGCAGCCTGCGCAAACTGACAGAAGCATTATCAGTATTGGAAAGAAATGTGTTTTTTATAACTACGCCGGCCCGGCCGCCAGCTTTAAGTATCTTAATGAAATGCTGTAGGAACAAGAACGCGGTTTCGCCGGTTTTTATAGGGAAGTTCTGTTGGACCTCTATCCGCTCTTTACCGCCGAACGGCGGATTGGCAAGAACAATGTTGTAGCGGTCCTTTTCCTGGATATCGGCAAGGTTCTCGGCCAGCGTATTGGTGTGCACAATATTAGGGGCTTCCACGCCGTGCAATATCATGTTCATCACGCCTATTATATAGGCCAATCCTTTTTTTTCTTTGCCGTAGAAGGTATTTTTCTGGAGTGTTTCGGCGTCTTTTGTGGTCAGGTTCTTGCTGGCTTTCAAATACTCAAACGCTTCGCACAAAAAGCCCGCCGACCCCACAGCGCCGTCATAAATCTTCTCGCCGATAGCCGGGGCAACCACTTTTACAATGGTTTTAATAAGCGGCCTGGGCGTATAATATTCACCGCCGTTCCGGCCGGCATTGCCCATGTTCTGGATCTTGCCTTCATAGAGATGCGACATCTCATGTTTTTCGGTATGGGAACGGAAACGGAGTTCATCAATAAGATTGATGACTTCGCGCATATTATAGCCGCTCTGGATTTTATTTTTCAGCTCGCTGAAGATCTCGCCTATTTTATATTCAATGGTGTCGGCGCTTTCGGCATCGGTTTTAAACTTCTTCAGGTAGGGAAACAGCTTGTGGTCGACAAAATCTTTCAGATCATCGCCGGTTAAAGCCTTATGATGGTCAATTTTACCATCCTTACCTTTAGGCGCCGCCCAGATTTCCCATTTATACTCCCGGCTGATAATAGCGGCGTGGGACTTCCCCCCAAGTTCCGCCGCTGTTTTCTTGTCTTTTTCAAGGTCTTCGAGGTATTTCAGGAACAGGATCCAGGAAGTTTGCTCCACATAATCCAGCTCGCTTGAACACCCGGCGTCTTTGTGGAGGATATCATCGATGTTCTTAAAAACCTGTTCAAACATTTTTAGTCCTTTGATTTATTATCAGGTATCCGCTTTAAATCCTGACCGTGGTATGGCTCAAATTCTTCCAGCTTTATCAAGAACACTTGTTCTTGCCTCTTTCTTAAGGGCTTCCACCATGGCTATTATCGAACCCGCTGAATCATTCATAAATAAAAATCCCGCTTTTTAAGCGGGAAAAATTTTGCTGGTGCAAATAGAAACGTGCGGAAATTTATCGGAATGGCCCCACCAGCTAGGTACCCGGGTAATCCGTACGTTATCTCTATGTAAATATATTATTGCAGATTCTGGCATATTAGTCAATGAACCGACTTTTGGACCAAATTTCATGCCTTCATCGAAGGAGTTACAGAGCTTTCTCTCTACTTTTATTCTTACCGCATTATTCGACGTCACAAGATTCTCCCCGCTTATAAAATTCTACCTCTTTACAACTGTGCCCGCTATGATTTTAGTTTAAACATTTTAGGTGGGGATATCACAAGCCATATCCCGTAAGCAATAGATGGAAAATCCATTGATTTCACACTGATAGTATAGCAGACAACCCCGACAAGGGCGTGTCGTGATAAAAAGCTCTTTTCAGGATAATGGCGGCCGGAAATGGCCTGCGGGGTCAGAATTCGTAGGAAAGGGAAACAGGGCGGCGGGAATCGAGTTTTTTGGCCGTCTCGAAGCCGAACCCGAAGTCCCAGCGCCCGCTTTTAATACCGACGCCGAAAGTGATGCCTTCCTCGGGACGGCCGAACAGATAACCCGCCCGCAGGCTTAAAAATATAGAGTTCCGCATTTTCATGTTCATCTCGAGGCCGGACTGGTAATACCCTTTTTCCTTTACGACCCTGCTCCAATCCGAAGTGATAACGACGTCGCAGTAAGAGATATCGGCGGAGCGGTCCAGCAGATTGGGAGGGTTGATCTCGAATTTATAGGAAAATCCGGCCCGGATCGCCGCGGGGGCGGGGTCGCCTTTCTCCTCGAATTTAACCGCCTGCCCGTTGTTCAGGAGCGCCGCACCTAAACTGAGTCCGCTCTTCATCGCGTAAAGCGCACCGAGGTCATAATGCAGGGCCGAAGCGGACGCGGTTTCGGCCAGCTCTATGGTGGTGCGTTTAACGGTGGCGCCGACAGCGAACTCCGGCAGCGGTTTATAGGCGGCTGACAGCATAGAAACCATGTCCAGTTCTGCGACCACATTCCCACTTGTTCCGTCCGAGAGATTCAGTTCCATCTTTCCGGAATTAAAATACAGGAAGGCCGGAGTCAAAACCAGACCCCCGACTTTTACCGGCACTGCCGCGAATCCGTAATTCCCCCAGTCAAAACCGTTCATATATGAGACGCAGGCCCTTAGGCCGGGCACAAAGGCCAGCCCCGCCGGGTTGTACATCACGCTTTCGGCGTCGCCCGGCACGGCGGTAAAAGCCCGCCCCATGCCGGAAGACCGCGCCCCTATGGGCCGGTTGAGTATGGGCGCGCCTGTAAGGCCCGATTCGGAGCGGGCGCCCGCGGCCGCGAAAGTAATAAGCACGGCGCCCAGAAAAAACACGGCGCCGGAGTGGGAAAGTCTCATTTTATAAGCACCAGCTTTTCGGTTTTGTTTACCCCAGGCCCTGTTACATGCACCAGATAAAGACCGCTCGCCACCACAGCCCCGCTGTCATTCCTGCCATCCCAGGCAGGAGCAGGAATGAGAGGGCCCGCGCCTGCCGGCCCGTCATAAACGGTTCTCACAAGGCCGCCGTTCACCGTATAAATCTTTATGGTGACATTGCCGGCCCTTAAAACGGTCACATCCAGCTTGCATTTCCCGCCCTTAAGCGGCCTGAATAAGTTATCAGTGACCATAACAAGCTTATTGCTGTTCAGCACATAGTAGTCGAACGTCCTGGAATCGGAGGTGCCGCCTATATTGCTGATAGTAATACCGGTGTAGGTGCCGTCATATTTACTGCTGTTCGGAACCGTGGTCGGACTGAAGGTTTTGGCTGCGGTATAATAATCTCCGGCGTCGGCGCTCCCGTTGGCCGCTATCTCTTCCAGGCCGTCGGCTTCCATCAGGCGCAGCAGTTTGTGGTCCGCGTAGGAATTGTCATAAACAAAATCCTGGCCACTCCCGTTCAGCCGCGCGTCCACGTGCCAGACCAGGAGCCCGCTGCCGGGCAGGTTCTGGTCATTCCCGGACTGGCGCCGGTTCTGCACCATATAGAGCTCGTTAAAGATCTCGCCGGCCACGGCATCAGGCATCATTTTCACAGCGTCGGGATAGGCATCGGAAGGGCGAAGCGTCCCGGCCAGACTGCCGCCGGAAGAATTGACCGGCGAAAGCCAGTCCAGCATGAACTTACTGAAAGCGTTGTGGTCCCCCCAGGTGCTGTCCATCATGTCCAAACCGCCGACGCCCCCTTTGGGCCCGACCGCGTCGTCGTAGTCATAGTAGTCAGGCAGGCCCAGCCCGTGGCCGGTCTCGTGAATAAGGGTCAGGGGGTTGAACGCCCCGCCAGCAGGGTTCGACTCCCACTGCCACGAATAGCTTGCCAGCTTCTTGCCATCCACCAAATACGAGCCGTCGCCGAAAGAAGTCTGGTATCCCCACCAGAAATTAGCCCAGCCGTTGTCCGGGCCGGTCCAGATAACGGCGAAATAGTCCACCGCCCCGTCGCCATTATTGTCGTATTGCGTGAAATCATGGCCCAGCCCGTTGAAATAGTCAAGGGCCTGCTTTATGAGCGCTTCGCGGCCGGCGTCAGTTTGCGGGATAGCGGAGCGGAGCGCTCCGGTATTGTACCAGCCGAGCGTAGCCCCCTGGATGGTCAGCAGACCGTAAGAAGACCTGGAGTAAAAATTTGTGAGGCTTTCATACGGATAGCCTCCGGAACCGGCACCCAAAATTTGCGTGTTTACCGCGGTGGAAGAATTGGTGTGAACATAATCGCTGAAATCGATAAGGAGGGCGAATATTTTAGGCGTGCCTGAGGTGGGCATGCCCCGCCAGGCGGGAGGGGGCGCCATAACAGCCGCCTGTTCGCGGGTTAATCCCCGCTGCATGAGGGATCTTATCCGCAGATTGTGTCTGAGACGCGCCACAGCGCCGGGAGAGAACTTATTGTTGCCGATGCCCCTTGCAAAAGCGGCCCTTTTAGCGAACGTACCGTCTTTGCGGTAGGCCTCTATCTGCTCCATCGACGGGCGCTGCATCCCGAAAGCGGGGACGGAGATCCAAAACAGAACGGCGCCTAACAGGGAAAGTTTCTTCATGTCCTAATTGACCTTCGCGCGCAAGAGCCCGATACCGGAGAAAAATCATCAATTTATATTCTAAACTATCTTTTTTATTCAGTATATGCGCTGCAGCAGGCGGCCCCCCCAGAAGGCCAGCACACCCAGCAGGGCTAAATTAACCGTTATGCCGGAACGGACCGACCGCGGGACCCTGCCGGCCACGAATAACACTGTCAGCGCGGCCAGCGGGAAGACGAGCGGGTTGAAGGAGTATGCCCCGGCGAAGTCCAGCCTGCCCAGCGCCAGGAAGGCGTGCGTCATGCCGCAGCCGGGGCAGGGCAGCCCCGTCAGGGCCCGGAACGGGCACAATATCGTTTTCGGCAGCGCCGACAGCAGGGTGTACCCGGCCAGATGCAGGGGGCCGCTCAGCGCGGTAGCCGCCAGCAGCGCCCACGCCGCGATCCGGAGCGGGTCGGTTTTAGACCGGCTTGGGGAAGAACTTGTTGATCTCATTCTGGTGTACCGCGTCCACGATAATGCTCAAGCCGAACAGCGACAGGAACAGGCTCATTATCGGCAGGTTTTCGAAGGGCGTTACCGCGCGCTTGCGCTGTATCTCAACTATTACGCCGCCCATGCAGTACTGGTAATAAACAAAATACAGCCCGCAGGTGACAATAGACAGCAGGTAAACCTTGACGGGGGAGAATTCCTCGCGGCCCACCAGTTCGTTGCAGGTTTGCATCTGGTACCAGTTCCAGAACAGGTTGTAAATGCCGCAGGTGACGATGGTAAGAATTATCCCTTCTGCTATGCTGCGATATCCTGATCTCATTTTAAGGTTCCCCCGATTAGGTGCGATTTACGCGCTGATTATGCGCGAAGTGTATATTCTATAAAATAAAATGGTTAGATAAGCCGGCAGCCGGACACGGCTAGAAGCCGGGCAGCCTGTTCCGGATGACCGCGGAATATGCCGGGCCCGGGCCTGCGGCCTTGCTGCGCTCGTTGATGTGACTGCGCCGTTTGAGCTCCTGCAAAGGCAGGGTCTGGTCCACTACGCCGAGCTCGTATACCATTTCATCAGCATAGCCGCTGGCAAGAATGCGCCAGTCGGATTTAAGCTTCGGATAGTAAGGCGCAATATGTTTCCGGATATCGGTAGTGCAGTTCGCGGTCAGGGCGTTGTACCATTGCGGCCTGTCTTTCAGCCTGTTGATGCTGCGCAGGTAGTCCAGGAATATCAGCCGTACCAGTTCCGGTTCCGCTTTCAGGCGATACAGGTAAACTTCTTCCCCTTTGCGGTAATTGGTGCGAAGCCGCACGATATCGCGCTCGTCGGCTACCACGTAGGTCAGTTCATACTGTTTAAAAAAACCTCTGATCGAAGAATATTCTTCGCCTTTTTTTTTCCTGGTCTCGATCGAGATGCAGACGTATTCTCCCCCGCCAAACCCGAAGCTGAGCATAGCATGATCAAGATAAGGCACTCCCCAATTAACCAGAAAAAGGTCCATACTGCGCAGGGAGCCAAGCTTGAAGGTCCTGTCATAATGCCGGACATCATAATCCGTTTCGGCCCGGTAATCGCAGTTGCGGATATTGTGAATAGTAACGGTGCTGCCGCTGACATCGGCGTAGGGAAGCGTCGCCACATCGGGCTCCCAGTCCCGGCTGTTGCTCGGGGGCAGGGCCAGCCAACAGGCCAGCACCAGCGCGAACGCCGACAGGAAATATATTATTTTACGGCCGTTACTCCGGGGGAAGAGGGCGCTGACGAGCGCTGCTATGACAAAGACAGCTGCGGCGGCCGTGCGCGGGCCGGGCGGAAGATTGGAGTAAACGAGCGCCATCGTTCCCCAGCAAGTAAGGACAGAAAAAAGGAGCCAGGCAAAGACCTGCCGGGCTTTCACATTATGCATCGGGGCCCCGCCGTCCTGCGCCCATTATTTATTACCCTTGATCTCTTTTATCGCGGGGTGGTTGGCTATAAGCAACAGGGCTTTGGCAAGCAGGGGCTTGCCCGCGGCCGAGTAGCGCCAGGGAGACGCGCCGGAGGAGTGCGGCAGCGGGATCAGGTCGAAAGGGACGCCGCCGCGGTTAAGACGGAAAACCTGGCCGACCACGCCGTTCAGTTTATCCGCTTCCATGAACTGCGCTATCGCCAGTTTGCCGACGGGGATGACCAGGGCGGGCCGGAGCATTTCCAGCTCGCGGTCCAGCCAGGCGGAGCATTTTTTTATTTCTTCCGGAGAGGGCACGCGGTCGCCGCCGGAGGCTTTCTTGCCGGGGAAGCAGCGGCACACCGCCGCCATGTAGACGGAAGCGCGGAATTTGGCCTCGTCTATGCCGGCGGCCTCGTTAAACCAGCGGAACAGCGTCTTGCCGGCCGTCCAGGCGAAGGGGCGGCCCAGCTTGGGCTCTTTATCGCCGGGGGCCTGGCCCACCAGCATGACCCGGCTCAGAACAGGGCCGCCGCTTACGACCGGCGGGTGCATCTCCGGGCAGCGGCGGCATTTCAGCAGGCTTTCCACGTGCTTGATCAGTCCCGCTTTGTCGTTCACCGGCGGCAGGGGCTTGGTCTTCGAATTCATAAAACCTTATACCTTGATGACTCCCAGCCGCTTCAGCTCCCAGAAACATTTTATCATCGCCGAAACGTCGGCGGCGGCGTTATGGGCTTCTTCGAAGCCCTGCTGAAATAATTTACTGTGGAGTTCTATCAGCTTCGGCCACTTATTGCCGTAAGGGCCCGGGATGGCGCAATAATCAGTGGAGCTGTGCATGGTGCAGATCCGCGTTTTGGCCGGAAGGCTGTCCGGCATTTTATTCCTCAGGAATTCGGCGCCCACGATCTTCTCATCGAAGCTTATATTGTGCGCTACCAGATACTCCGCCCGGCCGATCGCCGCCTGGAAGTCCCGCAGGACGGTCAGCAGGTCCCTGCCTTCTTTTATGGCCCGCTCCGTCGAGATGCCGTGTATGCGCGAGGCCTCTTCGGGAATGGTAAAGCCGACCGGCTTTATTATAAAATCCCCGCCGGAGATCCTGTTCCCGCCGGAGTCGGAAAGCAGGTAGGCCAGCTGGATCATCCTGGGCCAGTTGTCCAGGTCGGTTATGGGCGCCTTCCAGTTCCTGGGAAGGCCGGTGGTTTCTGTATCGAAAAACAGGTACATTCTATACTCCCCAAAGCTTCAGGACTTCTTGTTCTTCCGCGGCGGACGAGACTTTTTTGAACCGCGCCCCCGAGACGCCGTGCACGCGCCCCTGGCAAGCCGGCCAGGTGACGTGGCGCTCCAGGCAGCCCCCCACGAGGCTGAGGTAGTAGCCGCCGGCTTTCGATCTTGGTTTGGAAGAGGAGGATTTGCCGCGCGAAGCGGCTGTATGCAGGTGTTCGGCCCCCGGCTCAAGCAGCGAGTAGCCGCAGCCTACCGCCGGGCCTTCGTAGAGCGCCTGCCTGGGCCCCTTGGAGAAGCCCACCGCTATCACGTCGCAGCGCTCGTTTATCTCGTGGCCGGCGTGGCCTTTTACGTGCCCCCAGGCCAGGCGCCCTTTCCGGGCCTGGGCCAGCGCGTCCAGGCGCTCCCAGAGGTCCTGGTTGACCACGGGCTTGCCGCCCGCCGTCAGCCAGCCTTTGCGCTTCCAGCCGTGTATCCAGCCGGTGATGCCGTTTATGAGCAGGCCGGAATCAGTATAGAGTTTTACCGGCTCGGGCCGGTCACGTACGGCGCTGAGCGCCGCTATAGCGCCCAGCATTTCCATGCGGTTGTTGGTGGTAGGACGTTCCCCGCCGCCAAGTTCGCGCACGAGGTTCTCAGGGTAGATGATCACAGTCGCCCAGCCGCCCGGCCCGGGATTACCCGAGCAGGCGCCGTCGCAATAGATGAAGATAGTCTTGTCCATCTCCACTTTCCCCGCCGCTCTTACCTGATCTTCCTTGCAAAGCTCTCTTTCAGATTGGTGTCTATAAAAGTCCCCAATCCCTTCCCGGCGAGCGCGAGGTCCTTCATCTGTTTTACATTGAGGCGGCCGGCGCTCTGGTTGGAATAGATGTACTTCTCGTGCGAGGCGAACACGATGGTTACGGAGTCTTTTACGATCTTATACGACACGACCGTGGATTTGCCGCTAAGGTTCTGATATTTTTCCGCCGGAACTTTCAAAGGTTTTTTAGCCATAATAGTGATCCTCTTTGTGCGTATATTATAAAAAATCCAAGCGTAAAAGGCGCCTGCTACCTTTTCTCTGCAAAACCCGGCCAGTAAGAATGTTAGGGAGTTTTGGGCTCGCGATACTATATCTTAACAAATCCGGCCCACCTATGCCCACCTCATGCTCAAGGCCGCGCGTCACGGCAGGCGGAAATGCGCGGAAATGGTGAAAGCCCGGTTTGCCGGGAAAAAACGGGAATAGACCAGCATGGTTTCGCCGCCGGCGGCCTCCCGCCTGTCCGGCTCGGGTGAAAGGGAAAGCAGCTCCGCGCCCTGTGGCAGGGCGAGCACTACGCAGCGGCTCACCGTAGTCTCCGGCATTTCCTCCAGCCGGAATTCCACCGTGCCGTCCTCAAGCCTCTTCCACAGCTTCTCCATGTCCGGCTCCGCGGCCGCAGCGTAAACGCTGTTAAGCGCCGGCATGGAGCTGAAGTGGATGGTTGCAAGGTAGGTGCCGTAATACCGGGAGACCGTTTTCTGCAGTTCCGTTTTAAGGATATTGCCCCCGGAGTCGCTGAAAGAGGACAGCGGCGGCGCCTGCAGGTATGTCCTCATCCTCATGCTGCCGGCCGCCAGTTCGGCGTTGTATGCCAGCCAGATGGCCAGCCCGCGCGCGGCGCCGTTCTCGAACCGGTACAGCGAAACGGAAGGATTATCCACGTTATTGTAGGGGACCGTTATATGCCGCAACAGGGCGGTTTTGCCTTCTGCAAGGGCAAAGTCCGCGGCGGCGCGGCTGAAACCCTCGAAAGCGTCGGCCGGGAATTTTACGGACCGCACTATCCCGAGGACCTCTTCGTTGGTCTTTATATCGAGCTCCGGTGAAAGGTTCCTGGCTATCTTAAGGTTCTTCTGCGCCTGCTCCTCGTTCCCCATCAGTTTACAGAGCCGGTATAATTTGGTGTAAGCGTGCGGCTTAAGCTCCTCCGTGGGGGTGAGGCCTATGAATTTCCTCAGATCGCCGCAGGCCGCCTGCAGTTCATTTTTGCGGAGATGCATTTCCCCCTTGAAATAGACCAGCAGGTCGTCCGAGGGCGCCAGCTCGAGGGCCGCCGGGAACTGCCGCTCCGCTTCGTCCAGGAGCCCGGCGTCCAGCAGCGTCCCCAGCAGGGCGATGCGCGGCGTGATCGCTTCGGGATAGGCGGCCACCGCGGCCAGCGCCTGCTCCAGCTGTCTCTCCGGGCTTTCCGGGGGACGGAAGCGCGGCGCGAATACTGCCTCGAAAAAACCAGAGTCCGGGACCAACTTTTTCAGCCTTTCGCAATATTCGCCGGCTGTCTTGAAATTCTGCCTCCCGGCCTCCTTCAGGCCGCACAGCGACAGCGCGTCCTTGTCGCCGGGCTTCAGCCTGAGGTACCGCTCTCCGGTCTTCAGCCAGCTCCCGCTCCGGTCGAAGTATTCCAGTAAAAAGGTTATCCTGAGCTTAAGGGCCTCATCGGAGCAGGTCTGCGCCATGCGCCGCAGGTTGGGCAGATATTTCCTGAAAATGGTCTCCCCACCCAGGTTGCCGGAAACTATGGCCAGCATCGAATAGGCGTCCGCGCAGTAGGGATCCAGCACCAGCGCCTCCGTAATAAGGCCCAGTGTTTCGGTCAGGTTCCATTCCGCGTAGTATGTCCGCGCCGCTTTTTCCGCCAGGCGCAGGGCTTCTTTCCTGTCGGCTTCCCCCGCCCGGGCCGGGGCGGGCTCGTCCGGGGGAGGCGTATGCGCCTGCTTCCCGGCGCCCAGCATCCCGCGCACGCCGTCGAAGAATTGCGTCTTGAGCCCTTTGTGCCGGGCGCCCATGCGGGCGGCGTCGGCCAGCTCCAGAGCGCTCTGCGGCCTGCCGGCGGGGTCCTTCGAAAGGCATTTCAGCACCAGCTCGTTTATGGCCGGGGAAATACGCGGGTTGAGCCTGACCGGAGGGACCGGCGCGTCCTGCGTGACGGCCTTTATAAGCGCGGCGGAGTTATCGGCGTCGAACGGGTGTTTCAGCGTGAGCAGCTCGTAGAACACCACGCCCAGCCCGTAAATATCGGACAGCTGCGTGGGCTCCAGGCCCGAGAAATGTTCCGGGGAAATATATTTGAGCGTGCCGAAGATCTGCTGGTCGCCGGTCAGTTCCATCGAACCTTTCATTTTTGCCAGGCCGAAGTCGGCCAGCTTGGCGTGGCCTTTTTCAGCCACCAGGATATTGCCCGGCTTTATGTCGCGGTGCAGGATGCCCAGCGAATGAGCCTCGTAAAGGGCGTCGGCCACGTTGGCTATAAGGGTGGCGGCGTGGCTCTCGTAATCCTCGTCGTTAAGCGGCAGGGAGGACAGGCTTTTCAGGAAATACGGCCAGTCCGCCTCCTGCGGTAAAGGTTCCGGCAGATAGCCGTATTCCTTCAGCTCCGCCAGGTCTTTGGCGTCGCGTATTATCCGCGCGCGCTCAAGAAAGGCGGACAGCGGGCTGCCGCTCACGAATTCCATGATGAAGAACGGAAGCCCCTCGAATTCCCCGTAGCTGTAGACCTTGATTATGCCGGGGTGGCTGCAGCGGGCGATGGCGGCGGCTTCGCGGATGAAGCGCTTCTTGTTCACCTCGGTGGCCTGCTCCGGGAGTATCAGCTTCACGGCCGCGCGTCGCTCAAGGTTGGGGTCAAAAGCCTCATAAACCACGCCCATGCCGCCCCGTCCCAGCTCGGAGATTATTTTATGTCCGTTTATTAAAGTTCCAGGTTTAAGCATTTTCTTGGTTACAGCTTCAGGCTGCAGGCGATCTCGGCCGCGAGGAAGGCGTTGTTCTTTACCAGGGCGATGTTCGTCGCCAGCGACTTTCCGCAGGTAACCCGCGTTATCGCTTCAAGAAGATACGGCGTTATCCGTTTGCCGGTGATGCCGGACTTGCCGGCCTCGTCGAGCGCGAGCGAGATCGCCATTTCTATCGTTGCCGGATCGGCCTCGAATTCGGCCGGCACCGGATTCGCGACCACCACCCCCCCCGAAAGCCCGAGGTCCCACTTGGCCCGCAGGGCCCGGGCTATCTCGGCGGGGGTGTCCAACCGGCATTCGGCTTTGAGCCCGGACGACCTGGTATAAAAAGCGGGGAAGTAGTCGGTGCCGTAGCAGATGACCGGCACGCCCAGCGTTTCCAGGATCTCCAGCGTCAGCCCGATATCAAGTATCGCCTTCACTCCGGCGCAGACTACGGCCACATTAGTGCGGGCGAGCTCCGAAAGGTCGGCCGAGATATCGAAGGTGCGCTGCGCGCCCCTGTGCGCCCCCCCTATTCCGCCGGTGGCAAAAACCTCTATCCCCGCAAGCTGCGCGGCTATCATCGTCCCCGCCACCGTGGTGGCGCCCGGCACCTTCTTTGCCAGCGCGGCCGGGATGTCACGGCGGGAAACCTTCACCGCGCTTTGCCCCTTTTTGCCCAGCTCGTCTATCTCCGCCGGGGAAAGACCCGCGACTATCTTCCCGTCGAGCAGGGCGATCGTAGCGGGAACTGCGCCTTGTGCGCGGACAATATCCTCGACTTCCAGCGCCGTCTTGACGTTCTCGGGATAAGGCATGCCGTGGCTGATGATCGTCGACTCCAGCGCTACGAGCGGCCGGCCGTTCTGCTTGGCGGAGCGGACTTCCTCACCAAGGATTAAATATTTTTCAAGGTTCATAGGTTCTCCAGCGCCCGGGGCCGGCTCTTCACGCGCTAAAAATATCCGCCGAAACGGCTTCGCTCACCGATGACTCGCCCCGGCAGGGGCCCGACATGTATCATCCCTATTATTGTTTTTTTGCGGTTGAAAATATTATGCACCGTGCGCTCCTTGGATCCCGGTTAGAGGCCGGAAAAGAACAGAGTCAGCCCGGCTTCCACCGGGAATCTCAGGACGGGTCCTCTAACGCTATGATACCAAAAGCGGGGGCGCCTGCCGGAGGGAGGGTAGGAATTGAGAGCCCCTTGTACCTTAGGGATATAAATTCAGAGCCCCCTTGTACCTTAGGGATATAAATTCAGAGCCCCCTTGTACCTTAGGGATATAAATTCAGAGCCCCCTTGTACCTTAGGGATATAAATTGAGAGCCCCCGCGGACGGGGGCTCTTCAATTGGCACACGGGCCAGGGTACTTGTGACCGCAGACTGCAACCGCATCAGGGGCGAGCCGGGAACCAAAGGCGCAAGACGCGCCGGGACCGAGGGCCGGAACACCCACCCGGGAGCAGACCGCCGAAGGCGGAACGCCGAACCAGGACCCGCAGACCGCGCCCCACCAAGGTGGGGGAGACGGACCAGGGAACACCCCGAAGAACGCGCCGGACCGACACCGCAGAGGCACCGCGCAACGCTGGCCGCGAACCGGGGGAAACCGCGTCGTGGGCCGGGGGAGGAACCCCGCGGCCGGACCGCACCACCGAGACCATCTCGACCGCACCGCCGACGCACTTTAAAGAGAACAAGACTGCTTACCGAGTATAACAGACAGCCCTTGACTTGTCAAGGGGTAATCTTAAAAAAAGTTTTTTGTCAATATTTCACGTCGGGCTCGCTGAACAAGAACGGCGGGCGCGGATAAGATCCGCGCCCGCCGTTCTGGCTGCCATGGCTGGGCTGGTTGTTCCAGCCGTTCTGATTCCCGCCATTGGCAGCGTTGATAAGGGCGCCGAACGCCCCGATGATCTGACCAGGCGTTATATCGTTGGACGGCTGCTGGACGCCCGGCTTGGGCTGGTGGTTTCCCGGGCCCTGCCCTCCCTAGGCCCTTCCTGCGGTGTTAAATTATAAAAGCCCCCGCCGAGGAAGCTTTTATCTATTGAATATCATGAGAGAAAACGCTAGTCCTGTACGCTGAAATTCCGCCAGAAGCCGCGGACATCTCCGGGCAGAGAGTCCGCGCAGGCGCTCAGGCAGGCCTGCACCAGGTAGAGGTCGTACTTCTTTACACCGTCCTTTTTCGCCATTACCCTGAACTTCATGCCGTGCCTTAATATGACCTCGTCTTCGCCCTGGTCGACAAGGATCCCTTTTTCGCCGGGGCGATTCAGGTATAAAGCAAAAACCGCTTTGCGGGAAGCGGTAGTCTCGTTATCGCCGATCTCTATGGCGAAATACCGCGCCACTTTATACGAGACCGAAGTCGAGACATAACCTTTGTCTATAAATTCCTCGCCTATCGCATAAGCCTTGTTGTCGCGGAATTTCAGGTCGAGGCCGCGGAAAAGCATAAGGTCTCCGGGAAGGGCCGGCGCCCTGTCAAAAACGCGGTCGATGTTCTTTACTATTATTTTGGCGTCTTCCGGGCCCGTGCCGTACCATTCGTAGGGCGCCGGGTAGAAGCGGAGATAGCCGTTTATCTCTCCGTAAAACGAGTCTTCCTTGCTGGTATAGGATTCCAGGTCCATGACCTCGGTTTCATCAGAGCCGAAATAGTCCGGGGAGGGATAGCCCAGGCCGCCGTAAAGGAGCTTGAAGTCGTAAACCCGCGCGCCGGCCGGGGCAGGGGCGAGGGGAGGCTGGAACTGGTCCGCACTGCGGCTTTCAAAAGATCGAAGGGTTTCGGCCAGGGAGATCCCGCCGGCTGCGCCGTCAAAGGAAAGGTCAGCGGCTTTTACGGTGTTTACGAACAGCACGGCTAGAACTGCCGCCAGGCCGCCGGTGAATAGTCGTTTGATTACTTTCATGTTTTACAGTTATAGCCTACCCCGTGCGCCGGATAAGCGCAGGGGCCATTGGTCCCATATAATTTTGTTTTTAGACCCACGCGGCGAAGCCGTCTGTCAGAATGAAACACCGGCGGTGAGCTGGACCATCAGCTTGGCGCCAGAAAAAGTATACTCGCTTTTGGCGGGGCCCAGGAAAGCGCTCGCCAGGCAGCCGGCCGAGAAGTCGCTGAGGTTCTTGTATGTCACGCCCGTGGAAAGCACGCCGGAATGGTCGTTGAGGTTGCGCACATAGTTCAGGTTCAGCGTCATATCCGTTATTATGAACCGGCTGACGCTTGTGAACACCGCCCCGTAGTACCGGGACAGGTAGTTAGGCTCATAAAGGCCGTTGCCCAGCAGGAATTGCGCTTTTGTGCCGGCGCCCAGCAAGGCCAGCGGCCCGGAGAAGCCGTAAGCCGCCTTATCCCTGAAAGGGCTTTTTACATAGCCGGTCTGATTGTAGAAGAACTCCGTCGCCACGGTAAGCCTGTCGTTGAAGTTGCCCAGCCTGAAACCCCTGCTGAAGTTTACGGCGGCCTTGGCGACCCAGTCGTCTTTCTTCCGGTATACCCTGAGCACGCCCCCGTCGTTCCTGATGAAGCGGGTATTGTCGCGGCGCGCCGCGCTCACTTCGCCGGCTATGTCCACGTCACCCAGGCGGCTTGAAAGGTCGTAGCCGAAGACGGGCAGGCGGTTCCGCTTGGCCCAGCCCGAGAAAGCCATCTCGGTTTTGCCGGTGAGCAGCTCGAATTTCAGCGCGCCGCCAAGGTCCCGGCCTTCCGCGGCGCTGCCGGTATCGAGGAAGCCGTAAATATTGTAGTCGGTGCCGAACGGCATATGGAATTTCACGCCGTAAGCGCCGTCCCGGTAGCCGATCTTCCGCACGAAGGGCTTCTTCTCTATGTTTATCAGGTCGGTGGGGTTCCACAGGTAACACCTGCCCCACTGGAGCACCTGCTTGCCGGTGCGGAAATAGACGCGGCGGCTTACATTGAAGTCCAGGAAGGCCTCGCGCAGCACCGAGCTGGTTTCGCGGGTTTTGGAATAATAGGCGGATTCCATGTTGGCGAAAGCCTTGACGCCGTTCTTCAGGCGCGCGTCCAGCATAAGGTTGCCCACTATATACGAGTTGAACGGGTTGCCAGCGGAGGAACTGTAGACCACGTCCTCCAGCACGCTCACGATCTCGCCCGAAAAGCCCAGCGACTTTCTCTCTTCCGCCGCGCCGGCCGTCGAAGCGGCCTGCGTCACCACCTCGGGGACGGAGAACATCTCCAGCTCCGAAGCCGCGTCCTCCGCAGAAACGGCGGCCGGGAGCAGAACAAAGATCAATAAAAGTTTCCTCATATTATTTGCTCAAGTTCTCAAGATACGCTTTGGTGAAGATCTTGTCGTCCAGCTTGCCGCGGACCATATTCGCTATCTCCACTATGGTCTTGTTGCCTTTCTCGAACTCGTCGATGAACAGCTG
>JAUSCK010000173.1 GCA_030651035.1 Elusimicrobiota bacterium
ATAGATGGTCTTTAGTTGCGGGCGTACCATGCGGCCCGCCCATGCGCACCCCGAAGTCGGGTTCCTTCAACACATTGCGGAGCGTAGCCAGGCTTTGGTCAAGTATCTGGTCCCTGTGGGCAAGAAACAGCAATTTTGGCCCATAACAGGAAAAGATGCCCGGTTTATGGCCGTCCTTTACAATTGGGCAGCCGCCTGCTGCCTAATTCTCTCACTATTGGCGAGAGTTTTTCATCTCCCGCTCAAGTTCCGCCCGCAATTCGGACTCGGACGGCAGAACAAGCCGGTATTTAGTGGCGAAGAGCCGCTTATGCTTTTTCAACACGGAAAACCGCACAACCGAAGCGTCTTTTTGCGCGCACAGAATAATGCCGACAGTAGGATTGTCACCCGCACCCCGCTTAAGTTCATCATACATCCGGACATACATATCCATCTGCCCAATGTCCTGGTGCGACAATTCTTTGGTTTTAAGGTCGAACAAGACAAAGCATTTCAGTTGGATATTATAGAAGACAAGGTCTACGTAAAAATCCTTGGTTTCCGTACTGAGCCGCTGCTGCCGAGCCACAAAAGCGAAGCCTTTGCCGAGCTCAAGCAGGAAGTGTTGAAGATTCATTATTAAAGACTGCTCCAGATTGGATTCCAGAAGTTTCCCGGACCCTGGCAAGCCGAGGAACTCCAAAAGCACCGGGTCGCGAACAAAATCTCTTGGGGTCTTATCCGCTTTGGCTATCATTGTGGCCGCTTCGCGGCGCACTGGCTTTCGGTCTTTACTGGCAAGAAGCCGTTCATAATACAGCGTGCCGATCTGCCGCTCAAGAGCGCGGCTTCCCCAGTTCTGGTCGGCAGACTCGTTCATGTACCACTGCCGGGCATGCCCATCCTCCACGCGCAGCAATAGCCGGTAATGGGTCCAGCTCAATTCGGAACGCAGTGCGTTCCAAATTGGGAATGCCTGAAAGAAAGCCCTCATATTACGCAGATTCCGTTCATCGAAACCCTTACCGAATTCACCCGTAAGTTTTTCAGCCAGGCTGCTGAGCAGTTGCGCCCCATATTTCGCCTTGGCCGCACCACCTTGGTGAAATTCAACAATATGCCGCCCAACTTCCCAGCAGGTGCGCACCTGCACAAGATCCACCGCGCGCAGCGCCTGGCTGCGCGCCTGCTGTATAATGCCGCGCAATCTGCCCAGAAGCGCATTAAATCCAGCCCCTTCAACTGGCAGTGACGTCGCACTCAAAGAATGTTCCTTCTTTTTTTCTGATCCTTTCATATAGCGCCCCCCTTGCCGTATAAATAGCATAGCAGACCAACCCGACAACCGTCTGTCGGGATGGTTTTGGAGATTTTGGGATTTTTGAAGCAGTCCGGGGCGTGGTACTAATTATTTCTCTTCAAATTCCGCCCGCATTGCGGGCCTGACTTAAATACAGGCAGCCCGGCGAGATCTTTGCAACCGGGATAAGAACTCTTTTCGATGAAGAGGGAGCGTCGCCTGTTTTGTAGTCGGCTTCATTGAAACTATCTCGTGCCATTCGTGATCGTCACTGGTCGGATATTCAAACCCCTGGTCCTTAAATTTATGCTGAAGGTCAGGGAGCCCGGCCTGAGATGGAATAAAGTATTCCCCGTCTATAAGCAAAGGTCGAATGTCTTTTAGCGATATTGCCCCCCGCAACACAACGCTGCCGTGCTGTTTATAATTCGAAGCATCGCGATATAAGTATTCCAGCAATGTGTTCATGGTTTTCCCTCTGAGACTCATTTCCTGGCTGTAAAGCCTATCTTCTTAACCGGCGGCGGGTCCGCGATCAGGCTTTTGATGGCGTCGAATACTACTTTAAACTGGTGGTCGTATTTCTTCTCCATCTCTTCCAGTTTGCGCCGCAGGTCAGTATGTGTGTCGAGTAATTCCTTAAGTTTTGTGAAAGTGCGCATGATCTGAATATTTACCTGTCGTGCGCCCTTACTCTTAAGCACGCTGGAAAGCATGGAAACGCCATTATGCGTGAACACATAAGGCAAATACCGCCTCCCGCCCCATCTTGAGGTTCCAATTTGGAACCTCAAGTTCTCCTGCTCGCTCGCCTTTAGCTTATACATGAAATCCGGCGGGAAGCTATCGAGATTTCTCGAGACGGCCTTGTTGAGGTTTTTTGTCGTAACGCCATAGAGACTCGCCAGATCACTATCCAGCATTACTTTCTGCCCGCGCACGATGTATATCTTCGACGCAATGAATTCCTGTGGAATAATTTCTTTAGACATAACCCCCCCTTGCCGTACAAATAGCATAGCAGGCCAACCCGACAACCGCGTGTCGGGTTGAAAATAGCTATTTTGCGGGAAAATTCTCATTTCTGCCAGCATTGGTGACAGTTTTCTATTTCTCGCACCATTGGTGCGGGTTTTGTGTTTGGGATGGACCAAACTGATTTCTCCAACCACTGGTTGGAGTTTTGAGCGGACTCTCAACCCGGGAATCAAATGTTTACCGAATGAACCGGTTGCGATTTGCAACCAGTTTGCCTACCCCGGTTGTGCAGGGAAAAGCCCCGGTTGCTTCGATGTTTTATCAGGCGGCATTATGCCAACACGGACACAGTCCTTCCCATAACAGGTCTTTGCCCAATCAGTAAAAGCCCCCTGTATTAGTGCTGATACTTTTATGCCCTTGGTGTTAGCTCCAAGAGCATAAGAACGGACCTTGAGCACCAGCGCCGTTGAAGTACCTGCGGGAACGTGTGTGCCTGCCGCCATAATAGCCACTATGCCGTGCTCGCGCGCAAGAGAATTCAACTCCTCCGGTGCACCACCCGCGCCTCCAGCTACAATAAGAACGCCAGGCCTATCTTTCTGCCCCAAAGCCGCTGCTTGTGCAGCCAAAAGATGAAGCGGTGTATCGCTTTCTTCGGCAACCGCAATATTTGAGTCTGCCACCGCCCCAGCAGCGCGTGTCATTGGAACCCAATCTTCGCGCTTTACCGCGCCTGCGTTGAGAAACGCTAATGGCACATTGCTTTCCACGGATATCAGCCGGCCAGCAAGTTCCGATGCTGAGCAATTGAGCGCGCATATTACCGGCAGTTTGCCGGAGGCCAGCCTTACCGCCAGCCAGCTCAAAAACATAGAGACTGTTTCGTCGGCCCCGCAAACAAGAGTAAGCTTTCCTATCGGCAGCGCCCCATATATATTCGCCAGATCAAAACTCAGCCTTTTAACGTGCGGCCGCCGTTTCACATCTCGTGAAGAGTATTTCTTCTCTACGCCGGAAAAATAGTCACAAGTAGGCCGACCGATATGAATAAGATTTTGCATAACACCTCTTTTATTTACGGATAGTATAGCAGGCCAACCCGACAAGGGCGTGTCGAGTTGAAAAAGGCTATTTTAGCGTTATTCTTGGGAATAATGCGTAGGCCAGCTCTATAACTAGACTGACGGCGCACAACTTTTCCCGTACAAGGATCCTGGGGGCAACTCTCTGCTTCTTAACTAATACAGAATAATTTCAAAACCATTTCCTTTATCTCTGTCTTGCTAGTCAGCTGCATTAACGGAACTGTAGCCAAGGAGATATCTTTAATTATTGACAACTCATCGTCTCCCCAATATTTTTCATTAAGTGCTTTGCGGTTTTCTGTAGTTAGAAGTTCCTTTTTTCCATACACTTTATGGTTAACCTTGGGCACTGGTTTTGTATAGAAGTATAAATCCCTTGGGGTATCATCCCAACTACTATCTTTCCAACTCTTTTCTCTCATACGGCTAGCAAAGGTTATGCGGCATCCAATCAGAAGCGGTTCCAAGACAGCCGTGTGTTCTTTTCTCGTCCTGTCTAAAAGAATATTTACTGCAAAGTATTGCATACTTCCCGCAGTATACCCCCGGTAGAAACATACCGGCAACCACCGGTGAGGTCTATCCAACGTGCCCGACGTTGCATCAACCACTGAATCTTTTGAGGCCTTAACAACAGAGTACCCAGCATCATTCATTACCCTATCCAAGGCCCTAATAAACTCACCGATTTCTCTGTAGAATTCAGTAAGGCACTTTACAGACTGCATCACCGCTTCAGAATTATTATTCATTTGTATTTTTCTCCATAAAGAACAAAGGGCCTGAGTATCCAATCACTGTTTCTTTGGGATGGAATAATTTATCGCCCCAAAAGAGCGGCCAGGTTGCCTCTGGCACATTTCCATTTCCAACAAAGCCAATAAATGAGCGAATGCCTCGGTTTTCAAGGTATCTAATCAGATCTTGCAATAATTCTATTTCAAGCCCCTCTGCTGAACCGAGTCGCTGCTTTAGTATTTTGTGAAGTTCATGCCAGGACACCCAGAATATTTTAGGATTAACCTTTGAAACTGCTGGCGGAACTGAATCCAAGGTTACATATACGACATGATCAAGAATCTTGGAGTATCTATCTAACTGCCCATCACCAGATTCCTCAGCCAAATATTTCACCTCTATCCCAAGCCTATAATCGCTGCCCCTCAATTCCAAGTCGATTTCACTTTCAGCCGAGATACGGCTCCAAAAAACAAATCGGTAGTCGTCCCCCAAAAGAGATGGGTCATATTTAGACCCTGTTACCAAATTCTTCGCCTCCGCCAGAAATGATCTCAAAACAGGGCGAAGGAACGCGTATTTCAATACCCCAAACACCGTAGAGGTTAAAGCATCCTCCTGATCAGATAACCCTCCACATTTACCTTTCAATTCTGCCTCAATCATAAGTAACCTTCAATTTAACTTTCTCGCGCAACTCCCTGCAGAGGTTAAGCCAGGCGCCGCTTTCCCCTGTTATCACAGCCATCCCGGCCTGTGGGGCAAAGATCGGCCGATATGAGGCGGTTCTTTTGCCTGCCCAGTGCCTGCGGGACGCGCGAAACCTCGGCATTACTGCCTTGAGCAGTTGAATAACTAGAATGAAGACAATAACGAGAATCAGCAGTTTCATGAGCGAATATATTCCCTTTAATGGGTCCGCTTCAGCAGTACCATGTCTCGGTGGAAATCCAGATATTGTTTCTGCTGTGCAGAGAATGTGCCGGCATAAAATCCCGCTTCCGGAATTTTCATTTTATCCAGCGAATAGCGATCTGCTACAGGCGAAATTATCAAACTGCCGGTGTTCTCAAACGAGATGAAGCCACGATCAAACAGATGATCTATTGTTGGAGTTAGGAGAAGCCCATTTTCTCCGTCGAGTCGCTGATCATTGTCTGATTCGCGCCAGGGTCTTATATGGCTGCCGATGAGATGTTCGGGGTTGCTTACTTTTGTAATGCGGCAGGCTTTTTCGATGCGCATTACGCGTTGCTTAAACAGGCCTTGGCCAATGCGCGCGTTTGTCAGCGACACTCTTACCGTATTGGTAATATGGCTATCTATTTCAATTTTCTTCTGCTCGGCGTTTTCCCAGTTAACTATAGCGCGGGAGTCATCAATAATTGTGGCGGCAGTATCCGCTGCTGCAAAGCTATTGAGAGAAAACTCTTTGGCTTCCTGTCCAATAAGGCCAATGATAACCTGCGCCATCTCCTTGGGAACTTCAAACAAATACGCCTGGTTCCCGTCGCCATTCACCTGCAGCGGGGCATAATGCGCCGGCTGCAATGGGCCGAGAATAGGCATGTGGGATCTGGGCTCTATGGCGTTATTTAGCAGTTTATAATCTACCGCCACCATCCACCCAAGTTTAGGGTGCCAGTGTGGTCCTATATCACCGAACTCCTCTGGCTTGGGAGAAGGTACAGCACAGTAACGCACAATGCTGATTGCCTTAATGCGTCTATCCACGAAAGAAAAAACCACATCTCCCGGGGCCATATCACGCATATTCTCGTAAGCATGGTTGTACCCGCCATTACTATTGCGCCGTGGGGACCAAAGATACCCGCCTTCAAACTCTTGTTCAAAGGTTTGGTTCTGGCTTACCCACCAGTATTTAGTCACGCGGTTTAGCGGGCTGTCAGGCATAGCTCTATATCTGCTGAAAACCAATTCCACTCAAATACTGATAGGTTGAGTCATAATAACCCGGCGCTCGTGTATGGTCATCGGGATCACCTTGTGGGACCACAATTACCATCCCTTGCCGGGCACGGGTAAGGAGCACGCGGTAGGCGTTCTTTTGGTAGTCTTTGCGCACATCTTTAAGGATGCGCAGCCATTTGTTGCCTTTAAAGGACCAGTTCTCCCAACCATTAGGCGTGTGGCGCATATCTGCGTCCCATGTGACGCAGGCCCAATCAAGCTCCAAGCCCTGCACATGGAATTCAGTGGCGACATCTTCCAAATAATAGGACGAGCGCACATCGTCCTTGCCGGCCAGGAACCAATCGACCGGGTCAACAGGCGATTTCACGTCGATAGCGTAGGGTTTAAGGCGCTCGGCCTGGGAAGATACAACTATCCCATAGCGCTCGGTGCCCTGCGCACGCGCCTTAAGCCAGTCCTTGGCCTTCTTCAGGTCGCGGGTAAGCACTATGGGGTAGTTGGTGCCAATGGCCTTAAGCGTTTCCTTGGCAGAAGCGGCCTCCAAGTCCAACACCTTCTTAACTAGCTCGGAAACGCGCTCTGCACGGAAAGAGCGCAGTGAAACAGCCAGGTGCAACTCGTCCTTATATTCCACCTTTAGCGACGTCTCATTTAATTTGGTAATAATCGAACCAGCGCCGTACTCGCTGTCGGTAAGGCGCGGCGAAATGTGGACGTCCCAGCCGGGGAACTTGCGCAGGAGCGAGTCTATCCACTCGCTTATGCCGGCCTCGCCCGTGTTTATTTCTTGGCCGCCGCCCACCAGGCACACTATCACGGCCCAGTCCGGGTGCCGGTCCAGGCAGGAGATTAAAAACTCCGGCTCGGATTGGTTAAAACCTTTGATCTTCTTCTTACGGCTCATGAAGTTGGCCGTCTGCTGCAGGTCCCAGGCCCGTTGGGCCTCGTCGAATAGCGCCACGTGCTCTATGGGAGGCTTCGCATCTATCAGGCATGAATCTCGGAAATTGTGAACATTCTGGACGAACATTTTAACTTCACTGAAGGCCGCCCCTTTTCTTACCTTGTTGCCCTTGGCCTTTTCATGCAGAACCCTGTCTCGGGCGAGGGCCTCGCGCAGAACCGCCACAAGCGGGCCATTGCCGGAAAGAAATACGCTGTATAACTCATCGTCCTTGTTTATGTGTGTGGTGGCGATATTAAGGCCCACAAGGGTTTTCCCCGCGCCGGGCACGCCCGTTACAAAGCAGATGGCCTTGCGCGAGCCTGCACGGGCGGCGGATATTATTTGCGCCACGCTGGCAGAGGTCTGGGCCAGGTTTATGGCGCCAGCATCGCTTCTGGAGATCTCCGCTACTTTATGCCCGCGGTATAAAGCCATGGCGGCTTCTACTATTGTAGGAGTAGGGGAGTAGCGTCCGCCCTCCCAGGTTTCTGCGGCTATGCTAGGGCCGTCCGTAAAGGATAGAGCCTTGGAAATAACATCTTCAATTTGTGAGGAAGCACATTTTATAGGGAAACAAAGCTTTGAATTATTTGCAGAGAAACCGATATTCACCGGTTGGGGCTGTGCCTGAGTGGAGACAAGCACCGGGGCCACATATTTGCCGTGGCTGGTTTCGTGGAAATTTGAAAGGTCCAGCGCGTAATCCAGCACTTGGTCTACAGCATAAGCCGAAAAATCCTGGGCGCCAACTTTAAATTCCAGAACAAAGATAACGCGCTCGATTATGAGCACAACGTCTATCCTACGCCCCATGCGCGGGATGGAGTACTCAAAGTAGATCTTGCCCTGTTTCCCATTCAGACATTTTTGAAGAATAGATATCTGCTCCACCCAAGCTCCAGTTTGTTCTGGTGTGACTGGAAACCCCTCAGTGGCACTGGCGGTACTTAGACTACCAATTATCGCTGCTGAGGTAGTGGAGCAGAAGCGTGGGATTGAGTCTGAATAATATTCTCTTTTCATAAACACGTAGTCTCACTCTAGATAGCGATTTTGATTATGCCAACTCAAGAAATCAGCAGACGGGCGGTCTTGTATTCTTTCAGGTACAGCTTTTAATTCTGTTCCATCCAAGGCATAGTAATCTTTTCCGTTTTCAAATTCCTGACGAATACGTTTGCTAATCAAAACATGCGAGTCTGGAGTAACTGTAACATATCCTTGATCAAACAATATGTGCAGGTCTGACCGGAGCAAAAGGCCATTTCTTATAAGATGTGGTCCTTGCTCAGCATACGGCTTTATATGGGCAGCTTCAAGCACCGGGAGAGTCTTCTCTCCGGAAATAGCACACCTACGATGATAGCTTTCGGTCACCAACACTCTAAATGCGCCCTGTCCAAGACGCGGTTTAACTAAAAGAGGATTTCCATAGCGTGCGCTCGGCTCTGCAGCAGGATATGTTAGTGATGTCACAACTGTCGCAGGAATGCGTTCACGAAGCGCATTAATTAAATAAGTGGACTCTTGCTCAGAAGACTCGTAGCTTTTACCTGTGACAATGTTTTTCTTAAAGCTGTCCGGAACAGGAATCCAATCGGATTCCTCCAGAAAGAATGGCTGAGTCAAAATAATACAACCTATCTGGGGGTCATGGCTCATGTTCTCTCGGCGATATTTGCGAATGCGGTCCATAAACTGTGCAATAGATTCAACTCCATTCGCTCTTCCAAACGCCTTCCAAGCCATAGAAACTGGCAAAAAAGAATGCCGAACAAAATATCCTCCGCCCACAATAAAGTTTCTGGGATGATGCAGTTTGAATAAGAAAAGACCTTCCTCAGGCAATACCCGGAAGACAGTATTCCCTCCAGGCTGCCAGAAATTAACTTCTTCTGGCTTGAGCGCCTTAAGTTGGTTATACCAATCGCTATCTGTAATGCCGATGTAGAATTTCATTTAATCTGAAAACAGATTCCTTGTTGCCTTCGCCACGCACAGCATCCCTATAAGGTTTTGTCGGACGCAAACGGTCCTTTTTCAGCCATCATCTTTTTTAGCACTTCTCTTTGTTCAGGAAATCCAAATGCGTAAGAAATACTTGTAGCAACCTCCAGTATTTTCTCGAACACGATATCCTTATCAAAAAAATCCTCCCCTTTGAAAACCACCTCCCATTCCAAAGAAGAATCGACAGATGTCTTATTCGAGCCATAGAAATGATAACCAGGAGGCGTGCAAGGGATAGTCGTAATACCTAAGATTTTATCAATCTTAATGATAAATCTAACCGCACCAGTATACCCCCCGGCTTTACACAGTTTTTCACCAACTCGTGCAAACAAATCCATAAACATTATTATTCGGTTTAGTGGGAGTTCTTGAGATTGAATCGCTTTGTTTTCTCCAAGCTTCTGAATCCCCATGTCTTTCTTAAGGAAAATGTAGCCATAATGATTAATCTCAAGATATTTAAAATCCCCAGTCTCTTGGCGATAGTCCATATAGGATGCCCCACCTTGGACAGTGCGCAGTGACTCTATCATGTCGGGGAAGCTTACCCCATATCCTTGAGTCCAAACCCTTTCTCTTACTTTAGGCATTTCACTTTCTTTAAATAATGGAGAATAAGGGAACAGCGGCCCCATAGACATCGAAACAACCCCAAAGGGAATATCTAATTTATTTAGTTTTTCATTATTCCTGCATCGTGCATTTATAGATTCCAAGATCTTCTCTCTTAAAATTTCTGCTTTTTGTTTACGATTCTTTAGCCATTCAACCCTTTCCAGCGTTGCCAAATCATCAGGTGTATTTACATCTCCAGTTCTAACATATGGACGATTGTGGCGAATCGTATATGGCGTATCTATTTGCTCAGCGATTCTGATTACGACAAAACATTTGTCATCTTTAATGCAAACAGCTGTTTCAGGATTTACTGGTGGGTAAATATTGTCCGAAACAATTCGCATGACCCTTTCTGAAAGACCATCTACATATTTAATACCATTGGATGTCTGATCAGGGAACCCATCAGCATCCTTAACACCAATTATTACTATCCCGCCATAAGTATTCGCGAAAGCACAGATTGTTTTAGGCAAACTGCTCGAAAAGTCTTCTTTGTAATCGAGGTTTACACTTTCTCTAACTTTCAGAGCAATAAACCCCATGCAATCATCATAAGTGATATCAGTAATCTTTTTAGAAAATATCATAAGGCCTCGCACTGCCCCACCACTTCCGCTACCACCATGAACTCTTCGTCTTCCGCGTTCGGGATCACTATGGGGCTGTAGGCCGGGTTCAGCGGCTGCAGGATTATTTCTTCGTGCTGCCAGGCGCCGTCGGGGGCGTATTTCTTTTTGCTGGTATATTTCTTAGCCAGAAAACTTCTGATGAAGTTTTCCACCCGCATAGCGGGCGCCCTGCGGGTGGCATACACCCCGTCGGGCCTGGCGCGCATAGCGCTTGGCCCTCCGCCCGCTTCGCGGGTAATTCCGCAAGCGGAATTAGGGATAACGGTGTAGCTGCCGCCGGCGTCTGGGTCGGCTATGCTGCTGTGCTGTACCAGTACCAGCTTGTTCTGGCGGCTGCCGCCCGGGTTGGCGCGGAATACGCAGTAGTCGCCGTCCTGCAATTTGGGCTCCATGCTGCGCCCGGCCACTTGCGCGGCGAACATGTTGTGGTCGGGCTTCAGGCCGGGAGGGCATTTTATCCAGCCAAGCGGCTCTACGGCCATGCCGCGGCCGAAATTGCCGCAGGCGGCCTGCAGGCTGAAGACGGGGAGGTAAGCCACAAATTTCAGGGCGGCGGCCACTTCTTCTTCTATCCTGAAAAGCACTTTAAGCGCGGCAGCCGCGGGCGCGGCTTGGGCTGCCGGCGCGGGCGCGAGGAGGGCCTTAAAGTGCCGGGCGGTTTCTTCGTCCGTAAAGTGCACGTAGCAGCCCTTCGCCTGAAAACTTCTGCTGAAGTTTTCCGCCCGCATAGCGGGCGCCCTTCGGGAGGCATACACCCCCTCGGGCCGGGCGCGCATAGCGCTGGGCCCTCGGCCCGCTGCGCGGGGAATCCTGCGAAGCGCAGGATTCGGGTTAAGGCCCCTGGTCATAAGGGTGCGGTAGGTGGAGGACTCCGCCAGCTCCAGGCCCTGGCAGGTGGGGCGCCCGGGATCCTTCTTGCTGAGCCAGGGCCAGCAGTAGCCGGCCACCACGCGGGCTTTGTTGCTGGTGTTCTTCTGGCGGATAAGGGCATGCAGTTGGGCGGGGTCGTCGAGCACCCTGAAATCGTAGTCGCCGGTATCCAGCGTGTCGTTGGCGCTGGCTTTGGCTATGCCAAGGGCATAGTCCAGCCAGGCCAGGTAGCCGGGGGAGAGGGGGCAGGTTACTTTCTCCCTTGGGCGGTGGTCACGCATAAACCGCATAGCGGTTTTGCGCGACCCCGCCTCGGCGATTTTCGATGAAAAATCGCCTCCGGTCTTGCGGCCCGGACGCGAGGCGTAATTATGCCTCGCTCTAAAGCCGGGCCTCACTTCGTCCACAATAAGGCAGTCGTACTCGTTGGGCCGGGCCTTGTGGAAGGTTTCGGAACTGCGGAACATGTTATCTATGCGGCTGCGTTTTAGTGTACCGGCAAGTTTGGCCGCGTACACAAGGCGGGGCGCGGAATTGCGCGTTACGTACTGCTGGTTGCCCCGCGCCGGTAAGTTCCTGCTGGAACTTACCCCCCGCATAGCGGGGGCCCCTTCGGGGCGGCATACACCCCCTCGGGCCTGGCGCGCATAGCGCTTGGCCCTCGGCCCGCTGCTGCGGGGAATCCAGCCGTGCCCGGCAGGATTCGGGTTAAGCATCCCGGCCAGGCTGTCGGCCAGGTTATTGGACGGTTTTATTTTGCCGTTGTTTCTAAGGAAGGGGAGGCGCTTGGCCGAAAAGTTTCTGCTGAAACTTTTTCCCCGCATAGCGGGGACCCGTGCCGGGCGGCATACACCCTCTCGGACACTGCGCGCATAGCGCTTGGTCCTCGACCCGCTGCTGCGGGGAATTCTGCCTGGCACGGCAGAATTCGGGTTATAAGTCCAGGCCTGGTAGGAAGGGTGCGGGGTCTCCTGCGGGCCGCCTTTGAAGGTGGTTACTACTATGCCGTCCTTGGCGGTGAGGTCCGCCTGCTGCCACTGCTTTAGTTCCACCAGGATGGCGGTGTCGGTGTGTTGGGCGTCGGTGCCGGTGAGGATGAAGTCTATGCGCTTGCTGGAGCGCGGGATGTGGTATTCGATGGCCACGCCGGCGGTGGCGGGGATGGCGGGGTCTTCCAGTACGGCATGCATGTAGCGCAACGAGTTGGTCCAGGAGTCTATTTCCGAGCGCTTGGTGCCGTGGCCGGTTACGGCTTTGAAGGTGTCGAAGATGATCCCGCCGATGTCGTTGCCCATGACATCCTGCCGGAAGCGGGCCTTGGTGGCGGTGTAGACTATCACTTCAGCCCCGTGTACTTGGTGTGGCGGCCTTTGGCTTTGGAGACGGGGTATTTCTTGGCGTTCTTCTTGAGTTTTTTGCCGAGGGCGGCGAGCGGGTCTATTTTGAGGTCGTGGCTTAGGAGGAGGACCCAGTAGAGGACGTCGGCGAGTTCTTCGGAAATTTCCGATTTATTGGTTTTTATGTGCTTTTCTATTTCTGCGGAGTTCTTCCACTGGAAGTGCTCCAGCAGTTCGGCGGCTTCGAGGGAGAGGGAGATGGCTACGTCCTTGGGATTGTGGAACTGCGCCCAGTCGCGCGCGTCCCGGAAAGCGATGATCTTTTTAGTGAGGTTTTCGATGCCGCTCATGTTGCCCCCAGTGCTGCCCCGTCGCCTTGATTCTACCTTTTTCCCTACACCCCTAAGAACTTTGCCGTACTCCCGGTTTTGCCCGGAATTATCTCCAGCCTGGTTTCTACCAGGGTTTTGAGTTCTTGGACGTGGGAGATTATGCCTACCAGGCGGCCGTCTTTGCGGATTTCTTCCAGGGCGCGCATGGAGAGGTCCAGGGTTTCGGGGTCCAGGCTGCCGAAGCCTTCGTCTATGAAGCTGGTGTTCATTTTTAGGCCGCCTGTACAATTTATACTCTGTGGCGTACCGGCGTCCTGGTACTTAAGCAGGTGCGCAAGCCGGCCAAAATCGGAAGATTTCATAAAATCATCGGAAGATTATCGTGAAATTATAAGTTCTTTCTTGTGAGCCAGGCGCGACCTTTTACAGTAAGACGATATTTCTGGCTCTTGCTGCGCGGTTTGCCCGGCATGCTCATCTCCAGTAGCTCTATGGCTATCAGGCGCTTAAGGCCGCGCTTGAAGTTGCCGGTGCGCACGGCGTAACCCAAAGCCGTCAAAAGTTCCGGCGTGCTTTGCGGGGCAGCGGAACAGGCTTCCATGAGACGGCGCTCCGACCAACTGATTGGTTCATGGGCCTCGTCATGGGCCTCATGGGCCTTCTCCAAGCCGCCGGCTGACTGGCTCAGCGGCCGGGTCAGCAGCGGTCTTTCTATATTCAGGGTATTGGGATAGACCTCGCGCAGGCGGCCCATGTTGTCGAACACGGGGCCGGGATCCACCCACGGCAGCTTATAAGTGTTAAATCTGCCCGGTAGCGGTAATCCTCGGCCCATAGAGTTCATCGGACGATTTTGATTAATTGTCGGACAATTGTCGGACGATTATTTTGGAGCAATCTTGAGAACATAACGAGCGCCTCTTCCTTTCCCTATAGGGTCTAGTAGGCCATGTTGAGTTAAGCCGACGAGATCACGGTTGGCGGTGTCCCGTGCCACATTAAATGTCTTTCGGCACCAGCCGCTGGTCACGGAACCGGTCTGTTGTGCTTCAATCATGATTCCCTTTTGACGTTCGTTGAGCTTAGCCTCAACCGCCGGAGTTACCAGCCCCGTAGAATAGGCGGGTGTTTTTATTCTGTCGTAATTACCGGCCGGTCCGGGCAGAGTGACCACAAAAAAGCCGTCCTGCTGCTCTATTTTAGGCTCGTCCAGCCCATGGTTGAGCATGGCCTCGCGCATTCGGGCAAAACCGGTACCACGCTGCTCCATTATGGACAGCGTGGCCAGCGTTTGGGCAATTAAAGGATTGCGTGAGCACGGCCGGTAGCCGCCCCGGCGGAGCTTGGCCAGCGTAAGAGGCTGGGGCGGGTAACCAGGGCTTGCTACTTCAATATGGTCACGGAAAATACGGATGAAAATCTTCCGTGAGGTGTCGTCGTAGCTGCGATGCGCCACCGCATTGACCAGGATCTCGCGCAGGGCGGAGACCGGATATTCATTTAGCCGCACGTTGTTCAGGCCCACCACCCGGTGCGGATGAAACGTGTGGTCGTCAACAAATTTGAGCGCCTGCTCCAGGGCGAGTGACAATGGCGCGTTGATGCCGATCTGCCCCTTTGGCCGGCCTGTTACCCGGATGTCATCGTAGGCATCGGCCAGAATTTCACTATGAGGAAATCGGTTGGCCGGACGCTGTCCAAACAGAAGATACGCTGCCGCGGTCGCCAGGAATTTATCAGACTTAGGTGTGCGTACGGCCAGGCCGCGGGCATGCAAGGCCTGTCCGGGCGACCTAAAATCCTGTTCCGCCGTGTTCGCCGCTGTGCAACGGTTGAACTTCTTAAGCAGCTCCTGGTCCAGCAACTCGGTATAAACATCGGAGAGCACGGCAGATTCAAACGTTGAGGCTGCTTCGATCAGTTGTTCGCCCTCGTTCATTTCGGCGACAGTCGCCCGGATGCCGAACATTTCAGCCATGATCCGCTGTAGGGCCTGCAACATCAGAGGCTTTAAATCCTCCCGGTCGTGGAACCGTTTGTAGGTGTAGCCGTCCTTTTTAGTCTCGGCAATCAGCGCCCGGACCTCCGGCGAACGGGTGTCATCTTTGGCGCCCTTGAGAAACACAACGGTCGGCAACTTTAAGCGCTGCGCCAGCCGATATTCGTGGTGCGTGGCGGAAATCTCGCCATCGGGCTGGCCATATTCATTTGCGATCATAAGCACGTAAACGGCGCAGCTATGCAGGGCTTCAAGATAAGGCTGCTTCGCCGGAAGGGGCGGCGGTGGTTCATTCTCGAAGAGCACGGGCACGCTATGTTGGAGCAGAAAAGGGTCGGTGGAAATCAGTCCGGCCACCGTCGCCCGTTCAAGCTCCAATTCCTTTTGCACTGAACTGATGAATATCCGGAGGGGTTTTATGCCTGTAGTGTTTGCCTTCCTGCTCATGGCTGGACCTCCAGTTGATTGAGATTTCCTTATAGAATATACCATGTCGCTGTGACAAAGGCTTGTCGCACACTTAAAAATTATCACTTTGCGGCCAGGCCGCTGTATTTAAACTCCCAGGAACTTCGCCGTACTCCCGGTTTTGCCCGGGGTTATTTCCAGCCTGGTTTCTACCAGGGTTTTGAGTTCCTGGACGTGGGAGATTATGCCTACCAGGCGGCCGTCTTTGCGGATTTCATCCAGGGCGCGCATGGTCAGGTCCAGGGTGTCCGAGTCAAGGCTGCCGAAGCCTTCGTCTATAAAGATGGTGTCCATCTTTACGCCGCCGGCGTAGCCCTGCGCGACGTCGGATAGCCCCAGGGCGAGCGAAAGCGAGGCCAGGAAGCTTTCACCGCCTGAGAGGTTGGCGGCCGGCCTTGAAGTGCCCGTATAGCTGTCGAACACCTCCAGCTCAAGGCCGCCGGCACTGCGGCCGTCTGAAAGCTCCCGGAGGCGGCGCAGGCTGAACCTGCCCTGGCTCATTATATTCAGCCGGTCGGAAGCCTGGAGCAGGACATCGTCCAGGAAGCCCGCCAGGACAAAGCGCTGG
Source organism: Elusimicrobiota bacterium (assembly GCA_030651035.1). GTDB lineage: Bacteria > Elusimicrobiota > Elusimicrobia > Elusimicrobiales > UBA9959 > UBA9959. The sequence continues at coordinate 15,805 of JAUSCK010000173.1, forward strand.
AAAGACAGGTTCCAGCTGTTTTTCCCGTTGGCAACATTGGCCACCTGGCCATACACCGCGAACTCCTGGGAAAGCTTGGCAATTTCTTTCTGCTCTTTGGCTACGGCGGCAAAGACGCGGTTTGATTCGGCCAGCGCGGCCTCCGCTTCCGCCAGAATCTTCTGGGAACCCTCGGCCGCTGCTTCAGCTACTTCTGAATCTGCTGTTGTCTTTGCCAGGTTGGGGCGTTTAAGATCTTTGACCCCGGCTTTGGCGCGGTCGGAACGGTTTTTGGCGGAGGCCAGGGCTTTGCCGTGGTCGTCTATAGCCTTCTTCAGGTCTTTGCGGGCCCGCTCTTCCAGTTTTGCGGCTTCATAATCCTTTTCACCGCTGAAGCCGCCTTTGGTTATAGCGGAAATAAAATCCTTTTTTTGTTTTACAGCCGCGGCCGCGGCTTTTACAACGGTAGACTTGGCCAGGTCTGTTTTTTTAGCCGCGCCGGAATGCTCCTCGCCGGCTTTCTTGTCCGCAGCCTTAGCCTTTTTAAAGGCCTCTGTGAGTTGCGCGGCCTCTTCCTCTGTTTTTTCTATGGCGGCCTCAAGGCTGTCCAGGTCTGAGATGCCCTTGGGCAGGCGCTGGCGGGCGGACACGGCTTCAGCCTTCAGGCCGGAGGCTTTTTCCCTCTCGGCGCTCAGGGCTGTTGTTTTTTTCTTTTGGCTGGCTTCAAGTGAAAACCTGGCGTTTTTGGCGCCGGTTAGTTTTTCTTTGGCGGTTTCACCGGCTTTTATAGCCGCTTTTAATTCGGCGACTTTGTCTTTTAAGGTTTCCAGGCGGCCGGCTGATGCGCGCCAGCCTTTGGGGCCCTCGGCTATAACGGCTTCTTCCGACTCTATGGTGGCCTTAAGGGCGGCCAGGGCGCTTTCGGCTTCGCCAAGGCGCTTGTTTTCCTGGTCCAGCTCTTCCCTGGCTTCCTTTAAACGGGCTTCTATTGCGGCCCTTTCATCTTCAGGCAGCGCGCCTTTGGTGGCGGCAGGCTTAGGGTGCTCTTTTGAGCCGCAAACCGGACAAGGGACGCCGTCCTCGAGTGCGGCGGCCAGGTGGGCGGCGAAGACGCGCTCCAGTTTAGCTATAGCCGCGGTGTGCTCCGCTTCTATCTTTTCAACTTTTGCTTTCTTTTTTGTGACGGAATCGGACAGGGAGTCTTTGCCGGCTTTGAGGACCTTACGCTTTTCCTCTAAGCCGCTTAACTTCTCTGAAGACTTGGAAAGGCGTTTTTCCAGTTCCAGCTGGCTTTCGGCCGCGGATAAGGCTTTGGAGGCTTCCCCGGCTTTGTCCTTTGTGGTTTCTAAAAGCGCGATGTCTTTTTCTACAAAGCACAGTTCCTGTTTAAGCGCTTCGGCTTCGTCATTATATTTAGCGCAGGCCTGCTGCGCGGCTTCAAGCGCGGCGGCTTTGGAAGAATATTCCTTCAGCACCGGCTTCAGATCTTTTAACTTGGAAGCGGCGGCCTCTAAGTCTTTAATGCGCGGCTCGGCTTTTTCGGCTTTTTCCAGGTCCTTCTTAGCTTTTAGCCCGGCGGCTTCAGCTTCTTTAAGCTCCTGCAGGCTTTCAGCTTCTTCCTCTTTGGTTTTGGACAGAAGACGCTCGCTCTCCTGCCAGAGCGCCTCGTAAGACTTGAAGGAAACTGTTTTGTCAGCCCGCTCCAGGGCTTTCTTCTGATCCTCTATTTCAGCCTCGACGGCCTCTATGCCTTTAAGCTCCGCGGCGGCCGCGTCTAATTCTTTGAACTTCGCTTCGCAGGCCTGCGCTTCCTGCAAAGCTTTACGGGCGGCCTGGGCCGCTTTTTTATCTTCGGAGGCGAGCTGGTCTTTGCCGGTTTTTCCGGCTTTCTGGGTTTCTATTTTTTCTTTAAGCTGCTCTTCTGTTTCCACTTCGGCGTTAGCCAAGGCGCCTTTCATTGCCGACGAGATTTCAGCCAGCTGGCTTACTAAAGCGTCCGCTTTTATTTTGAGGGCGTCCTGTATCAGTTTGTAATAGCCTGTTTTGAAGAGGGCTTCCAGGATGGGCTCCCTGTCTTTGGCGCCGGCTGAAAGGAATTTCTGGAACTTGTTCTGCGGCAGCATTATGATCTGGGTGAACTGGTCGGCCTTCAGGCCCAGCAGGGCCTCTACCCGCTCCGTGCATTCGGTGCTGGACAGGTCGCCGGACAATTTCCAGTCCCCGCTTGTGTACTCCCAAAGCGCGGCCTCGCCCTGGCTGCCCGTGAAGCCTTCCCCGCGTTTTTTCTTAACCTGCTGGGAGGGGGCGCGGCGTACTTTGTACTTTTTACTGCCCAGGGAGAACTCGAACACCACGGAGACCTCGGTGCCTTTCTCGGCGAAGTCGCTGGCCATCCTGTCGCCCTGGCGCTCCTGGCCGGAGGTTTTGCCGAACAGGGCGTAGCAGATGGCGTCCAGGATGGTGGTTTTGCCTGAGCCGGTTGGCCCGGTGATCAGGAACAAAGACTTTTCGCCCAGGGCGGTAAAATCTATTACCGTGCCGGACTTGTAAGGGCCGAAAGCGTTTATCTCGAGTTTAATGGGTCTCATTCTTCTTCCCCCTGCCCTTTTTCAGCCGCGGCTACGCCTTCTTTAAAGGCGGCCGCCTGGTCGCCTACCAGGCGGTTTTCGAACAGGAGTTTGCCCAAATGCCAGTCGGATGTATGAATGAATCTCATAGTATGAGTAATTATAGCGGCGAGGTATGACAAGGGGTTGTCGCTGGTGGGACGGATCCCGCGCTGGCTATAGCTCCAGGAGGCCGAAAATATCCTGCCAGGGCACGATCTTTATACCGTCCAGCAGCCGCGCGCGCGGCACCGGCGCCGCGCAGAAAAGGGACGCCTCCGGGAAATCCCGCCCAAACGATTTAAGCCCCCTGAGCCGGGCGGAGTCAGGGGCGCGCGAGGATTTTATCTCTATCGCAAAAATCTTGCCTGCCGGAGTTTCAATTATCAGGTCCACCTCAGCGCCGTCTTTTGTTCTGTAAAAAGACATAGTGTAATCTTTGCCGGCGTAATCAATGAGCCTGGCTATCTCGCAAACTATAAAATGCTCAAAGACGTCCCCGTACTCCGAAGTTCCCGGGTGGAGCGGGACCGAAAGCTTACCGCACACGGCCCGGTGGACACCTGTGTCGAAAAAGTAGAATTTTGGGTGCTTGGCAAGCTGTTTCCGGGCCGACTTGGTGAATGCCGGCAGCAAAAAGCCTATCAGGGTGTCCTGCAGCACCTGGAAATACTCCTGCACTGTCTTGTAGCTAATCCCGGTTTCCTTGGCAATATTGGAGTAGTTAAGAATGTTTCCGTTTTCAAAAGCGGCCAGCGGAAGAAAGCGCAGGAAGGCGCCTATATTGCGGGTTATAGCTTCGGCGGCTATCTCTTCCTGCAAATAAGTGTTCACATACGCTTTTAGGGACCTGTGCGCGGACTCTTCATTTTCCTCAGAATAAATGCTTGGCAAAGTTCCTATTCGCAGCGCTTTATCAAGCGAGAAAAGCGGCCCACACTCAAGGTGGGTCAGCGGGTGGAGGTGGCAGGTCCAGGCCCTGCCCGCCAGCAGGTTGGCCTGCGCCCTTTTCAATTTTCGCGCGCTTGAACCGCTTAGGCAGAACACGGGAGGCTTTCCCGGGGATGTCATTATTGACTGCACTTCGTTCAGCAACTGTGGTACGCGCTGTACCTCGTCAATTATGACATGGGTTTTGCTTTTATCACGCGCCAGGACTTCCTCCCGGAACAGGGACGGGTTCGCCGCCAGCCTGGTATATTCGTCAGATTTTAAAAGATCATAGTAAATGGTTTCCGCTTCGGAGAAGGTTTTTCTCAACAGGGTGCTTTTGCCGGTTTGCCGCGGGCCAAACAGGAAGAAGCTTTTATCTCTTGGAAGTTCTAATCTTCTTTTAAACATATAGCTCTATTATACCGTCTTATTTAGAGGCGGTCAACCTATTTCAGCTAGCATTTGTATGTTTTTCATTTATCCGCCGGCGCCGCAAACCGTGCCCCCAACTCCTTCGCGGCAAGAGCCTTCTCCCTGGCGAGGCCGACCCTAATGGCATCGATCAGAGCGAGGAGCTCGTATAATTTCCTGTCATTTTCGGCGGCCAGGGCCGAAGGCGTTTATCTCTAGTTTAATGGGTCTCATTCTTCTTCCCCCTGCGCTTTTTCAGCCACGGCTACGCCTTCTTTAAAGGCGGCCGCCTGCTCTTTGGACAGCTCAGCCGGGGTAACCTGCTTATAGAACGAGGTGAAAAGTTCCAGCGGGCCTTTACCGCACTGTTCGCGGGTCATGGCGACACCGGCGGACGGGGCGAAGAGCGGCCTTTCTATATGCAGGGTATTGGGATAAACTTCGCGGAGGCGGCCCATGGCGTCGAACACGGGGCCGTCGTCCAGGACCCTGGCTAAAATATAATCATCGCTGCGCTTGTCGCCGCGGCCGGCTTTAATTATTTCGTCAAGCTTGCCTTCTACAACACGCAGCTCCCGGCGCAGGGTTATGGGGATATCTTTCAGGGCGCAAGCGCCTTTGGCGTCTATTTCGCCCAGGATGAACCGCTTTTTATGGTCTTTTTCGGAGAAGGAATATTTATAAAGGGAGCCGGAATAGACGATATTGTCCGCCTGCTTCTGGGGACCGTGCAGATGGCCCAGCGCGGTATAGCTGAAGCCCGAGAAAATGCTTTTATCCACAGCTTCGCTGCCGCCGATGGAGAGCGGGCGCTCTGATTCGCTGGTGGCGCCGCCGGTCAGGAAGACGTGGGCTAGGGCTACCGAGCGGGTGTTTTTGGGGTGGGCAGCTTTCAGGCGCGCAACCAGGGCGGCGAGGCCGGCGTTCTGGTCTTTCAGGCTTGCGTCTTTAAGGCGGTCGCGGAAGAGTTCGGTGCCGGCATAGGGGAGAGGATAGACCAGGACTTTTCCGTGCTTGTCCTGCAGTTCTACCGGTGAGATATCGGCTTTCAGGTCGCCGCGGATGAAGAGGTTGTTTGATTCAAAGACCCTTGAGCCGAAGTCCAGGCGCTCGGGGCTATCGTGGTTGCCGGCGATGAGGATGACGGGGATTTTCAGGGTGAGGACCAGCGTGGACAGGGTTTCGTCGCAAAGCTGCACGGCTTCCGGCGGCGGGACGGCCCGGTCATAAATATCTCCGGAGATGAAGATGGCGTCGGGCTTTTCGGCCTTGGCGAGTTCAAGAAGCTGGGCTAAGGCATGGGCCTGGTCGTCTATCAGGCGGTTCTCGAATAGGAGTTTACCCAGGTGCCAGTCGGATGTGTGGATGAATTTCATAGTATGAGTAATTATAGCGCTGCCCTGCGACAAGGGGTTGTCGCTGGGCTACCTATCTCAGTTAACCCAGCGCACTCGTACCCTGCCCAGGTTTAAGGTCACAAATTGTGACCTTAAAGCCATACAGACTCTGTTTTATCCCTTAGTTTACAAGAAAGGCCTTTACCCAGGCCTGCAGGGACTGGCCTTTTATCTTGAGCTGGGTTTTTGCCGTTTCCACGGCCAGCCAGTCGCGGGTTTTTTCCAGCATCGGCTCCCATTCGCTGCGGCGGGCGGCGTATTTTGCTTCCAGCGTTTTAAGGATCACCATTGTGAAGGCCAGGACCTGGTCTTTGGCGCTGGCGCCGGCAAGGGCTTTTTGGAAGCCGGCCCAGTTAAGGCCCAGCATGTGGAAGATCGATTCCTGCAGGGCAAAACCGCCTTCCAGGCGCTGACAGCCGAGTATTATGAGAAGGTCGTCCTGCGGCGGAGTAAAGGACGGGATCGACATGCTCATCCTGGCACGCGGACGACTGATCATTCCCGGTTTATATTCAGCCATGCTGGACTGTAGGTTGAAGCAGCGCTTCATACTCATAGCCCGGGGAGCGGCGACGCTCATAGACATGGACATATTCATGTCGCAGTCGCATACTTCATTTAAGGCCCCCCAGCCTTTTACCGGGACCACCGCTATTTGGCGCAGGGCGATTTCGCCTTTCTGTTTTTCGCCGGCTTTTCTTTCCTGCACGCCCACAAAACTGGTGCCGGCGCTGGCCAGGGTGTATTCTTTGGCAAGGGCGACGGCCTCGCTTTCCTTTCCGGCGCTTTCCAGCTCTCTTACTTTAGCGCGGGCCCAGAGAACAGAAAGTGGGGCAAAAGAGTTTTCCACCTGCGCGACGGCGATCTTGAAAGATTGCTTTTTGCCGGCGAACTCGCCGCTAAACTCTACTGTTTCGGGCAGCTTGCCTTTTGGAAGCCTGAGATAAAAAGAATCGAAACCGCCGGTAAAGATAACGGAGGGAACGCCGGAGGGCTCGGCGGTTTTCACGCCGCAATCTACTTTTACTTCCGACAGACAGCCGCCTCTGATGGCGCCGTAGAGCCTGAGCATAGGCGGCTCGATGCGCTCCGCGGGGGCTATCATTAGGGAAAGCCCTTTGCCGGCGCGGGAGGCGCTTTTAAGCAGATGCTCGTTGGGGCCGTGACCGATGCCCACAAGGTGCAGGCGGGTTCCGGCAGAGTTCTTTGTCTGCGCTACGGCAGCGATGTCTGATTCGTTGCCGATGTCGCCGTCGGTCAGGACTATGATGTCCCTGTCTTTTGAAGGCGCGCTGTAAATATCACGCAGCGGGGCCAGCAGCTCGGTGCCGCCCAGGTCGGCCTGCACTTTATTAAGCCATTGCAGGGCCAAGGAGAGGGAATCTTTGTCCATGGCGAGGGAGGAGGCGAACAGCTTTTCGAAGGAAGAGCCGAACCTGTAGACGTTAAACTTGTTGCCGGGCGCCAGGCTTTTTAAAAGTATTTGCAGCGCCTGCTTAGACTGACTTATTGAATCCCCCTGCATGGAGCCGGAGCAGTCCAGCACGAAAACCAGCTCGGAGGCGGGTTTCTTAAGCGTTAGTTTCTGCGCAGGCAATGAGAAATCTACGCCGAGGTAGGAGTAGTTTTTATCCGCGGCACAGTAGGCGCGGGTTTTGGCCGCGTCTTCAAGCTGGAGGTCCAGGATAAAATCCTGGTCCATCGGGACCAGGTCGCCGGAGAGGCTCACTATGGTTTTGCCGCCTTTGAAGACCGTCTTCACGCGGTGGGAATGGGATTCTATCCCTTTCAGGTCGGCCTTATTTTCAATAACCACTTCGATCTCTATGCCGTAGGGCACGGACAGGGCGAAAGGCGGGTTTAGCTGGGCGTCCACTGGGATGCCGTCTTTGTCCGGCATTTTCGCGGGCACGTAGCGCGGGCCTATGGCGGTGGGCAGGAAGAAGCGCATGGCGCCGCCGCGGTACTCCAGGCGGGAGACCAGCTCTGTTTCTATTACCGCCTCCTGGCCGGGCAGCAGGTTGCCGGCTGAAATTGTGAAGAGGTTGGGCCTTTCTTCGTCCAGCAGGTAGGCGGAATTGCCCTTTTCCAGGGCCTTGTCGTAAAGGTCGTAGGCTTTCCGGCGCTCTTCGGCCGCGCCGGTTATTATTTTGCCGCCGGTTTCTATCCTGAAGCCGCAGACCGCGGCGTCGGCTGGCAGCGGGAACTTGTAAATGGCCTCTATGACTATTTTCTCGTCGTTGCGGAAGCGCTGGCGGAGCACTGTCCTGGCGCCGCTGCCGATTATTACGGTCCTGGCGCTTACGCCGGTGAGCGGCACTTTGTGGTTTTCTTCCGAAAGCAGGTCTACGGCATTCAGAATTTCGGCTTTAGTGTTCTTTAGTTTTGAAATATCTATTTTCATTTTAGTTCCCCTTTCCCCTCTTTGGCTATAAGACGCGCATAATTGACTATATTCCTTACCAGCCGGCCCTCGGCTTCTTCCGCATCGCGATTTACCTGTAAAACTATGCCGGGCGCCAGTTCATACAGGGCCACTACGCTGCGCCCTGCCGGCTGGCTATTGCTCAGGTGCGGCAGGCGGGAGTGGACGGCGGGTTCGCCGGCCGGCTTTTTGCCGCTTAAAATTGTGGCGATGGCTTCCAGGGTGAGGCCTTTTTTCTGCAGATCACGGATCTTCAGCAGGCGGGCGAGGTGCCCGCTGTCATAAAAACCGCCGCGCCCCCTGCCGGCCGGTGGGTCTATTACGCCCTGCTGTACGTAAAACCTTATAGTCCGGCGTGAGAGCCCGGTCTGCTCGCAAAGCTGATCGATCGTATATTTGCCCATGCTTTATTATAGCAGTAGACTGTCGTTTTTCCAAGTGTCGTAATAGCCGTTGACGGCACCCGACATGGTGGTGTCGCGGGGCGTGGAAATATCTTTCCGTGGTTTCTCTATTGCGGGCTAATGTGATGCCCGTGGCTGGTTGTGTGTTTCTGATTAGGTCTTGGGGACTCAACAGGAAGAAAAGCCAGGCGGATACCGTAAACCGCCAGTATTCCCTGGAGCGTGCCCACTTCCGGATTGCCGGTGGGCGATAGCGTTTTATAAAGGGTGGTGCGGCTCATTTTAGTGGCTTTAGCCAGCGCGCCCATGCCGCCGTTGGCGCCGACCACCCTGCGAATAGCGACAAGGAGGTATTTAAGTTCCCCCCCTTCGGCAGCGGCGTTAATATATGCGGCAGCCTCATCGCGGTTAACGAGGACTTTTTTCATGTAACTGTCGTAAGATACTGTGTTTTTCATTTTAGCCCCCGATATTGCTCCCAGAATCGCTGCGCCTTGCGTATGTCTCTACGCTGCGTTTGTTTATCACCGCCGCAAAGCAGCAGGACTATAACCGGACCATCCTCGCCGTAATAGACACGGTAGCCGGGCCCGTAGTGAATACGCAGTTCCCAGACCTCTTGCCCAACGCCTCGATGATCTCCAAAGTTGCCGTTCACAACACGATCCAATCTGGCGCGTATCGCGGCTTTTGCCGTCAGGTCAGAGATGGCGTCCAGCCATTCTCCGAAAAGGTCTTTCCCATTTTTACGGTAATTCCGCAACCTGCGTTCCTGCGGCTCCATATACGCCCCCTATAGTGTATCCCACAGAAGACATATTGTCAAGGCTTTTCTGCTTCCTCGCTTATGTTATAGCAGACGAACCCGACAACGGCTTGTCGGGTTCGTAACAGCTATTTTCGTCTCTTGCCTTCTAATTGGCGGGCTTTGGCGCTGTCGGCGTGGGCTCGCACTTTATCGCCCAGGTCGAAGTAGACGGCGCCGCGGCGCTCGTAGGCGGGGGCGCACCGCGGCTGTAAGCAATTCCTCGTGGTCGGGCTTCAGCTTAAGGCCCCAGGCCGCGGTTTCTGCGGCGTCTTTATAGCGCTCGCATTCGATCAGGCATTCCGCCTTGCCCTGCAGGGAGTCCAGGCGCGCCGGGTTGCGCTGCAGGGCCGCCTCAAAATCAGTCAGGGCCGAAACCGGGCGGCCGAGGGCCTGCAGGCAGATGGCGCGCAGGTAGCGCGTCTCCGTGCGGCGGGGCCAGCTATGGTTCAGCAGGTCGGCGGCCGCGGTAATCGCGCTGCCGGCCGCCCAGCGGTAAAGCCTGCCGGACAGGCCGGTTACAAGTTTCAGCAGGCACACCAGGAAGATCCTCATTTTGCCTCCGGCTTTACGTGGTATTGTTTTATAAGCTCATGGGCGCGGTCCGCCAGCGGTTTAAAGTGGCATGGTTTTGGAGCTGCAAGGTCCGCGCCCATATTTAAAAAGTCTTGCGCCTGATAAGTATCATCAATATGCCCGGTTATCACCCACACATAGACCCGTTTTTTTTGTTACTTTTAAGCGCCTTAAGCAGCTTTATTCCGTCAGGGCCGTGATGATAAAGGTTAGCTATAAAGATCAGCGGCGGCTCGCGCCGGGCTTGCGCGAGGGCTTTGTAACCGTCAATAAAGGTGACAATGTCGGCTTCTATCTTGAAAGTGGCGAAACCCCGCAGCAGCTGGCCTATAAACTGCTTCTCGCCGTCGATTATTATTATTTTAGGCCTTTATATTTTTTCCATGATTTATCCCCGCAGTTTTGCGCACAGCTGCATTGGCTGAACGAGCAGGGCTGGCAGGCGTTCATGGCCTCGCCCCGCTGCCGCGCCATCTCTTTAAAGGTGGCGCAGCCGGAGGTCAGGGACAGAAGGACCAAGAGCAGGGAGGTTCTGAGGTTCCTCATAATCATGCTTCCTGCTCAGCCTCCGGGAGGTATTTCTGCATGAGCTTTATGAACCGGGGCTCGTCGCGGAGCGCGTCGAGGTCCGTGTCCACTTCGATGTGCCTGCGCTCGCGCAGGCCGTTCTCCAGGGCCAGCTCGAAGTAGCGGAGGGCTTCTTCCGTTTCTTCGTCCAGCGCGTACAGGCAGGCCAGGGAATAGAGCGCCCAGGGGATCATGTGGCCGTCTTCCGAGGGCTGCATCGTGAGATACTTCTGCAGGCAGCTCCGGGCCGCGCCGGGTTTGCCGGTTTTCGCGTAGACGTTGGCCTGGTCGTAGTAGACCACGGAGGAATTAGGGTTGAGCTCCAGCGCTTTGGCGTAATCCTTAAGCGCCCTTTTGAAATCGCTCTTCGCGTTATAAGAATTCCCCCGGTAATCGTAGGCCTTCGCGTAGCCGGGGTCTATGCCTATCGCGGCAGAGTAATCTTTGATCGCCGTGTCATAGTCATGCTTGAGGTGATAGGAAAAGCCCCGGCTGAGATAGGCCTCTTTGTTCCCGGGGTCAAGTTTTATGGCCTCGCTGAAACTTTCTATGGCCTTGTCGCACTTGCCCTCCTTGCCGTAAACAAGCCCCTGCTCATAAAAGGCGCTTCCGCGGTCAGTACATTCTTTGGTGTCCATATATTTATTCCTCCGTTTCGTTGCGATTTACTGTTTCCCTTCATCTATATTTTACAATTGCCCGACGACAAGGGCGTGTCGCACCCCTTTTGCGCTTTAGAAGAAATCCGCGAGCTGCTGCCAGAGTTTTTTAAGCGGGCCGCCGCGCCTGTGGGAGCCGGGGAGGTCGGTGTTCCAGGTTTTAAGGAACGGGTAGCAGGTCAGGGCCACGGCGCCCAGGTAGGGCTGGGCGGCGTATTCTTTGGGGCAGTCCAGCAGCTCGGGCACAGGGTAGGCCAGGCGGGACAGGGGCAGCTCAAGCAGTTCGGCGGCGGCCGCGGGCATGCCCTTAAGCAGGGAGCCGCCGCCCGTAAGGATTATCCCGCCGGGCAGGTCCGGGCAGGCGGACTTCTGCACCGCTTCGTTAATAAGCTCGAAAATTTCTTCGAGGCGCGGCTGTATTAAATCCAGGATGTCTTTGGCCCCTATTTCCACCTGGGTGCACCGGTCGGCTTTCATAACAGCTATGCGCTTCTCTTTATCTATCAGGCTGGAGTAGCAGGCTCCGTATTTTTCCTTAAGCTCGCGGGCCCAGCCAACGGTGGTGTTAAGGCCGTGCGCGATGTCTTTTGTGATGTTGTCCCCGCCAATACCGCAGGGGAGATGCCTGCGGGTTGTTTCGAGCTTTGCGGCTGGAACGTATTAATCGAGAGTAAACTCGCCACCGTTTTGCAGCACGTGCACGCGGTCGCCAAAGGCGGCCTGGAAGATTTCCGGGTGCTCGGTATGGATAGGGATTATATGGCGCGGTTTCTTATTCTCCATCAGTTTCCGGATAGTTGAGAAATAGGCGTGGCCCGAGACATGCGCCGAATGGGCGTCCATGCCGCGCGCTTTGAAATATTCCAGGGTTTTCTGGTATTCCAGGTCCTCTTTATAGCCTTCCCACATTGAATAAACCAGGATGGCGTTTTTAAAGTTAGTTATTTTCGCCCTGCACCAGTGCTGCGCGTAGGTGCGGACCGGGATTATCAGTTTATCCGGGTTTTCATTAACCCAAACCCAGGAAACCAGTTTGCGGGAGATTTTTTCCGCGGCTTCGGGATAATACTTCTGCAAATTCCTCATTGTGGGTGTGTCGAGGACTTTCAGATATTCGCTTTCAAGCCCGGGGAGCTGCAGTTTCACGCCCTGCTTCAGAGCGAGGGTTTTAAGCGTTTCAAGAATAAGCGCCACATAGCCGTCTATAGCCAGGAACCTGCCTTTCCTGGCGGCGATCCCGCCGAGGCTGGCCAGCAGGTCCACGTTCTGGCCGGAGCACATGACATAGAGCGCGCCGCTGTCGGGCTTGATTAGTTTTTCAATGTCCAGCATCACTTTTTTTTCATTATCGCCGGTTTCAACCCCGGCCTGGGTGCCCTCGGTGAGGATAAGGTCTATCCCGCCCATCTTTGTATTAAGGAATTTTGTAAAGGCGTGGGTCCGGTGGCCGTGGTCGCGGTAATCTCCGGTATAGATAATTTTCTTGCCTTCGGCTTCTATCAGGAAGGCGAAAGACTCGGAGGAGGAATGGTCCATCAAATAAGGCGTCAGGGTGAAAACGCCGACGGTAAACGGGACTTCTTTCCTGAAGTATTCCACCTTTGCCGTAAAATCTTTGTGGTCCGGGCCCATCTTGCCGGTTATGCGGATGATCTCTTCCATTATCTCGCTCATGTAGACGGGAAGCGCAGGGTTGAGCGGCCTGCCGTAAAGCATGCCGTAATGGTCCTGGTGGGTGTGTGAGATCACAAGGCCGTCCAGGCGGGCCTTGCCGGGTCCGTAAAGGCCCTCTATTTTGTGCTCAGCCTGTTCCAGCGTGATATTCTCGCTTTTATGGGTGACCGGGTTTATCCTGGGCAGCGGGGTTCCGTAATCCAGCAGTATGCGGGACTCGCCGGAAACCAGCTCAATGCAGTTCCCCCCTATTTCCTCAGCCCCGCGATGTACGATAATTTTCATATTATTGTTCCTTACAAATAGTATACACCCCTGCTATGACAAGGGGTTGTCGCGGCGGCTATATCGTTAAAAAAGCGAAAACCGGAGGGGTAACCTCCGGCTTCGCGTTCAGCAGCTCCGGTCTCAGGAGCGCCTGATTTTCTTGTAGACTTCCTTCCTGTGGCCGATCCCGTTTTTGCCGTCCTACCAGCCGACCCTGAACCATAGGACCATAATTATGAGGAAGAGCAGCCCGCCGAAGAACAAGCTCAGGAGAGTGGTCATCCACCTGGATTTAGGGGATAAGCGGGCATCCCTATAACCTCTGTTTTTGTAGCCTGCTTTGATATATTCTCCTGATCTGCCGTGGGCAGAAAACCTTTCCGCCGGATTGTCTATATTTTACAAACATTTTTCCCTTATAGCTGATCCGCGGCAGCTCAAAGCCGCATAGGCCTTTCGGTCTACCTCGTCCGGGACCGATATACCCTTACAGCGGAGGAACCTGCACCGTATACTATTGCTAGTGCAGACTTGCGCCTTAAAAGGTACCTGGTACCTTTGCCGCCGCTTGTCTGCTAGAATGTATTGCGGTATTTTATTGGAGGACCTATGAAAATAAAGCCTTTCCTGATGCTGCTGGCGGTGACCATCCCCGCTTATTTCGTCTTCGTGCGCGGCGTGAAGCATATCCCTTCCGACCTGCGCGACGCCGTTTCCGACGGCGCCTACACTTCCCTGGCCGGCCCGGCCGCCGAAGTGAATGTGCCGGAGGCCTCGGCCCCGAGGGAAAAGCCGACGAAGTCCAAGTCCATTTACGGCGCCGACGACCGCCAGGACTATTACGCCGTCAACGCCGCCCTGAAGGAGCTGTCGGACTCGGTGGTCTCGCTCTGGGAGTCCAAGAGCGTCACGGTGGCGGACGGCACGGCCGGACTGGGCGTGATGGCCTTCGGGCGCGCCGCCGGGCTCTGCCCCGGCGAGAGGTTCGCCGAGCAGCCCATGGGCGCTTTCTGTTCCGGCTCGCTGGTGGGCGAGGACCTGGTAATGACGGCCGGCCACTGCATAGTCGACCAGGCTAAATGCGCCGACACCAAGTTCGTGTTCGGCTTCGCCCTTAAAAAGGAAGGCGATTACCCGCGCTCGGTCCCGGCCAGTGACGTGTACAACTGCGCCAGCATCATCCAGCGCGACCTGCACACCGAAACCACCTTCCTGGAAAGCGTATTCAACGGCGGGCCCGGGCCCGACTTCGCTATCATAAAGCTCGACAGGAAGGTCACCGGCCGCAAGCCGCTGGCGATCCACAGGAAAGCCAAGCCGGCCAATGGCGACCAGCTGTTCGTCATAGGCCACCCGGTGGGCCTGCCGCTTAAAGTGGCGGGCAGCGCCAAGGTGCGCAAAGCCTCGCCCAAGTATTTCTTCATGGCCGACCTCGACACCTTCGGCGGCAACTCGGGCAGCGCGGTGTTCAACGCGAACACCAACCTGATAGAGGGCATACTGGTGCGCGGCGACGTGGACTTCGTAGTCTCACCGGCCGGCTGCAGGCTGGCCTCAGTGGTTGCGCAGGACGCCGGCAAGGGCGAAGCTGTGACCAAGATATCCGCGGTGGAGAAATATATACCCTGAACAAGCTGTATAGCTGCAAACAAAAGCCGCCGGGGAAGTCCCCGGCGGTTTTGTTTTTGACAAATACCGTAAAAAACCCACGCCGTCTTTTTTCTAGGCGGGAAGACTTTTTATCAGGGCTTCGGCTTCCTGGAAGATGCGGGCCAGGTGGGCCTCGGAGCGGAAGCTTTCGGCGTAGATCTTGTAAACCTCCTCGGTGCCCGAGGGGCGCGCGGCGAACCAGCCGCCGGGGGTGATAACCTTTATGCCGCCTATCGGTTCGTCGTTGGCTGGCGCGCGCGCAAGCACGGCCTCTATCTTTTCCCCCGCCAGTTCCTTGACCTTCACCTGCTCCGGGGTCAGCGTCTTCAGCAGCTTCTTCATGGCCGCGGTGGCCGGCGCGTCCTGCCGGCGGTAGAAGAATTCGCCGTATTTTTCGGTAAGCTGCTTATACAGCTGCGCCGGGTCCTTGCCCAGGCGCGCGGTTATCTCGGCCGAAAGCAGCGCCATTATTATGCCGTCCTTGTCCGTGCTCCAGGACCCGCCGTAGAAACCGAGGAACGAAGCCCCCGCGCTTTCCTCCCCGCCGAAGCCGAGGCTGCCGTCCAGCAGCCCGTCCACGAACCATTTGAACCCTACCGGGACCTCGCAGAGCCGGCGCTCCAGCCCCGCCGCAACGCGGTCTATCATGGAGCTCGAGACGGCGGTCTTCCCCACGGCGGCGTCCGCGCGCCACCCGGGCCGGTTCTGGAACAGGTAATAGATGGCCGCCGACAAATAATGGTTGGGCGGCAGCAGGCCGGCGCGGGTAACTATGCCGTGCCGGTCATAGTCGGTGTCGCAGCCGAAACTTATGTCGAAATTGTCCTTCATTCCTATAAGCCGCCGCATGGCGTAGGGCGAAGAGGGGTCCATGCGTATCTTGCCGTCCCAATCGGCCGTCATGAAGGCGAATGATTTGTCCACCGCATCGTTGACCACGGTGAGGTTTATGCCGTACAGCTCGGCTATCTTCTCCCAGTATTTCACGCCCGCGCCGCCCAGCGGGTCCGCGCCCATTTTTATGCCCGCGCCGCGTATGGCGTCCATGTCTATCACGCCGGCCAGCCCCCCGACATATTCCGCGGCAAAATCGTAGCGACGCGTGGTGTTGGCGTTCAGCGCGGCGGCCAGCTGCATCCGCTTCACGCCGGCGAGGCCGTTCTTAAGGATCTCGTTGGCGAGGTCCTGCACCTGGCCGGTTATCTCCGGGCCGGCGGGGCCGCCGCTGGGCGGGTTGTATTTATAGCCGCCGTCGGAGGGCGGGTTATGCGAAGGGGTGATAAGTATGCCGTCGGCGAGGCCGGTGGTGCGCCCGGTGTTATGGGCCAGTATGGCGCGGGACAGGGCCGGCGTGGGCGTGTAGCCGCTGTCCGAGTCTATCATCACGCACACGCCGTTGGCGGCCAGCACTTCAAGCGCGGTCTCGAAGGCCGGCACCGACAGCGCGTGCGTGTCTATGCCCATGAACAGCGGGCCGTCTATGCCGGCGGCTTTGCGGTACTGGCAGATGGCCTGCGTTACCGCCAGGATGTGCCGCTCGTTGAACGAACGCGCCAGCGAACTGCCCCGGTGCCCGGAGGTACCGAAAGAGATCCGCTGCTCCGCCTCGGCGGGATCCGGAACTTCCTTGTAGTAGGCCGCCAGCAGTTTGGGAATATCCGTCAGCAGCTCTGCAGGCAGCGTTTTCCCGGCATGTTCGCTTATCGGCATATTTATCCCCTTGATTATTCGCGCTGGTTAAGTCCGATATTCTCTCAAATGGCGAGGCGCTTGGCAAATGCGCGCCCGCTGTGCGGCCCCTGAAGGCTCCCGCGGCTTTTTCAGTTCCCTTACACCGCCCAGGGACCTGACGGCCGTCTTTATTTCGCCGACGCATACTTTCGCATTGTGCAGCACCTCGTGCTCGCCGAACCGGAGCGTCGCCCAGCCGAAGCGCTTCAGCCATTTGTCCCTGGCGGCGTCTTTAGCGTGCTGCCCGGGGGTGGAATGGCAGCAGCGCCCGTCGCATTCGATATCCAGCTTTCCCCTTTTACAGAATAGCGCGAAGTCCAGCCGGTATTTCACCTTTCCGCCGCGCAGGATAACATGCTCCCGGCGAAAGCCGAGCCCGGCGGCTTTCAGCGCGGCGCACATCATGTTTTCTACGGGGACCACGTTGAAGACTCCGAGGATATCTTCGGCCTGCCCCAGGCGCCGCAGCGGGGCGTAGCCGAAAGAGACCCTGCTGCCGCTGGTATTAAGGATTTCGCGGGGAAGCTTAATGAGCGGCCCCAGGCTGTATTTCACGTAAAGCTGCAGCGCCCCCGGATGTCCGGGCTCATCCGGGAGAATATCGATCCTGCGCCAGGTAGAGCAGCCCGCGACTTCGGCATAACAGGCTATTCTTTTCCCGGCGGCCTTAAAGCAGGCCGGCTGGTAGAAAGCTATGTGCGTAAAGCCGCCCCTCGGCGCTTTCCTGAGCGGTATCCTGTACCAGCGGTCCTCCGCCGCGATCGCCAGGTCGCGCGGCGCCCTCAGGACCGCGATCAGGGCGGTTTTTTCCGGCGGGGATTTCACGCGCCGGGCGCCGCAATTTATAATCGTTTCTTTGTACATACGCCTCTTGCCGCATAAATAGCATAGCAGACGAACCCGACAAGGGCCTGTCGGGTTGGCGTAACGCGGAGCGTGTATTTTCTCCCGAATTTCCCGCCCCGCCGGCTCAGACGGGCTCCGTACCGCCGGGCTGGAATTTCCAGAAATGCGCGATGTCCATATCCGCCGGGATATTGTCGCCGTGGGCGCCCCCGAACAGCTTTACGATAGTCCCGGCGACCGAAGTTATAGAATATTCGTCCATATCAGTGAAAAGCGGCCCGTCCCCCGACCTTTTAAAACAGACCTTTGGCCTATGGCGGCGTAGGCCCTTTGGCACTTATCAATAAAGGCGCATATACGTATACTAATACTAATGAGGATAACAACTCCCGCTGCAAAGAAAAACCACATGCGCATGCTCCTGGCCTGCCTGGCCCTCGTCTTGTTCAGCGCCTCCGGCCTCCGGGCCCAGCTGAAAGTCTCTTTCGTGAACGTCGGCCAGGGCGACGCGATCTATATCGAATTTCCCAACGGCAGGAACGCGCTGATAGACGGCGGCCCTTCCGGCGTGCTTATAGACAGTTTCCTGAAATCCAAAGGCGTGACCAAAATAGATTACTTAGCCCTGACCCACCCCCACAGCGACCATTACAGGGGCCTCAAGAAAATTTTCTCCGACTACCAGGTCAACAATTATTACGACACCAAGGCCGAGAACGTGGACGCTATCGGCGACAACAACCTGCGCGAACTGGCCGCGGCCGAGCCGGGCTGCGCCACCCACTATCCCAAACCGGGCGATAACCTGAACTGGGACTCGAAAGTGACCATCAAGGTCTTCAACGCCTGCTGGGAGCCGGTCCAGATGCACAATAACGACGAGACCAACAACTGCTCCCTGGTGATGCGGCTTTACTACAACGGCAACGGCATCCTGCTGACCGGCGACGCGAATTCCGAGATAGAGACCGAGATGCTGAGCCACTTCAAATCGGGGCTCCAGTCCAACATACTCAAGGTCGGGCATCACGGCTCGCGCACTTCCACCAGCGACGCCTTCCTGGCGCGCGTGCGGCCGGACTACGCTTTCATCTCCGTAGGCGTGAACAACAATTACGGCCACCCCCACATGGAGACGCTGGGCCGCCTCAGGAACGCCGGCGCCAAGATCTACCTGACCACCGCCGGAACGCAGTCTTTCACCATTCCCGCGCCTGGCAGGGACGCGTTAGGCCCCGTGAATCTGATAGTCACGGAAGAGCCCGCGGCAACGGCCGAAAAGCCGGTGGAAGAGCGGTTTTCGCCTGTGAACCTGGCCTGGGACCCCTCCATTCCGGAGGACTGGAGCTCGGCGGCTCTCAGCCAGCTTAAGGACCAGGCCGCCAGGTAAAACGCGTTTTTTATCAAAAAACCGGGGCCCCCGCTCCGGTTTTTTTGTCCCCCGGGATCTTTCTACTTTTTCGCTTTCGGGACCTCGCAGATGTACCAGTTCTCCAGCTTCTCGCGCGCCCAGGGCGTTTGCCGCAGGAAAGTCAGGCTGGACTTTATGCTGGGATCGTATTGGAAACAGCGGATGGGAATGCGCTGCCCCAGCCCTTCCCAGCCGTGCAGCCCTACCATGTAAGTGAGGAGAGCTTCCAGCGTAAGGCCGTGCAGCGGGTCGCGGGATTTTTTGGTGGGCGCGGGCTTGACGGAGGATTCGGCTATAGCCGCGGCGTAAGCGTTCCCCGAGCAGCACTCGCCCAGCGGGTTTTTCTCACCGCAATTGCATTTCGGCACCGCGCCGGTTATCTCCTTGATTATCACGGACCAGCGCGTAGCCCCTGTTTTCTCGACGGCGGCCAGCACCTGGGCTTTAGTAACCCCCGCGCAGTAGCAGGCGTACACGGGCTCCGCCCCCGCCTTGAAAAAAACAGGGACAGAAACGTCCTCCTGTTTGAACATAATACCCTTCGGATGGAAATAAACGACCGCGCAATCGGGGTTTTCGCAGATCAAGTATCTGTCATGCGGGGCGGCATGGCCGGGCTTAAGCAGCTTCCTCACCGTATTTCCCGGCACAATTTCGCCCGCCTCCCCGCAAACGGGGCAGGCAGGCCTGTCCCCGTCCCGGGCCTTACCGCCGCAAGGCTCGCCGCACCCGCACGATTTTTCGGTCATATTTATATCCGCCCGGCCATCAAGGAAAAGTTGCGTGCCACCTTTTTCTTATCGCGCGGAGCGGCTTAGTCTCTCCGTTTTGAACAGCCCTTCGGAAGTGATCACGAATTCCAACCTGGTATTGTCCTGGTTTATACAGCCAAAAACATAATCGCCGTCAATTTCATACTGCTCCGCCGCCACCCCGCCCGAGGAGCGCAGAGCGGCGCATTTAGCGCCGAATGTCCCGGAGTTAGCCCGGACCCCGGCCGGGACGGCGTCCCGGGAGTATTTAATATCGTACGCCGTCGGATAAAGGGCCAGGAGATACACGGAAGAACAGAACGAAGCCACCTCCCCCTCGATCTCGGAGATATTGAAAGCCAGAATCCTTTTGTACACCCTGTCTTCCCTGAACGCGATCTCGTCGGTGGCCGTTTCGGTCCTGTATGTCTTGAGCGTGCCGCCCTCCAGCGGGCCTGGGCCGATCGGGGCCGAGCTCACCAACTCCATGCTCTTCCCGTAAAGTTTTTCTATCTCCGCCAGGCCCCGCTTCAGGGGGATGAAGTCCGTCGCCGCGGGGAGCCCTTCCGGAACAATTCCCCTGTCCGCCCTGTCGCCGGCTTCCTGCGCGGCTGGCTTCTCCGCCTGCGCGGGAGGCGCGTCCCGGCGCGGCAGGTAATGGTAAAGCGCCAGCACGCCAAGACTGAACAGGGCCACGCCGGCGCAAATAACCAGTAAATTTTTAAGACTGCTCCAGCGGGAAGAGCCCGCTGATCCCGGTATGGCGGCCTGCACCGGCGCTTCGGCCTGAAGCTGGACGAGCCTGCCGCACCCCGTGCAGAGCGAGGTAGCGGCGGAGACTTCCTTTCCGCAATCAGGACATTGTGTTAGCGTGGTCATAATTTATTTTTTATCTAAACTTATAGTGGCGCGGCATCCGGGGTAGTTGGGGCAGCCCCAGAACTTGGAGCCGGCGACGGGGCCGCGCTGGGCGATGCGCAGGACCATGCGGGTTTTGCAGTCGGGGCAGACGGGGTCGTTGTCGGACAGCGCCTGCAGCTTCTCCCTGGCCGCCAGCTCTTCCCGCATTCCCGGCGGCATGGAAGCGCCGGGCTTCCCTCCCGGGAGAAGAACAGCCACCACGGGGATATCCGCGCTGGAAAGATCGTATTTTAACAGGTCTCCGGGGGCGACCCACTCAAGACGGTCATGCTCGTTCAGCTTGAACTCGCCGGAGAGGTGTTCCGCCCGGTACACCAGCAGTTCGACAGGGAGATGTTTATACTCGAACTTGCTTGAGCAGATAAAACCGCCGATCCTGGTGTCGACGCCGAACTCTTCCATCAGCTCGCGCCGCAGGCACTGTTCCGGCGTCTCGCCCGGCTCCAGCTTGCCGCCGGGGAATTCCCATTTCCCGCCCAAAGCGTCGCCCTGCCTGCGCTGGGCTATCAGGATCTTCCCGTCCTTCTCTATCACCGCGGCCGTAACTTGCTTCATAATTTAAATAATACCAAAAACGCAAACCCGCGACAGCCTTTTTACCGCCGAACCACGCCGATACGCCGGGCCGGAAATCGTATAATTAACTGATGCGCAAGTTCCTAAGCTGGTTTATGCTCATAGCGGCCCTGGGCGCCGCCTGGCACCAGTGGCATACGAAGCAAGACCAGCTCCGGGGGGTGGCGCACCTCCTCCGGGCGAAGATATTCCCCTGCTCCTCACCCATCACCTATTCCATAGGCGCCATCGACGCCGGCTACACCCTCACGCCGGAGGAATTGGCCGGCGCCCTGAGGGAAGCCGAAACCGCCTGGGAGGGCCCTGCGCGCAGGAACCTTTTTGAATTCAGGCCGGGCAGCGGCACCGTTACGATAAGCCTCGTCTACGACAACCGCCAGGCCTCGCTGGACAAGCTCAAGGCGCTGGGCATCACGACGGACCTGAGCCTGGAGTCCTACAAAGCGCTGAAAGCCAGGTTCGAACAGCTCATCGCGAAGGTGGAGTCGGAAGAAGCCAGGCTCAAGGCCATAATAAGCCGCTACAAGGAGAGGGAGGCCGCTTACAACGCCGAGGTGCGGCGCCTGAACCGGCAGGGCAGCGCCGAGTCCGCGGAACTCTGGCGCGTCAAGACAAAGAAGGCGGCGCTCTCCATGCAGTTCGGCGGCATTAAAATGATAGAGGACGCTGTGAACAGGGACGTCGACACCCTCAACGCGCTGGGCACCACGCTCAACCAGCTTATCGTGCAGCTTAATATCAACGTCGAGCAGTACAACCGCGCCGGCTCGGCCATAGGCAGGCACGAGGAAGGCACGTACAGGATCTTAAGCGGGATACAGACGATAGAGGTCTACAAGTACACGGACCGCGAGCAGCTGGTGAGCCTGCTGGCGCACGAGCTGGGCCACGCCCTGGGCCTGGACCACGTCGCCGGCGCGGAAAGCCTCATGTACCCGGTAAACAACGGCGGGGGCCTGCAATTGACGGATAAAGATATCGCGGAACTTAACCGGGTGTGCAGGTAGGTCCCGGCACCCCTGCCGCATAAACAAGCAACAAATAACAGAAGCTCATGCTGCCTTTTCCAAGATCATCGCTTTTCCGGCGGGGGTCAGTTCGAAAGCGGCCGTCTCGTAAACATACTTCATGAGAGGCTCGATGATATAGTGCCCGTCCTCATACCCCATTATCCTCGAAAGGTCGACTACGCGCCTTTTGCCGTCCGCGGCGCGCTCCTGGAAGCTGACATAGCCGATGCCCGAAGCGAGCATAGAGCGTATTTCGTCCAGGCCGAAAGTCGTTTTCGACGAAAGGTACATATACTCGACTCTTTTAAGGGCGTCCAGCACGCTCCCGGCATAGCAGGACGCGGCGACGGCCACCCCGTTCCTCATGGCCCTTACAACCTCGGGAACGCCTATCACGTCCAGCTCGTCCACTACGAGATAATCCGGTGAGAATTTATCCGCGTTCAGGAGCAGCTCCACGAATTCAGCGTCGGAGGAGGCGTCGAGGCAAAGGCACGACGGATGCTTCAGGATAAGATCCGAATTGTTCTGGATGGCCACTATTCTTCTGCCGGCGGGCATGCCGTCGGCAAACACATTTACCAGCGTGCTCTTGCCCGAGGCGTTGCTTCCGGCGACCAGGACGCTTTTCCTTTGTTCGACGATTTTGTCAAAAAGCTTCTTCCCCTCTTCCGGAATGCAGCCGAATTTAATCAGCTCAGGCCAGCCCATAGGCCCGCCGGGGCGCTTCCTGATCATCACCGCATGGTATGCCGCCCCTTCGGCGCTGGTCACTTTTGCCTGGTCGGAAAGGCTGATGTCCAGCACGACGTTAGCGCCGCCGCGTCCGCCTAGCCGGCGCGACGAATTTCCGGGAAGCGCGGACAATGACCTTACCAGAGCCGCGACAGCCGCCCTGGACGCGAACGGCGGGGGGACCGCTTCAAGCTTTCCTTTCCTTTCTATGGATACCCTGTCAAAAGCGTCTATAAAGATCTCCCTCACCTCGTTGTCGGAGTAGTATTTCCAGAGCGGGCCGAGGGCGCCCTGCAGCGATGCCATTTTACCTTCTTTGCTTTTCCCCGCGGATGATCGTTTGTTTTTCATAACTCCTCCCAGGATACCGGCCTTGTCTTTCAGAGTCTACCAGAAAAGATTTCACAGCGGTATCGGCATTTACCACAGGTAGGGGGCGCCGGGGATCAGTGCGGTTTTCGTTTCAGGAGGTGTTTTTTTAAGGCCAGGACGGCGGCTTCAGTGCGCGAGCGGGCGCCGGTCTTTTCAAAAATGGAACGGATATGGAACTGCACGGTGCGGTCCGAAATTTCAAGCCTGTAAGCGATCTCTTTGTTCGCGAGCCCCGCCACGATAAGCGACAGTATCTCAAGCTCCCGGGGCGTTAATGCGCCTGGCCCCTTCGGATCCCGGAGCGGCTCACCGGCGGGCTCGGAAAGCTCGTTCAGCGCGGCCCTGGATAACCGGCGCAGCTCATCCAGCGCGCGAAGCGCGGCGCTGTCCCCCCTGAAGGCGGACATATAAGCCTCAATTGCCGAATGCATCTCGCAAAGAGTCTTTTTCAGGTTATCGAGTCTGTCCATCGCGGATATTATTTCACTGCGCCGCGGCGTCTAATTCGATTATGCGGCAGCCGATCCGGGCGGGCGACTCGTTGAAAAGTTCTATCCTGATCCTGCCGGTTTTGCGCAGGTGAATAAGGAAATCGGCGGCTTTAACGGGGTCCAAGCCCGCCACTTCGGGAAAGTTCACGCTGAGGACAGAGTGGGAGAAGATCAGGTACTCCCGGAGCGCGGCGACAGCCGCTTTATCGTCGATAGCTTTGTCTTTCAATATCATCTAGCCTCCCTTGGCGACATTATTAAGAACCGGCGGAGCCTTTTGCCCGTTCAGGCAGCGCCTCTTCTCCTATTCTAATAAAAAACCGGAGGCAAAAACCTCCGGTTTTTTATTTCCGGGCGGATTATTTCCGGCGGACGGCCTTGGCCGGCCTGGGGGCCTGGGCCGGTTCTCCCGGCCAGCCCGCGTCTTCAACGTGCTCGCCGGGGGCGTGGTCCGCGGGGCCGGGCGCGGGCTCGCCTTCCGCCGCGGGTTTCTCGCCCGTGAACTCTATGCCGTCCACGTAGACGAACAGCTTGGAATGGTGCTTGCCGTCCTCTTTGCCGTCCCACTGCTCCAGCACCAGGTGGCCCTCCACGAACACCTGCCGCCCCTTGTGCAGCTTGGCCGCCAGGTCGGCCAGTTTGCGCCCGGGCTCGTGGTTGAAGGCCTTCATGTTCAGCCACACCGGGGTTTCCTCCCACTCGCCGGTCTGCGCGTTCTTGCGCACATTGTGCACGGCGAAGCCCAGGTTGGCTACCTTGCCGCCGTTCTTGAACTCCGTCACCTCCGGGTCCCGCGTCAGCCGCCCGATCAGCATCACTTTATTCAGGTTTCCCATAATGCCCCCTTGCCGAGTTTATACAAATCCCTGCCGCACAAATAGCATAGCAGACGACCCCGACAAGGGTGTGTCGGGTTGGGAACGGCTGCTTTATTATTTTTTACCCGGCTGAGCCCGGCGGAGTTTCGCGAGGGACTCTTCTTTCTGCCGGGCGAAGTCGCGGGCTTCGTCCAGCGTGACCTGCACGAAGTGGATGGCCTGGTTGGGGGCGTACTGCCCCAGCAGGTCCATGTCGGCCGAGATCACGTTGAAGATGAGCGGGTAGCCGCCGGTGGTCTGGCGGTGCCGCAGCAGGATGATCGGGGATTCGGGCGTCAGCTGTATGGTTCCGTCGGCCACGGCCCCCGAGATCATGTTGCCGGTGGGACATTTCAGCCCCGGCTCTCCGGCCAGGCGTATGCCCATCTTGTCCATCTTGAAGGTGGTGCGCCACTGGGTATAGAAGAACTGCCCCGGCTCTTCCAGGCAGTGGTATTCCGGGCCGGGCAGCACGCGGATGCGCCCCTGCGGGTCGGCCCAGCCGCTGACGGCGGCGAAAGTCACCGCTTCCGCCAGCGCGGGGGCGCCGCCCTCCCGGCCCCTGAAGCAGAAATAGGTGTACAGGCCGTAGCGCTTTTCACCGAACTTGAGCCTGTCGCCGGCTTCGGCCTCGTAGACCCGGCTGTGCTCCACCACTACGGGCTCGGCGCTCCCGCGGTGCAGGAAAGCCACCAGGCGCGCGCCTGTCAGCACGAAACGGCCCGGAGTCAGCAACTCTATCTCCGGCGGCCCCAGTATCTCCAGGGCCGGGCTGCCTTCGGGGTTGCCCAGCATCAGGTTCCCCCGCCTCAGTGAAAAACAATCCATGGCCCCGCCCGGCGAGACGCCTATGTGCTGCCTGCCGTAAGCCGGCAGGCCGGCGGTCCCGCAGAAACCGGGTTTTACCAGGCGTATATTGCCCCTCACACCGGAGGCCGCGGCGGCCTTTTCAGCCTGGTCCAGCGCCGCGCGCAGCTTCCGCGCCAGCTCCAGCGCTATCGGCGAATCGGAGTGTATGCAGACGGTGTCGGCCTTGATCTCTTTCCAGGCGGGCCTGGCCGGTTCGCCGCTGACGTTGACCCTGCCGCGTTTAATTATCTCGTCGGCCTGGGCCAGGGCTTCGTCCACATCGGTTATTACCGCTTTGCCGGCCCCGCGCGACACCAGGCGCAGGTGGCCGGCGGCCCCGTCGTAAGAATAGCGCCGGTCCAGAAAAGCCTCGCGAAACACGGCCAGGCTCAGTTTATACACGGCGGCGCCCAGCTCGGAGTCGGCCGGGGCCAGCACGCCGGAGACTCCGGACCGCTTAAGCCAGCCGGCCAGCAGCCCGGCCAGGCGTGCGTCGCGGCAGGCCTGGTTGTAAAGCGCGCCGTGGAATTTAACCAGCTTCACCCCGGGCAGAAGCGCAAGCTGCGCGTCCAGGGCGGCCAGCAGGTTCTCGTCGGCTATCTCCATGAGGGCGCGGCCGAAATTCGGCTTGTCGGGATAGGAGAGGTGCGCCGCCACGCGCACGCCGTGCCGCTCGGCCATGGCGCGGAAAGCCGCCACGCTCTCCTTGTCCCCGGCGTGGCCGTCGCAGGCGATATTGGCGATATGGATGAAAGCCATCAGCGCGCGGTCGCCTTCGTGCAGGGGGCCCTGCTCTCCGATGTCGCAGTTTATCAGCATCATTCTTCGGCCCTCGTGAAGACCACCGTGTCTCCGGGCTCTATGGTGTAAAGAAGTTCCGGCGAGGTCATGCCGAGTATGTTCCAGCCTCCGGGCGAAGTCTCCGGGTAGATGCCGGTCTGCTCGCCGCCTATGCCCACGGCGCCGGCCGGCACCGCCAGGCGCGGCGAGTCCAGCCGCGGCGTGACCAGGCTGCTGTCGAGGCCCAGCAGGTAGGGGAAATGGGGCCGGAAACCTATCATGGCCACCAGGTACTCGGGGGCGGTGTGGCGCCTTATAACCTCGTCCGGGGCGATCCCGGCGTGGTCCGCCACGCGCTGCAGGTCCTCGCCGTGGTAGGACACCGGCAGCACGTGCCGCACGGAGCGCTCCTTCAGACCGGCCTCGTCGGCGGGGATCGCGGCCAGGCAGCCGTCCACCAGGCGGCGCACCGCCTTCCAGTCGCAGAGCGGGTCGGCGTGGACAGCCAGGGCAGTATAGGAAGGAACCAGGTCGTGCACGCCCAGCCGCGCCAGCTCGCCGTTCTTCTTGAGCAGCCTGTAGACGTAAAGCACCTGCAGGGAGGTCAGCCGGTCTATGGCGTCCCCCAGCTCCCAGCAAAGGCAGGCGTCT
Organism: Elusimicrobiota bacterium; assembly: GCA_030651035.1. Classification (GTDB taxonomy): domain Bacteria; phylum Elusimicrobiota; class Elusimicrobia; order Elusimicrobiales; family UBA9959; genus UBA9959. Next base: position 42,140 of record JAUSCK010000173.1, read on the forward strand.
CCGAGGAAATAGGTTTTGCAGGGTTTAACTGGGGGCATGTTAAAACTATTATATCACTCGGCGGGCGATTAGTCTTATCTTCAATTTTAATCGCTGAATTTCAAGACCTGGCCCCCTACTCACTCACCTGCTTTAGATAAATATGGCCGGATAAAATCCCGCAACGACCGGCTGATTTCTTCACAGCTATTTCCCTCTAATAACGCGTCATGCCCGGCATCAATCTCCATCGTTTCTATTTTACCTTTAATGTGGTTTAACCATTCACCGGAACTATCCTGCGCCATAGCTGAACCGGCCCTTTTCGCCCTAAAGATATAAGCATCAACACTTGCAAGTTTCGCCTTGTGTTGCGATACGGAATATACGATCGACAAATATATCTTTGCTAAATTAATTGCCTTTGCGAAATCGGCACCAGGACTCCGGGCCGAGAAGGCTTCGATTGAATCCAGTATCTCGCGGACTCTTAGCGCGCCTGTCGAAGCGGCGGATTTAATCGCGTTTGATAGCGATGAATAAAAATCTACGGTCCAACGCGGGTCATTTAAGATGTCAGGAGAGAATTTAGACAGAGTTCCGGACATGGCGGCGAATAGACTCTGTATTGAAGCCGATTGAAGTACCGACGGGAGAAAGCTATCTATTAAAAACAAGGCCTTGGGTTGAATTGCCGTTCCCTGGGCCCGGGCTGCGATTTCATGGGCTATAACCCCGCCGGCGGAATAACCCAGTAAAACATACGGGGCTTCTTTGCATAATTTCCTGATTTCAGAAAGATAGTGCTCCGCATACTCGTCGATGCTCAGATAAGGAGTCCGGTCGCCAAAAAGCCCCGGGGCCTGGAACGCGTAAACGCGATAATGATCCGAAAGACTTACGGCCAGCTTTCGAAAAACGAATGGCATCCCCTCGGCGCCATGAACACATATGAGGTATTGGCCTGGCCCCTCGATTGTAAGAGGGATCAAAGCGCCTCTTTCAGAGAAACATCCTCCTCCGGATTCCTCTATGGCCCCCGCAAAACGTTCTATTCCCGGGAATTCAAATAACATGCGCAATGAGATTCCAGGCCCGAAAAGTTTCCTGCATTGGCCGATCACCCTGATGGCCAGCAGCGAGTTCCCTCCGAGCTCGAAGAAACTTTCCGTCATGCTTATGCGCCCGATCCCCAGCACTTCTTTAATGATCTCGGATACCGCTTGTTCGGTCGGAGTGCGCGGAGCTATATAAGCCTTCTCTTTCGCCGTATAGTCCGGCGAGGGCAGCGCTTTCCGGTTTACTTTTCCATTGGCGTTCAATGGAAAGGAATCCATTGTTACGAACGCCGCGGGGACCATGTAGTCAGGCAGTGACTTCAATAAGTGAGTCCGGAATTCCTTGATGTCCGGGACCGGGTCCGATTTGCATATGATGTATGCAACCAGATGCCGGTCGTCATACTGGCCGGCGCTTGCCACGACCAGGACTTCCTTTACCTTCGGATGCTCCGCCAACCGGAGTTCAATCTCGCCGGGCTCTATCCGGAAACCGCGGATCTTTACCTGGGAATCGGCTCTGCCTATGAATTTAATATTGCCGTCGGGCAGCCACGCTCCCAGATCGCCTGTTTTATACAACCGGCCATTTTCTCTTTTGCAGAACGGGTCAGGGATAAACTTCTCGGCCGTTAAGTCGGGACGGTTTAAATAGCCTCGCGCGACTTGTCTGCCGCCAATGTGGATCTCCCCGGTCACGCCGATCGGCGTCGGCTGGTCATTTGAGTCAAGTATGTAAATCCGGACTTTTCTGATCGGCGTGCCTATCGGGACAATATCCTTCTCCGGCCGCCAATTTACCGGGAACTTGAAAGCGGTCGCGCCTATTGTCGCCTCCGTCGGGCCATACAAATTGATCAGCGACGTAGTAGCGCCCCAGCGATCCAGCCAAAGTGTGACTTTATTTAACTGCGCGGCTTCACCGGCTATGGAGACGGCTTTTAAAGCCGGCGGCATGGGCATTGATTGCCCGGCGATGGAGGTCACAAATTGATGCCAGTACGCCGTAGGGAGGAAAGTCTTAGTAATTCCCAGATCACAAAACCGTTTATGAAGGTCGACGGGGACCAGGGAGTCTCTGTCGCTCCGGATCGACAGCTTTGCCCCCGATATTAACGGCGGATAGATCTCAGGCCCTGCCCCGTCAAAACTTATGGATGAAAATTGGAACAGATGGTCCGAATCGGATAAATCGTAAAGATCCACCACTTCCTGCATGTAGGCGGCCAAAGAGCCATGCTGTATCATTACGCCTTTGGGGCTTCCCGTAGATCCGGACGTGTAGATAACATAAGCGAGATCCTTATCGCTCACTCCGGCCGCCGGGTTCGACACATTCTGCGCCGCCCACTGTTCTTTGTCCCGGTCCAGGCAAACGACCTGCGCGCCGGTATCCGGCATTTTTGGCAGAAGCCGCTCCTGGGTCAAAAGCACCTTCACTTTTGAGTCCTCCAGCATGTACGCGATGCGGTCCGCGGGGTACGAAGCGTCTATTGGCACATAAGCCCCTCCCGCCTTAAGGACCGCAACCAGGCTTACGATCATCTCAAGGCTGCGCTCTACCGCTATCCCCACCAGCGATTCAGGACCTACCCCTAAACTCTGCAGATGACGCGCCAACTGATTGGCGGACCTGTTCAGCTCATCATATGTCATTAACCGGTTATCCGAGATAATCGCGGTCGATCCTCCGGATTTTAAGACCTGCCGCTCAAACAGCTGATGCAGGCAAAGCCCCGCAGGATCGGAAGCCCCCGTATCATTAAAGTCCAGCAATACTTTTTGGCGCTCGCGGTCCGTCAGTAAACATGAATTCCCGATTGGCTGGCCAGGGTCCTTTACAATGGTATCCATGATCCGAATGTACAGCCTGCCGATATCTTCTATTTTCTCTGAACTATAGCGCTTCGAATCGTATAACAGGCTCAAATTCAGCTTTCCCGTGCCGGCAGCGGCGAGGTCGAAACTTGCGGCAAACGGGAAATTAGCCCTGGTGAATGACCGCTGATCACGTATCTTGAACTTAGGTAAATCTGACAGCTCTTCCAGAAGATGAAAATTCGTGAAATTAAAAAGCGTCTCAAAGGGCGGCTCTCCGTTATTCAAACGCTGTATTTCGGCCAGGGGAAATCTTCTGTGGGGAAACATCTTCAGTTCCGCTTCGCTTACCTTTCGAATTAATTCCGTCCAGCTCCCCCCATCCGATCTTACCCGGATAGGCACGCTGTTCAGGAACAGCCCCAGAACTTTGTCTCCGTCCGAAGCTTCAAGCCTTCCTGACGTGACCAGCCCTGTCGAGATATCGGTCTCTCCTGACAAGTGAGCTATAGCGCAGACGTGGGCGGAAAGAAGCATTGTCTTCAAGCTGACTTGTAATGACTTAGCCCTGGCAAACAGCCCATCGACCAACGGCTGCGGGATTACCGTGTTTACTTCTGAAAATTGGAACTTGGAAGTGCTGTTAACAGTATCGCCGGGTATTTTTGCGATAGAAGAGTTTTCACACACTCTTAGCCAGAACTTCCTGGTGTCGCTATTCTTCAGAGATCCGGTTTCCGCGCGGACAAAGTCCCGGAACTTGGATGCTGCCGGCGGCTCTATGGGCAAGTCCCGATTCTCCAAAAGCCGCTGATATGTCCAAAACACTTCTACGCAGAGAGCGGAAAGACTCCATCCGTCAAGTATCGCGTGGTGATGCGGAACTGTCAGCTGAAAGCTGTTGGGAGTTCGAAGGTGAATGAGGAACCGGATGAGCGGTGGGCGGCTAATATCGAATAAGCGCTTTTTTTCCAGCTCGACAAGTTTGTTGATCCTGTTTTCCTGATCTTCAGGATCAAGTCCCGTCCAATCCGAGATCTCAAGCGGGATTTCCGTTCGAGAGTGGACCAGCTGAAGCGGCTCCGAGTAGGAGGTGAAGTCAAAAGACGTGCGGAGTACGGGATGGCGGGCGACGGTCCGTTTTAAGGTTTCTTTGAACAGCTCGAGATCAAGAGGCCCTTCAATATGTATTGAGTCGACATTCTGGTAAAGGGAAGAAGAGGGGTCAAGATCCAAATGAAAGACCATTCCTGATTGAAGCTGGGCCAAGGGATAGGCGTCTTCTATCCCGTTTGGCATGCGAGCCCGGGTCTCCTCATCAATGAGCTCAAAAGGCAAACTTTGCTTTTCACGCTCAGCCCCGGATATCTTGTTTTCACCGATCGCGAGGGCAAGCTCAGAGATACTCTGATTCTTAAGGATCAGAGCAACCGTTACTGCCAGGCCCTGGTCCTGAGCAAGACCGGCTATCCGGAGAGTCCTGATCGAATCGCCTCCGATCGAAAAGATGTTGTCGAAGATCCCTATTTTGGGAAGGCCCAGGACTTGCTGCCAAATATTCAACAATCGCCTTTCGAGCTCCGTCCGCGGCGCCTCGTATTCATGAACGGTTTCCTGCAGGGAGGCGTCGGCGGCTTTCGGCAAGGCTTTGCGGTCTATTTTCCCATTGGATGAGAGCGGCATGCTTTCAAGCACTATGTAAAGGGACGGCACCATATAAACCGGCACCCTGTCCGCTAAATGCCGGCTCATTTCCCGGGATGTTAAAGCAGCGCCTTTTTCGAACGTCACATAGGCTACAAGCCGCTTGGCACCAAGGTGATCTGTTTCCGCCGCGACAACGGCTTCCCGTACGCCGGAAATGCCCGTGAGTGTCGTTTCGATCTCTCCCAGCTCGATGCGAAAGCCCCGGATCTTTACCTGAAAATCATTTCGGCCCAGGTATTCTATCGCTCCGGCCGGCAAAAATCTCGCCAGGTCGCCTGTCCTGTAAAGCACCCCGGTTTTCTTGAACGGGTCGGGGATGAACTTTTCCGCCGTTAGCGCCGGACGGTTAAGATAGCCTTTGGCGACACCCACGCCTCCGATATAAAGTTCCCCATGGACGCCGACAGGTACGGGATGTTTCCGTTTGTCTAAAATATAGATCTGGGTGTTGGCGATCGGCCGCCCGATCGGCAGTATCCGGCGGCCGTCCGGATCCTCTTGGGAACAGTCCCAATAGGTGACATCGACCGACGCTTCGGTAGGACCATAGAGGTTATGCAGTTTCACTTCCGGGAAATTGGCGATAAAACGGTCTTTTAACTCGTATGGCAACGCTTCCCCGCTGACAAATACAAGCCGTAAGTTTTGCAGTTCATGCCCTTTGGAAAACTCGACAAAGATCTGCAGCATGGAAGGAACAAAATGCAGGACCGTTACTCGTTCGGTTTGAATAATCGTGTCCAGATAAATGTTGTCCGTATGGCCCAAGGGTCTGGCTATGACCAATTTGGAACCGGACATCAACGGCCAAAATAGTTCCCAGATAGAGACATCGAACGATAGCGGCGTTTTTTGCAGGATCCGGTCTTCATAAGTAAGCTGATACTCGGATTGCATCCAAAGCAACCTGTTTCGCAACCCGCCGTGATGAACCCTGACACCCTTCGGCCTGCCGGTAGTCCCGGACGTATAAATAATATACGCAAGATCATCGTCAGCCAAAGAGACCGGTTCCGCCGGGGTGATACCGGTTTTCCAGGCATCGTCGTCCAACACTACCAACTTCCCGGCAAAATCTGTTAAAGAGGCGGCCCATTTTGTTTGTGAAACGATCACCGGGAACGCGCAGTCCTCTATCATGAAATCGATCCGGTCTTTTGGCAAAGCCGGGTCCAACGGGACGTACGCTCCGCCGGCTTTAAGGATGCCGAGCACGGCGACCATTAAGTCTTTGCACCGTTCGCCATGGTATCCGACGGGGCTGCCGCGCTGGACGCCGCTTTTGGTCAGCCGCGCGGCGAACAGCGAGGACAAGCGGTCAAGTTCCCCATAGCTGTAGTTTTCACCTTCAAAAACCGTCGCCCCGGCGCTGGGCCGGATCCGCGCCTGGGACGCGAAGCAGTCCAGGATGCACCGTTCGCCGGTAAAAACCGTATCCGTGGAATTAAATGACCGGGTGATCTTGTAATATTCTTTTTCAGTGAGCAGCGGGAGCTCTTCTACCCGGGCCGTCAGATCGGAGTGCATGCTTTCCAGCAAGTTAATGTAGCTCCCGGCCATCCGTTCTATCGTTGAACTATCAAACAGGCTGGTACTGTATTCAAACGAGGCGTCGACTCCGTCCGTCCCCTGGAGCAGATCAAGCTCCAGGTCAGCTTTAGTGGTGCGGCTTACGGCCGGCAGGGGCGAAATATCCAGCCCGCTCATTTTTATAGCGGAGCCGGGTGATACCTGGTAATTGAATAGAACCTGGAACACCGGCATCTTACTGGGATCACGGACGGGATTAAGCGCCCTGACGACAAGTTCGAACGGGCAATCCTGGTATTCGAGGGCATTAAGAATTCTTTCCCTGGAACTATCCAGCGCCGCTTGTACCGTCATGTCATCCGTAAAATCAGCGCGTACGGCTACCGGATTAATTAATGGCCCGATGATCCGCTCTGTCCCTTTCAGGCCCCTGTTCGCGGAGGGAATGCCGACCGCGAAGGTGTTTTGATCTGTATATCTATGAAGTAATATTTGAAATCCGGTAAAAAAAACGCCAAATGGAGTAGCTCCCGCTTTCTGTCCGGATAATGCCAGCGCCCGGACAAGTGATTGCGGGAGTTTAAAGTTGAAACGGTTCCCCGCGGTCGATAGCTTCGCCGGACGCGGGAAATCAACGGGAAGTTCCAGTGACTCGGTCCTGTGTAATTCTTTTTGCCAGTAAGTCAGGTGTGAGGCCCAGGAATTCTCGGCCAAGCGCCGGTGCTGCCAATTAGCGAACTCTGAAAGCTGACGCCCCGCTTGCGGCAGGTCAGGCGCGCGCCGGCTTAGAAAAGCATTATAGGATTCGGCTATTTCCTCTAAAAATACATAAAAAGACCAGCCGTCAGAGATCAGGTGGTGCATTACTATGTGTAAAAAAGCGGAATTCTCCGAGTTATTGAAGACGAATATCCGGGCAAGCGGGGCCAGGCCCAGATCGAAGGTCCTTTGCGTTTCTTCCAGCATGCGGGCATTGATAGTCTCCTCGCCAGTTTGCCCGGGATGATCTTCTATGGCGGCTGAAAGCCTTACAACTTCCTGCAGCTCGGGACGCCAAATTCCCCGTTCATTGAAAAAAGCCGTCCTAAAAGCTTCATGCCGTGCGGCCACGTTCTGTATCGCGAGATTTAAGGCCTCAATATCCAGTTTGCCGTTGAGCCGGAGAGATACGGGAATATTGTAGGAAGCGTTCCCCGGGTTCAGGCTTTCCGAGAAACAGATCTGCTCCTGCATAAAGCAAAGTTTTGGGCGGCCGCTCTTAAGCGGGGTTCCGTCCAGGCCTGGATTCCTCCGCTCGCCGGATTTCTTCGCGCGCAGCAGTTCGAAGAGTTTCTGCTTCTCTTTGCTTAGCGATTTAAAACGGTCGGCTTTGTCGGGCATTTTAAAGGTCCTCTTTCGATAAGAGTTCCCGCGCCTCTTCATCGGAGAGCTGTTCAAGCCGATCGAGGAGTGCTCCTTCCGCTTCCTGCACTAATTTATCCACCGCAAGCGCAAGCTCGGAGATAGTCCGCTGTTCGAAAACGACCTTTAACGGCATCTCGAGGCCGAACTCCGATTTGATCCGGGCTCGCACCCGCGAAGCCATTAAGGAGTGTCCGCCGGCGGCAAAAAAATCATCATGCTTGCCGATTTGCCCGCAGCCCAGGATCTCCTGCCAGAAAACAGCGAGCTTTTGTTCTGTGGGGGTGAACGTCGTGTCTGGTTCGGCGCGATCATTAGCTGCGGGTAATTTCTCCAGCACATGACGGTCCACTTTCCCGTTCGCGGTGAGAGGAAAAGCTTCAAGTATTACAAGCGCCGCCGGGATCATGTGCGGCGGCAGGCACTGCTTAAGCCGCTCGCGCAGAATATCTTTATCGAGCCCGCTCTCTTTATCAGAAACCAAGTAAGCTGTAATTTTCGTGTGGCCGTCGTGCCCGGCATGAGCCAGGGCAATGGCCGCGCGCACCCCTTCCTGTTTTATCAGCACGGCTTCAATATCCCCAAGCTCAACCCGAAAGCCCCGGACCTTGACCTGGAAGTCATTGCGCCCTGTAAATTCGAGTTCGCCTTGTTCGGTGAAGCGGGCGAGGTCGCCGGTTCTGTATAAGCGCTTTCCCGGGGCCGTTGTGAACGGGTCAGGAACGAACTTTTCGGCCGTCAGGCCGGGGTGCCCGAAATAACCTCTGCAGACTCCCTCCCCGCCGATATATAACTCGCCTGTTGCCCCGCGGGGAATAGTCCGCATCTCATCGTTCAAAATATATAACTGGGTGTTCGCGATAGGCCTGCCTATCGGGATCGCCCCTGAAGAAGGGGATGCCGCGCCGACCGTATGCGTGGAGCAGCCCACAACGGTTTCCGTCGGCCCATATTCATTGACCAGCAGCGTATCCGGCATGGCGCGCTTGAACCAATCAAGGGTCTCTGCGAGCAATTGTTCTCCGCCGATGACGAATACCCTGGCGCCCCGGGACGGGTCGCTGGCCTCCAGTGAACGGCTGAGGACCTCCAGGTGGGCCGGGGTTAATTTGACTACGGAGTAATCAGCGCCGGTACGCAACCCCGCTATAAGGGAATCAAGGGTGTCGGGTTCCGGGTGGATATGAAGTGTTTGTCCCGAAATCAACGCCCCGAAGACGGCGGTCACGGGCAGATCGTAGGAAAGCGACGAAATAAGCGGGGCGCCTTGTCCTTTATCGTAATGATAGGCAGCAATACACCAGCTCGCATAGTTTACAAGTCCGCGATGGTGGATCATCACGGCCTTTGGTTTGCCTGTGGACCCGGAAGTGAAAAGCACATAGGCAAGACTCAACGGGTGTCCTGTCTCCGGCAAATTATCTGGGGACAGGCCGGCCCAGAAATGCGTCTCCCGGCCGATATCGATGATCTTGTTCGCTTCCGGCAGGATTGAAATAACGTCCCCGAGGGCAAGTACCGTTTTGATCCCGGTATCCTCAAGTATCGTTTTGATCCGCTCTTCAGGCAGCGCGGGATCTATAGGGGCGTAAGCGGCTCCGGTTTTCAGGACCGCTAATATCGAAAGGATAGAATCTATGCCTCTTGCCTGGCAAATCCCTACGATCTGGCCAGGTCCTGACCCTAACGAGCGTAAATAATGAGCGAGCCGATTCGCTTTAGCATTTAACTCGGAGAACGTGAGCCGAACACCACCGGCCGCAAGCGCGGTCGCTCCAGGAGCCAGGGCCGCTTTGTCCTGAAACAGGGAAATTATGGTGGATTCTGAAGGAAAAGAGGAGCGAGTATCATTGAAAGTCCTGAGCTGCCATTCTGATTCCTTCTCGTCATTTATCTCCAGGCCGGCCAAAGGCCGCTTGGGGAAAGCACACAGGGTTTTCAGGATCCGCTTATAATTCGACAGCAATCGGTCGATGACCCAGGCCGGGTAACTATCGCACCGATACTGCAGATCCACGCTGATAGCCGCGCCCGGAATGATAACGACTGATAACGGGAATTCGGTGCTTTCCCGCCACTCAACCCCGCATACGCTGAATCCGCCGCTGTTCCCGTTAATTAAATCGCTGACCGGGTAGTTCTCGAACGCAATAATGCTCTCAAACAGACCCGTTCCGCGGGCGGTGCCGGACCAGTTTTGAATGTCAATAAGCGAGCAATGGGAATGCGGAAGCATCCCTACAATGCTTGATTGAACCGTTTGCAGCCATTGGTGGCAGTCCAGCCCCTTGTCAATGTTAAGCCGCAATGGCAGCGTGTTTATAAAAGGACCGGCAACAGGATCCCCTGTTAACAATTCAGCCGGCCTGGTCGAGACGATCGTCCCGAAGCAGACGTCATTCCGCCCGCAGTACTGGGAAAGCAAAAGGCCCCAGGCGCCCTGGAAAACCGTGTTCAGCGTCACCCTGGCGTTTTTTGCCAGCGTATTTAAAGCTGCACATTCAGCGGGGTCCAGCTTGAGGGAAACTTTTCCGTGCCCTGAAGCCAAACCATTCGTTACGGTTTTCTTTTCAAGCTCGATCCCGAACTTCGCAGGATTAACAAGGCCGGCCAGGGCCGACTGCCAGAAAGCTCTGGAGGAATCGGTCCGGCGTTCGGCTAGCCAGTTAAGGTATGTTGAGAAGGATCTGGATGGAATAGGCGTTGATACGGAATGACCCTGTTCGGAAACGTAGGCTGAAAACAGGTCTTTTAGAACGATCCCTACGGACCAGCCGTCCAAAATGAGATGATGATGTGTCCAGATAAAATAGTGGCTGCGATCGTCCAGCTTTATGAGGGCGCCCCGCATAAGCGGAGCCTTGGACAGGTCGAAATCCGTGAGGCGGTCGGTTTTAAGGAATTCTTCGAGCTGTCGGGCGTGCAGGGTTTTGTCGACGCCGCTCCAGTCCAGCCCGGAAACAGGCATGCGTACGCCTTCCCTCACAATGGCCCGCGTATGACCGGTCTCATTCGTGATGAACGCCGATCGCAGGACCGCGTGGGCATCCATTATTTTAGCCCAGGCGCGGATAAACGCGGCTCTGTCAAAATTGCCTTCAAACCGGCAGGCCATCTGCATTATGTAAATACCTGAATTCGGCGCCAGATTGCTTTCGAACATCATGCCCTCTTGCACCGAGGTGAGGGGCCATTCCTGACGGTCAGCGCCGGCATTTATTTTACGGATGCCTGAGAGCGAGCCCCGCATTTGTTCCAATAATTCAGTTATGTCTTTTTTTTCGTGCAGAACCGTCCCGTATTTTATCGAAGTAGAAAGGATCCCCTCCCGGACTTCGCCGGAAACATCCAGGTCATGACTGCGAATAGCGTTAGGGTCCGTAAGCGGGTCCATTTCGCCGCGAACCAGGCTGAAAATAGCTTTATTATTCCCAGCGTCAAAATTCCCCAGGTAATTAAAGCAAATGGAGGGGTTTGGGGCGGTTTCAAGGCCGCTTTGGGCTCCGTCCTGCCAGTAAGCAAGAATAGCCCGGAAGCCGATGCCCGAATGGGGGACCGTTCTTAAAGCGGAAACGACTCTTTGAAGCATAACCTCAAGGTCCGGGGCTCCGCGGGCGTCAAGGGCTACAGGATACAGGCTGGAAAACCAGCCAACTGTCCGTGAGAAGTCGTCCGCGGACCCGACCGGGTCGCGCCCGTGGCCTTCAACGTCCAGATAGACAAGATCAATACCGAGCCGACGGGATAATTCAAGGGCAAAAACGGCAAGAACGACGTCTCCCATGCTGGCGCGGTGTAACTCGGCCATTTTCTGGAGGGCCGCCGTTTCCTCCGGACCGACGGAGATGGTTTCTGTCGCCGATAATATTTCAGAGTTGGGGCTGGAAGCCCTTTGGGACCGGGAACCGCCGCGGCCCGCCGTTATCCGGCTCCAGTACTCGATCTCGCTCCGTTCCGGCTTGCTGTATATCTTTGCAAGGTTTGTCGTCCATGAGAGGAAATTTGCGCCCGGCGCCGGCAAGAAGACCTGTTTACCGGTCGTTAATTGCTCGTAAACGGTCTGGATATCTTCCGCGATTATCCGCAGAGAGACGGCATCGGCGACCAGATGGTGAACCGTCAGGAACAAAAATGACGATCCCTGCCGGCCGCCTTCGAAAAGTATAGCGCCCGAGACCGGGCCTTGTTCTATATCCAGGGACTTCGCAAGGCGCGCGCGCGCAAGCTTCCTCTGTTCAGCGGCTTTATCCGGGGTTATTTTTGAGTGGTCGATCCTCTGTACGCAGAGCTGCTCCGTCCCCGCGTGCGACACATGCTGGGTCCATAGGCTGCCGGGCCGGTCAAACCGGAGTTTGAGCGCGTCGTGGTGCTGAAATACATACTGGATGGCTTCCGAGAGCTTGTCCGGGTCGACAGCGTTCTGAACGGCAAGTGTGAGCGACAGATTCCAATGATCACGTTCAACCTGCTCATGAGAGAAAAACCAATGCTGCAACGGAGAGAGGGGACCTTCGGAAGGCCTGAAGCCGGGAGCGGAAACAAGCTTTTCAAGTTTAGCGGAAGCGATTTTCGCCTGAGCCGCGATAGTGGGATTCTCCATGAGCTCTTTGAACGTAAGATGGATGTCTAATTTTATAAGACGCGAGACCGCCTGCATAGAGACTATTGAATCAACGCCCAGTTCGAAAAGATCCGCGTCCGCTCGAAACGGATCACGATTGAGGAGGTTGCTCCAGACGCCCGCGATCTTTTCTTCAAGCGGATTTACGAAACCGGGGGCCTGTCCGGGAGCGCTTTCGAACTTGGGAGGAGGCAGCTGCCGGCGGTCGATCTTGCCGTTCGGGGACAGCGGAATTGAGCCGAGGAAAACGAATACCGCCGGCACCATATAATCCGGCAAAGTTTTCGCGAGCTGGGTTTTGAGCAATGCGGATAGCTGGCCCTTGTCTATACGGAGGGGAGCGCTCGCCCAGTATTTCATCCGTTTCTGGAATTCAATTTTGTCCGGAACGGCCGGCCTTGCGGCCGAATAATTCCCGCTTTTTTTAAATAGCGCGTTTACGCTGCCGGCATGACCGGCCCCGCCCCAATTGACCTCTACTTTATAACCGAGAGATTCGCCCAGCTGCCAAAGTTCCGCGGGGTCAAAATGTTTCAGGGCGGGCCGGAGATCCGCTTCGGCAAGCAGTTTGCAGGCTGTCGTGGACGGAGGAAGAAGATCTGAAAGCCGGGAACATTCCAGCGGCACACGCAGGCGGGTGTTGGGGATCCCCTGCACTAAAACATTACGGGGGTTCCGGCTTCGCAGCGCCCGCGCGACAGGCTCCAGGGAATCATTGCCGCTAAAGTCCGGCAAGACCTCCGGTGACGGCTCAGCCGTGGCGGGGCCTTTGGTCAGTAATACATCGTAGCGGAATTGGGTCAGCTCATTCAGATGAGATGAAGATTTAACGCTAATATCGATACTGCCGATCTCAGGGAACCGCACGGACAATGATTCAAAAAAAGCCGGGCTTACGAACAGTTCGGTTTCATTAACAGCGTCTATCTCCGCCAGGGCCTTTATCTGGCTGACAGGCGTACCAGGGGCGGCCCGCCTGGCCCGGGAGTATAAATAAAATACGGAAGCAAGGTCGAAGTTCCTTACATCGCCTATAAAAACATGCCCGCCGGGAGTCAGCAAAGCCAGCGATTTTTCTATGACCTCCAGAAGATATTCAACGGTCGGGAAGTACTGGGCGACTGAATTGATCACTATCGTATCGTAACGCATGCCCGGCAATCCGGATATCTCATGCGCCATTCTTTTTTCCAGCGTGACCCGATCTTTAAAGCTTGTTTTAGCCAGATGCTCCCCGATCCTGTTTATCCCTATGATAGAGGCGTCGATCCCGTGATAAGAATTAATCAGGGGAGCAATTTTATAAAGCAGCAACCCCGTGCCGCAGCCGATCTCTAATATGTTCTTCGGACCTGCTGCCAGGATCCTGGATGTCGTTTCATCGACCCATTTCTGCATCTCTATCTCGGGGATAGGCTCACCGGTATAACTGTTGGTCCAGGTGGTGAAATCGCTGGTGGCGGCCACATCGAAATCATGGTCGTATTGATAATCGAACAGGTTCTGCCAGCCCTCCAGGAGATTTTCCGAGAAAGAGGAGGACAGTTCCTCCCCTTGCGAATCGCTTGGCACGATATACGCGGCAAGCTGCTTAAGGCCCGGAGTATCTTCGCGCATAATTACCACGGCATCTTTTACCGATGGCTGCTTCAGAAGCGCCAGCTCGATCTCGCCCAGCTCGACCCGAAAGCCGCGGATCTTGATCTGGTGGTCTATCCGGCCCAGGTATTCTATTGCTCCGTCAGGCTGATATCGGGCAAGGTCCCCTGTCTTATAGAGCCGGGCTCCAGGAAGGCCGCTGAAGGGGTCCGGGGAAAATTTCTCGGCCGTCAGGTCGGGACGCAGGTGGTAGCCTCTTGCCAAGCCGACCCCCCCGATACAAATCTCCCCGCCGGAGCCGATAGGCGCCAGATTGAAATCACGGTCTACGATATAAAGCCGGATATTCGCTATCGGCCAGCCGATGGGGACGCAGGGCCTCTTATCAGCGGGAAGACACTGGTAAGATGAGACATCGATCGCGGCTTCGGTAGGCCCGTACAGATTATGCAGTTCCGCGGTTTTAAAGACCTGGTGAAATCGCGAGCAGAGATCTTTTGAAAGGGCTTCCCCGCTGCAGATAACATGCCGGACGGAGGGCAGCGACCCGGCTGCGGGCTCATCAAGAAAAATCCTCAGCATCGAAGGGACGAAGTGCAATGTCGTTACTTTATGGGTCCGGATAGTCTCGGCAAGACAGGCTGTGTCCAGGTGCCCTTTAGGCCGGAGCATGACGAGAGCCGAGCCGGAAATGCAGGGCCAGAGGAATTCCCAGACGGACACATCAAATGCGTAAGGCGTTTTTTGCAGGACGCGATCAGCCTCATTGAGGCCGAAAGTTTTCTGCATCCAATACAGCCTGTTCATCAGGGCCTCGTGGGAATTCATCGCGCCTTTAGGCCGCCCGGTCGAGCCGGACGTGAAAATCATGTATGCAAGGCCGGCCGGCGATATGGAGATTCCCAGATCCCCTTCTTTTTCATTGGCGATCTTGTCCGTTTCGCCATCAAGGGCTATAGCGCTGCAGCCAATGGACGCAAGCATCGGAAGAAAATGCGCCTGTGTTAAAACCAGTGGCTTACCGGAATCTTCGAACATGAATTGAAGCCGGTCCGCCGGCAGCTCCGGGTCCAGGGGGACGTAAGCCGCGCCGGCTTTGATTATCCCCAGTATGGAAATGACCATTTCCGGAGACCGGTCCAGGCATAATCCGACGAGAGCGTCGGCCCCTGCGCCTTTTTTCCTGATGAAGCGGGCCAGGCGGTTGGCAAGCGAGTTGACCTTCGCATAGGTCAGGGTCCCGCTGTCAGAAATAATACAGGGAGAATCCGGAGCAGCCGCGGCCTGCGCTTCGAATGCGGCCGCCGCATTCGGGAAACCCTGATATGGCCGGGCCTTCTTATTCCAAATTTCTTTTTGAGTGCGCACCTCTGCCCCGGTGAGGATCTTGATGTTACTGACAGGGCCGTCCAATCCGTATAAGCCATTATCAAGCGCGGAACAGAGGTGATCGAAAAAAGCCAGGATAGCAGGGGGCTGGTATCGGCTATTTTCGAAAGTCATCTTAAGATCGATGCCTGCCCCTTCATGATGGACCTCAAGGACAAGCGGGCTTGAATGACCGGGGAATGGCTTATGAAGACCTTTGGTCGAGATCAGGAGGCCGAAGTCTTCAGCGGTTCCCTTAAGATCACTTCGCGCGGAATCCTCTACCATCGCGTGATAGGGGAAGCCCTGATGCACATAAGCGGCCTGCAATAAATTCCGGGTTTCCTTCAGGACTGTTTGAAAGGAGTCTGTTTCAAGGATGCCGCTGGAAATAGGGAGGATGTTGGCCGGCTCGTCCTGGCCTGCGGGAGGCACCCCGATGGTGGTTTGGTCGTTTCCCGTGTAAACGCGCAAACAGATCTTTGCCGCCGCCGTAACAGCCGTATGAAGCAGCAGATCCGAACCTTGGCAGAGGTCCTGTAAGGATTTAAGGGTCTCTTTAGGCAGTTTCAGACTGAGAGTTGTGGCGCCGGTAATCGGCGTCCGGCTATCAGCAGCATCCGAAACCGGGGAGAGTGCGGCCGGGACGCCGCAGTTCGCGGCGAAATTCTCGAGCCGTTTTCCCCAGAATTTCCTCAGTGCGGTAACATCGGATATTTTAGAAATCATGAGCCAATTCTCAGGTTGTGCTTTCCGATCTGAAGTCGATCACCGCAAAATGGTTAATTTGGCCGTTTCAATTATGCTATTTTATAATGATATGTAATTTTAGTAAATATAGAGTTCTATAGAGAAATAGAAGTTGAAATCTCCCGATTAAAAAGGGGCCTATGCTAACCGGCCCGGAGAATTTCCCGGGCCCGGCTCGGGATATCAGGGAAAATCATTGGATCCCGGCGGCCTGTTCCGGCATGGAAAAAGCACGATCTTCAACAATTTCAGGGTTTCTCTCCGCAATATTATGTGCCGGGTTGTTGTCCGTCGGCTTGCGCGGATTCAGCCGCGTTCCGGCGCTGGAAGCGATCATTGATCCGGTACGGGGGATCTGGAAAAACACCGCGCCGCGGAAACATACGGACGTAAAACTCGGTTCGCTCCATGCCCGGTCGGCCGTCATCTGGAATAAAACGGATATCCCCTATATTTTCTCGTCGACACCTGAAGACCTT
Organism: Elusimicrobiota bacterium; assembly: GCA_030651035.1. Classification (GTDB taxonomy): domain Bacteria; phylum Elusimicrobiota; class Elusimicrobia; order Elusimicrobiales; family UBA9959; genus UBA9959. The sequence continues at coordinate 58,450 of JAUSCK010000173.1, forward strand.
TATCGCGTCCAGGGCTACGTCCTGGCCAGCCAGAGACTATGGCAAATGGAATTCCTCGCCCGCGCCACAGCCGGCCGGTTGTCCGAACTTTACGGACCAATGGCCCTTGACCTGGATAAATTTAACAGGGCCGCGGCCTTGCCCCGGTCGGCGGAGATAATACTTGCCGAAGCAATGAAGGACCCTTTCACGAAGATGGCGCTGGAAGCATACGCTGAAGGTGTAAATGAATACATAAAGACCCTTGATAAGGCAAGCAGGCCTGTCGAGTATAAATTCTTCAATGTTTACCCGGAGCCATGGACCCCGCTTAAAAGCGCGCTGGTTTACATAAGTTTATCCTGGCAGCTGTCAGGTTATGATTCCCGGGCGGAGCTAAGGCGCTCAAATACTCTGCAGCGCCTTGGCCAGGACCGCTTTCAACGGATATTCCCGGCAAAGCGCCCCTGGGCGCACCCGATGACGAACTCTGTTTGTAAGCCGAGGACGGCCGCTGGTCCTGTTCCCGACGAGGGGATGGATCTTCAATTTATTCCGATAGACAAAGGTTTCTGGCCGCCCCCGGGCATCGGAAGCAACGCGTGGGCCGTTCGGTTCGGATCCCCCGGCGCCTATTCAACGCTTCTCGCCAGCGATCCCCATCTTCCTTTGACTTCTCCTTCGATCTGGTTTTTAAATCAGCTTAGCGACGGCGGCCACACGGTCCTTGGGGCAAGTGTCCCCGGCGTTCCGGGGGTTATTGTAGGCTCTAATTCCGATTACGCGTGGAGCGTTACAAATGGAGGACTCGACGTTGTCGATTGGTACGGCATTAAATTCAAAGATGACTCCTGGAGCGAGTACGAGCTTGACGGAGCCTGGGTCCGGACGACCCGCCGCAATGAGCTGATCCGTGTCAGGGGAAGCAAAGAGGTTAATGTGCCGGTTACCTTTACCCATCATGGCCCGGTCTCTTTTGGCTATGAGAGCGGCGGGAAGCGCGTCGGTTTGGCTATGCATTGGTCAGGGCATTCAAAGACGAACCCTTTCGCCGTTTTTTTGCGGCTGGACCGGGGCGCCGACCGATCGGCGTTCAAGGCCGCCCTCGCGGGCTTAAGCATGCCGCTTAATTTCCTGTACGCGGACCGGAAAGGCAATATCGCGGGCTACACGGCGGGATCTATCCCTGAGCGGTTATCCGGAACCGGGAAACACCTCAGCGACGGCTCCAGGTCCGCGAATGATTGGCGCGGATATCTGCCGTCATCGGAAGCGCCGAGGACGGAAAACCCTAAGTCTAATTATGTTTTTTCGGCGAACCAGGACCCCGTCGGCGCCAATTCTCATGTTTACCTGGGAATTTTCCCGCCGGATTATCGGGCGGCCAGAATTGAAGAACTCCTTCGGGCGGGGCCGGTTGAAAAGATCGGGACACATCTTAAAATGCAGCTTGATGAGAAATGCCCGGAAGCTGAAATCGTGCTGCCTGAATTATTAAAGCTCGTTTCTAGAAAAGAACTTTCGCCCTTTGAGCTCCAGGCGCTTGGCCTTTTGCTTAATTGGGATTTTTTAGCGGCCGCGAACGACCCGGCGCCAAGCGTATTCGAGGCCTGGTGGAGAACTTACCGTAAGCTTGCCTGGGAGAAGGAAGCCGGAAAGGACGCCGCATTGATGGAACCGCCGGGAACAGATCTGTATGCGGCCTGGCTTACCGGGAATAAAGACTCGTCCGCAAAGACCCCGCCCGACAGCAAAGCGCCCGGACGGCTTGCGACCGAAGCGCTTCACCAGGCTGTCCTTGAACTGGTGAAAAAATATGGCGCGGCCCCGGCTCAGTGGCAGTGGGGAAAAATAAATGAAGTCACTATCGCCCATGTCTCCCGAATCCCTAATTTTGGGCAGCGGGCCCCATGGGTTAACGGCGGCCTGCAGTCATTGAATGCATTTCACGGCTCATACGGGCCCAGCTTGCGGCTGATCGTGCAGTTTGACTCGCATGGCCCTAAAGTTATGGCCGGGTATCCGGGCGGGGCGTCAGGTAACCCTGGAGACCCGCTTTCAGCTTCGCTGGTAAACGAGTTCATGGCCGGCAAGCTCAATCCGGTCGCCTTCGCGCTCAAAGAGACGGATCTCCCGGCCGATAGTTCCGTCCAGATCTTCAGGAGCTCAAAATGAAGGTTATTCTCGCAAGAACGGCGCAGCTTTTCACGGCGGCTTTTGGCGACTGCCTGTTAGGCTTCTCCGGCATAGCCGTTTTCGGCTTCCTGACCTGCTTTATGTGGTCATATAGAGACCGCAATTCAAGATCAGTGCTCTGGACTTCTATCGGCGCCGGCGGCTGGTCCCTCGCTTTATGTCTTCCTCCGGCTATGGGGGCAGACCGGCTAATTGCCGCCAAAACCGCTTCCGCCTTCGGCTTACCAAGCGCTATCCTCCTGGTGTTCGTGACCTTGATATATATTATGGCGCTCTCCGCGTCCGCCGGGATGGCAGGCGCGCGATTTGGCCGTTTATCGGCCGGCGGGCTGAAAAAATGACGGATAATAAATTCAGGAAACACATCGGTCTTATTAAAGGATCCAAGTCGCTAGCCGACATAGGCCGTCACTATGCCAAAACACAGGGGTCGGCGACGGCTTTCACCTTTCTTGGAAAAGATGACGGCGATAATCAGAGTCTCGATTACGCTGCGGTCGACCTGCGCGCCCGCGCGATAGCGGCCTCCCTGAGCTGCTCGATGCATAAAGGCGAGCGGGCTTTATTATTGTACCCGCCGGGCCTTGGATTTGTCGAAGCGTTCTTAGGATGCATTTATGCCGGTATTATCGCGGTGCCTGCCTATTTGCCTCAAAAAAGAAAAGAGCACTGGCAGCGTCTCGCTCTTATCTCCCGAACGGCCGAAGTCCGCGCCGTCCTTACTTCAAGATCCGTAACTTCAGATTGGGATAAAACCCCGGAAATAGCGGCAATGTTCGAAGCGTGCCAGCTCATTGCAACGGACTCCATCGGTCCTTCGCCGGCGTCTTCATGGAATTATCCTGACGTAGAGCCGACTGACCTGGCTTTCCTGCAATTCACATCGGGCTCGACCGGCGATCCCAAGGGCGTCATGGTCAGCCATAAAGCGCTACTGAGCAATGAATTGATGATAGCGGATTCTTTTGGGAACGATGACGGCCTTGTGACGGCCGGCTGGCTTCCGCTCTATCACGATATGGGATTGATCGGGAATGTCCTGCAGCCGTTCTGCCTTGGCGGTCACTCGGTGAACATGTCCCCGGTGTCTTTCCTCCAAAGTCCCATTACCTGGCTTTCAATGATCTCTAAATTCGGCGCTACAACAAGCGGAGCCCCGAATTTTGCTTATGACCTGTGCGTTCTCCGGATAACCGATGAACAAATGTCCGGCTTGGACCTAAGCAAGTGGACTATCGCATTTAATGGGGCGGAACCCATACGGGCGGAGACCTTAAAGCGCTTCAGCGAAAAATTTGCGCCCTGCGGCTTTTCCAAAGAATCGTTTTTTCCCTGCTACGGCCTCGCCGAAGCGACCCTCCTCGTATCCGGCGGCCCGGTACGAAGGGAGTATCGCCGGCTCATGCTGGACGGGAAGGCCCTTGAGCGGAATAAAATAGAACTATCGGACACGGCCGGCAAAGATACGCGGACGCTGGTCAGTTCCGGACGGGTCGTTCCGGGCCAGCAGCTTGCCATCGTGGACCCGGAGCACCTGACCAGATGTCCTTCCCGAACGGTCGGCGAGATCTGGCTGAAGAGTCCAAGCGCGGCCAGGGGGTATTGGAACCAGGCTGAGGCGACCCGAAGGACTTTCCAGGCCGATATTCCAGGCGAAAGCGGAGCTCATTATTTACGCACCGGCGACCTTGGTTTCATCCATGAGAACGACCTTTACATCTCCGGCAGATTAAAGGATATGATCATTATCCGCGGACGGAATATTTATCCGCAGGATATCGAGGCCGCTGTTCAAAGCTCGCATCCGGCATTCAGAGCCGGCGGCGGCGCCGCTTTCTCGATCGACCATGACAACGAGGAGAAATTAATTATCGTTCAGGAAGTTGAACGCACGCAGGCCAGGAGCCTTGATAAAGAGGGCGCCGCGCGCATAATAGCGCAGGCGATCGGAGAAGCGTTCGGCATCCAGGTCCACGATGTCATGCTCATCCGGCATGGCACCTTAGTGAAAACCTCGAGCGGGAAGATCGAACATCGCACGTGTAAGCGCAAGTACCTAGAGAGCGGGCTGGTCCTCCAGTATCCAAAAGTTGTCCCGCCTAAAATTGCCGAAACCGCACCGCCGCCCGGGGATCCGCTCGATCAGCTAAGGCACATGGCGGCCAGTATACTTAAGGTCCGCCCCGAATCAATTGATCCATCCGTGTCGCTGATAGCTTATGGACTTGATTCCCTGGCGACGCTGGCCATGCAGCACGCTCTTGAATTGGAATTCACCGTAAAAATTCCCGCTGATAAAATGTTCTCCGGTCCCAGCCTTAATTCCATAGCTGAACTCCTGGCCCTTCAGGCGCCGGCACATCCGCGGAAAGACAGCGGCGACAGGGAACCCTCGGAAAAGGCCCCCCGCAGCGCTGAGGACGGACAAGAGCCCGTGCGGACGGGTCTTGCGCTTAATCAAAAAGCGCTCTGGACACTTTACCAGCTGGATCCGACGAGTTCCGCGTATAATGTAGCGGCCGCTATCCGTTTTGACGAATCGCTGGATGAGGGCCGGCTTAAAGCCGCTTTTTATGAAGTAATACGGCGTCACGAGAGCTTGCGCGCGGTATTTGACGCGACCGATGATCAGCCTGCGCAGTCCTTCGTTCAGGAGAATCCGCGGGCATTCAGCTGGGTGAGAGTTGTTAATGAAGCTGAATCTTTTTTTTCCGAGAGGATAGGCCTTTGCGCGAAAGAGCCTTTCGACCTGAAGTCGGGACCGGCCTTCCGGGCCACTTTATTCGAAAACATCGGCCATTACAGCGTGATGCTGATCTCCGCGCACCATCTTGTGATCGATCTCTGGTCGATGGTCCAGATCATAGAGGAGCTCGCTATAATTTATTCAGGCGGCGATCTGAGCGGCCGCCCTCCCCCGCGCCCCTACGCGGATTTCGTCGCTTTGTCAGAGCGCCGGATGAAAGATCCCGGTTTTAAAGCTCAATGGAACTATTGGGAAGGCCAGCTTTCAGGTCCGTTGCCTGTGCTGACGCTTCCGACAGACCGGCCAAGGCCGCGGTTCCAGAGTTTCGCGGGGGAAAGCATCGTCCTTAAAGTCGGCGCTGATACCGCGGAAAAAGTGAACGCTCTCGCTAAAAAAGAAAACTGCACTCCCTTCACACTGCTGCTTGCCGGATATCTGGCGCTCCTTCATCGCTACACGGGAGAAACTGATATCTGCGTCGGGTGCCCCACGGCGGGGCGGCCCGATGAAAGTTTCGCCTCGACCATAGGGTACTTTGTAAACCCGCTGGTTATCCGCAGCCGGCCCTCTTCGGAAATACGGTTTAAAGATTATCTGGGCCAGGTTAAAGATCTTGTCAGCGGAGCTCTGGCAAATGCCGATATCCCGATACAGGGGCTTGTCGAGCGTTTGTCAATAACGCGCGATCCCGCGATACCACAGCTGTTCCAGACGATCTTCACGCTGAAGCGCGCGCACCGTCTTGCGAATGTCGACGGTTTTATCGCCGGAGATCCCAAGGTCGTCACTAAGATCGGGGATCTCACGCTGCGGTATTATCCGCTGCCGTGCCTCGGCTCCCAGGTCGATCTCTCGATGACGGTGGTCGAAGCTGATAACACGTTTTCCATACATATCGAATTCAACCCGGAGCTGTTCAATGAAGCTACGATAAGAAGGTTCGGCCGACACTACGGCATGATCCTGCGTTCGATAGTCGCGGACCCCGCCGCAAGGCTCGGGCAACTCGCGCTCATGGACAAGGAGGAGAGGGCTTTTGTGGGCGGTTCTACGGTTCTTCCCAAAAGCGAGCGGCAAGGCTGCCTCCATACTTTATTCGAACGGCAGGCGGGCGTTCAGCCTGCCGCTGCGGCGCTTCGCTCTCCGGGGGTAGAGCTGACCTATTCGGAATTGAACGGCCGGGCCAATCGTATGGCTCATTGCCTGCTTAAGCTGCGGCTGAACAGAGCGCGGCCAGTCGTCGTTATGACCGACGACCAGGTATTCCAGATCGAAACTATTTTAGGAACTCTAAAGGCCGGGCACTTTTTTCTTTGCCTGGACCCTGCCCACCCCCCTTTGCGGATCGACCAGATCTTTTCAGCTTCCGCACCGGCGGTAATAGTGGCGGACCGGGCCGCGTTCGACCTGCACAGATCAGTTTTTGACGGTCAGATAAGAAATGGCTGCAAAGTGGTGGTGCTGGGTGTTAAGATAGAGGTCATATCGAATGATCCCGCATCTGATATTTATGACAGAAGCGAATTCCCAACGGGGGATCCTGACTGCGGGATAACCGAGACTTCGCCCGCTTACCTGGTTTACACCTCGGGGTCAACGGGTGCCCCGAAAGGAATTGTTCAGTCGCACCGTTCATTTGTGCAGTTCCTTAATTGGCAGATCCGCACGTTCGGAATGCGGAAAGGCGAGCGGATAGCTAATTGGTCTTCTATCGTCTACGACGCCTCCTATTGCGAGATCTTCGGGGCCCTGGGGTCCGGAGCGGCGCTTTGCATGACGTCCCCCTCCGTCCGGTATAACCCGATAGAGCTTCTTCGCTGGATCCATAAGGAACAAATTTCAATATTCCAGACCGTGCCGAGCTTTTTCAGCTCCATTCTCCAGACAATTGAGAATGAATCAGCGGCTGACCGGCAATTCGAAAGCCTGAAGCATATTATGCTTGCGGGGGAAGAACTTCGCTCCGATCTAATCCGGGCCTGGCGGCGCAGGTTCGGTCATAAAACAGCGCTTTGGAACCTGTATGGCCCTACTGAGAGCGTCCTCGCCACTTATTATCCCGTGAAAGATATTCAGCCTAATCAGTGGTCGGTCCCGATCGGCCGGGAGATCGAAGGCCGGCAGATCCTAATTATAGACCCCAGGGGGGAGCTCTGTCCTGTCGGTGTACCGGGAGAAATCTTTATCCGCAGCCAATATCTAGCCATGGGCTATTTTAAGGACCCGGCCCGGACCGCTGATTCATTTCTGGCGAATCCGTTAACAAGCGACCTTAGCGACCTGGTTTTCCGAACCCGCGATTGCGCCAGGTGGCTGGAGGACGGGACGGTTGAATTCCGCGGCCGATCGGACGGGCAGCTGAAGATACGCGGCATGCGCGTGGAGACCGGTGAAATTGAAGCTCAACTGAGCCGCTATCCCGGGGTTTCGGACGCGGCGGTCACCGCGGCCCGGGATGAAAGCGGCGAGTCCCGGCTTGTCGCCTACCTGGTCGCAACGGGGAAGGTCGATGCGCTCATGCTCAAAGAATTCCTGAGACCGGCGCTGCCCAGCTACATGCTGCCTGAATTTGTCATACAGCTTGAGCGGCTTCCCCGCACAGCGACCAACAAGGTCGACAGGAGGGCCTTGCCGAAGCCTGATTTAAAACGACAAATTCATGACGGCCCCCCGGCGCAGCTGAACGAACTCGAGCAGCAGCTGGCAACGATCTGGCGCGATCTGCTCAAAATAGATTCGTTTGATGTCCGGAATAGTTTTTTTGATCTCGGAGGACATTCTTTGCTGGCGACCCGTCTTATAAATAAAGTCCGCCTGGATTTTGGCGTGGAAATTTCACTCAAGGATTTCTTTTATCGGCCTACTTTTCAGGGGATGGCCGAAGCGATCCAGGTATTCCGGTCGGAACAAACCGACAAGGGAAAAGCTCTGCTGGCCATTGTAGAGCAGATAGAAAGAATGTCCGATTCCGAGGTTCTGACCCGGCTTGAGCAAATCAGAATTAATTCCAGAAGGAAGTCCACGGCATGAAATTCCGGCTGCTCCAGGCAAGCTATGCGGGGGCAGATCTTTCCGACGGGGTCGCAGTTGCGGCCTTCTTCTGTTTGCTGGCGCAAAGCGGGAACTGTCATGCAGGCAGGCCGTCTTATAAGAGCCGGCACCCTTAACCTCCCTGAACAAGGATGACCCCGGACAAATTTGTTAAAATCTAGAAGGCAGGAAGCTGCTGCAGCACTGCCCTGATTTTACACAGAACATCATCACAGAACAAAATGACAATGACCTCGACCCACGTGATCACCGATAAGTTCTATACCCTTGACGAATTCAGGATGCTTTTGGAGACCAGGCCGAAATTATCCCTGGCGCCGGAGGTCCTCGCCGCGATCGACGCCGGCGCCCGGTTCGTAGAAAACAAGTCTAAAGAGGACATCCATATTTACGGCGTTAACACCGGGTATGGCTCTCTCTGCGAGACACGCGTCGCCCCGGATCAGCTGGACGCGCTTCAGTACAAACATGTAATGTCCCACGCCTGCGGCGTCGGTGAACCTGCCTCCGAAGAGGTTGTCCGCCTGATGCTCCTCATCAAGATCCTTACGTTCCGGACCGGGGTAACGGGTGTATCACGCGAACCGGTGGAGCGTTTTATCGAATTCTGGAACGCCGGCGTAATTCCCGTGGTCCCCAAAAAAGGGACTGTCGGTGCAAGCGGCGACCTTGCTCCGCTCGCCCATCTTGCTTTGCCTCTTTTAGGGCTTGGAAAAGTGCATTTCAAGGGTAAAGCAGTCGATTCGGCCGAGGTGCTGAAAATACACGGCTGGCGGCCTATCAAGCTTAAGCCTAAGGAAGGGCTGGCACTGACGAACGGAGTGCAATACATTAACGCTATGGCCATTCATAGCTTGCTCCGCATAGAGGAATATGTCCGAGCCGCCGATTTCCTCGCAGCCCTTAGCATACAGGGATTCAGCGCGTCCAAGACGTTCTATCAAAGCCTCTATATTAAAACGTCTTTGCACCCGGAGAGATTGACGGTCGCCGAGAACCTCCAGTTCCTCCTTGAAGGCAGCAACCATTATGATCTGCCCACCTGCAATAAATCAAAGCAGGATCCTTATTCGTTCCGCTGTATTCCGCAGGTCCACGGCGCCATCCGGCAAACTTACGGACACGCGAAGCTGATCATGGAACGGGAGTGCAATGGCGTTTCCGATAATCCCCTCTTTTTCCCTGAACAGGGGGAGATACTTTTTGGCGGCCATCTTCACGGAGAGTCTACGGCCTTTGTTCTGGATTTTTTAGCGATCGCGCTCAGCGAGCTGTCCAATATTTCCGAGCGGCGTTCGTACCAGATGCTTTCCGGTCAGCGCGGCTTGCCCAGTTTTCTCATTCAAAATCCGGGTCTTGATTCCGGGTTAATGGTCGTGCAGTATTCCGCCGCGGCCCTCCTGAACGAGAATAAAGTCCTCTCAACACCGGCGAGCATTGATACGATTCCGACCTGCCAGCTGCAGGAGGATTCGGTCAGTATGGGAGGGACCGCGGGCTATAAGCTTTGGCAGATCGCCGAAAACTGTGAAGTCATCTTCGCGATAGAATTGCTCATCGCCTGCCAGGCCATTGACATGAACAAGGCGATAAAACTCTCGCCAAGGACCCGCGCAGCTCACGAAGCGTTTCGGAAAGTCGTGCCTTTTCTAAACGAGGACAGGATCATGTCCGACGATATCGATAAGGCGAAAGAGTTTTTCGGCAAAATGCGCCGCGTGTGGCGCGATGAGCTCAAATGAGCGGCCTGGCAGGCAAACTGAGCTCGCTCTCTCCGGAGAGAGTGGAGCTTTTGATCGCGATCATGGGAACGAAGGGCCTTTCGGTCGCGGACCTGCCGATCTTCCCGGTCCAGAACAAATCGACGCCCCCGCTCTCGTTCGCCCAGGAACGGCTTTGGATCATTGATCAGCTCGAGCCCGGGAATTCCGGTTACCATATGGCGGTGACCCTGAAATTAGAGGGCGTTTTCTCTCCCGATGCCTTGATAAGCGCGATGGAACACGTTGTCCGGAGACATGCGACTCTTCGGACAACTTTTCTGTCAGCCGGCGGTATCCCGGGCCAGTTGGTGAACCCGCCGGAGCCTGCAACAATTCAGACCGAAAACTTAACCGGCCTGGCGCCCCATAAGCGTTTAGCCGCAGCCCTTGCCCAGGCAGCTAAAGAGTCAATGAAGCCGTTTAACCTCTCGACGGGACCTCTTTATCGGCTGTTCCTGGCTAAACTCTCGGAAGAAGAACATCTGCTCGCAATCACTATCCACCATATTATAACGGACAACTGGTCCATGAATATTCTTCTGGAAGAGCTTGAGCTTGGATATTCCGCATTTCTGGAGAACAAGGAACTGAAGCTGCCCCCCCTGCCGATACAATACTCGGACTTCTCGGCATGGCAGCGTAATGTTCTTTGCGGCGAAGAGATCGACCGCCAATTGAATTACTGGAAGAACAAATTGGCAAATGCGCCCAGGTCGCTGCAAATCCCTACTGATTTCCCCCGTACTAAAACGAAGACCGGCACAGGCGCGCGCAAAACATTCCATCTCGATCCCGCTGCGAACGATGCCTTAAGGAACCTCACCCGCAGTAAGGGGGCAACTCCCTTTATGGGCCTTCTTGCGGCCTACGCCCTGGCCCTGCGGAAGCTGAGCGGCGTTGACACCATCGTTATCGGCGTCGACGTGGCCGGCCGCAACCGGACAGAGGTGGAAGGCCTCTTCGGTTTTTTCGTCAACCAGCTCGCCCTTGTCGTGGACCTGGCAAAAACATTTTCCTTCCTGGACGTCCTGGACCAGGTCCGTGTTTCCTGCGTGGAAGCTTACAGCAACCAGGATGTCCCGTTCCAGAGAGTGGTTGAGGCCGTCGGAGGACAGCGTGACCGAAGCCGAACGCCCTTGTTCCAGGTTAAAATCGTGTACCTCGGCTTTCCGATGACCAAAGCCCCGCGTTTTCCCGGTCTCCGGTCCTCTGTCATTTTAAACGAAGCATCCAGCCGTTTTGAGCTCGAGCTTATTTGCTGGGAGGATGCGACAAAAACAGAGTTTCTCCTGGAATATAATTCCGGCCTTTACAGCGCTGAAACAGCTGAACGATTAGCCGCGAGCCTTATCGGCACGATAGAAAAAGCGGTCATGTCGCCTACGCAGGATCTTTCAATAATCATGGCTGATAATGAATTATCGGGCGAACCTTTCCCAAAAGGAGTTAGCGATGACTTTAATTTCTAAAGATACGGTCAGCGTCACCGTGATATTGCTTTTCGGAGAGCACGACGAGATGTTCGTCTCCAGGGTGAACCTGCCTAAAATCCCCTGGTGGGAGGTCGAGGCCTTGAATGCCGCTTCCGGGGCGGTCTTTGGAGGAGCGCTCAGGGTTGTGAGATGCCTTGCCGGGGACGAGAACTTCGTAGAAACATGGGATAGAGCCTATGCGCTGGAGTTCCTGGACAGCGCCCATGCCCGGCCGCGAGAGCCCCTATCCGGAACTTTCGATCCTCTGTCTACGGGTTTGCCCCCTGGCGCCGCCGTTGTTTTAAAAGATCTTCTGGCCGCCCGGCGAAACGCTTCGGGCTCACGCCTGTCAATTTGTGAGCCCTGGACCCTGCAGGGATGGCATGCGAGGGTCGAGAATTTCGCGTCCAAAGTCATTCCGAACCCCCAGCCGCAGCAGAAAGCAGTATGGAAGCAGCTCAGGACCTGGCCCCGCTCATGTGTTTACGAAATTTGCAGCGACGGCTCACGCTACATCCTTAAAGCTTGTCCTCCTGCCTATGCCTCAGAGGGTCCCGTAACGGCTTATCTTGCGAAACTCCGGCCTGATCTTATTGCGGACGTGCTTGCCGTCGACCCCGCGGACAACATCCTCCTATCCCGCGCGTTCAGTGGCAATGACGCCTCCGCCGAATCCACCCCGGTTTTAAAAGCGGCGGCCAACGGGCTCGCTGAATTGCAGTATGTGGTCTCAACTCAAAGGGGGGCACTGAGCCGGTTCGGATTAGCCGTAACGGACCTGCCCGCGCTCATGGGCTCCATGCATGCTTTACTCGCCGATGAACCCGCGCTGATGCCGGAACACGGCGGTCTTTCCGATAGCGAGGTCGAACAACTCCGGTCCGCAGAATCCCGCATAGCCGACTCGTTTAACCGGCTGCGATCCATAGGCATACCCTTAAGTATTGAGCACGGCGATTTCAGGGCCGGTAATGTCCTTAATGATGCCGACGGCAATTTTCGGATCATAGACTGGAGCTGTACTTCTATCGGCCACCCGTTCTTTTCAGCCGCACAGCTTATTGACGAAGAAGAGCATAGCCCCGACCCGCTGACCAATTCCAAAATTAAAATTCAACTGGCCCGGTCATACCTTGAAGGCTGGCAGGCCTTAGGCCTAACCGCGGCTGAGCTGGAAGAAGCGCTGTCGCTTGCGCGGCTGCTTATGCCCATCGCAAGAGCCATAGAGCGTCGCGAACGGCTGCTTCCCAGCCTGGCTTACCCTTTGCCGTGGTCATTCTCCGCAGCTTTTTGGGCAAGGCGCTTCTTAATACGTCTTGCTGAACAAAACTGATCCGCAGGGCCGGCCGGGCCTAAAACAGGCCGGAGCGCTATCATTCAGGGCGGCTTTCCATATATCTGCGAAGACTTGCCGGACGCATGTCGGTCCAGACTTCTTTAATATAGGAAAGGCACTCCTCTTTTGACCCGCTTTTCCCGACCGCGACCCAGCCTGAGGGCAAAGCTCTGCCATCGAACCAAATTGAAAACTGGTCTTCCGCGTTCTTAACTACGATATATTTTCGTTTATCCGCATCCTCGCCATGTTCCATCATTATCACCCCTTCGCTTAAAACGATATATTATCATTTCGCGGTAGACGTTTAAATCTGGCTTAATCTCATTGTCATTTTCCCTCAAGTCCGTTCCGATAGCTTTGTGCGGGAGGCCTGAGCCGTTTAACGGCTGCCGGGACCGCCGGTTTGCGGGTGGCTGTTTCACAAAAGTGCTCTTACTGAAAAAGTGTTAAAATCAATATGGACGTGCGCGGCGCGAACAGAGGGAGGAGCAGCACCGTGCGCCCTGAGAAGCGCATTCAACCGGGTTGGCTCACCCCGATCGCCTCAATCGGAGGCGTTTAAAAAAAACCCTATGTTAAATGGATCCATTTCCTCGCCGGAATTCCCGCACTACAGCCTTCTGTTCCGGGAGACCAATAACGTATGCGTTTGCATCACCCTTCCCATAGTGAACTGCTTGTCTTCAGGAAAGCGAGAGAATGAATATCGCTTAAGCCGTGAGTGTGCCCGCCGGGCGCTTTCCCGGATAGATCCCGCCTTGAGTTCGGTAATCATTGTCAATAACCCTGACCGTTCTCCGGTTTGGCCTAAAGGTTACGTCGGTTCCATTACTCATACCGACGGCTACGTTTCAGCGGTCGTGGCTTTGAGCAGCGATGTCAGGGCGATCGGAATCGATTCTGAAAAGATTATAGCTGCTGAAATCATAAGCGACATCAAAGACCATGTAGCAAGTAAAACGGAACAGGCGCTTTGTATTGATATTTTGCAGGAGCAGCTGTTTTATACCCTGCTCTTTTCAGCCAAAGAAAGTGTTTTCAAGGCTCTCTATCCGACGGTAAAGCATATATTCGATTTTACCGACGTCAGGTTCCTGGGGTTCGACGCGATAACGGGGAAGTTCCGGGTAAGGCTCCTTACCGATCTCTGCGAAGAGTTCCAGGAAGGAACGGAGATCGAAGGCGGCTTTGAGATTAATGGCGGATATGTAAACACATCGGTCATTATGCTTAACGATAAAATGGTTCCCCGCTGTATCCCGTTGAAAGTGTAAGGGGATTTTAATATTCCGGCATAAAAACACCCCCGATGAAAGATCGGGGGGGTTTATTTTTAAACGAGGCAAGCGTTGCCGGCCGGCAGCCGCCTATGCGGTGCCGGCGACAGCCCGGCGTCTATCTAATAATAAACTGCATCGCCACCGCCAGCGAGGGCATCAGGATCGAACCCACCATCGCCTCGCCCGCCACCAGGCCCGAGGCCAGGGGCGCCGCATAATTATCAAACGTCCCGCCCTCGCCCGGCGAGAACTGGCGCCAGGCGGCCGAGATCACGCTGCCGATGGCGATACCGATATTCAGCGAGCCCGGAAGGATAAGCGCGAAACCCAGCGCCGCGGGGATCGGGACCATCCAGAAGCGGCTCTCCTCATGGCCCTTCTCGTTGGTCTTCTTGAACGCGAGCAGCAGCTCGAAAAAGACGCCGATGAAGATCGCGATGACGGACGCCTGCAGCGCGCCGTGCGGGAGGAAGGACAGGCCTTTCTCCATCACGATGGCGAGCGTCGCTATCTTCAGGCCCGTCGGGGCGGCGAGCTGGCCCGGGTTGAGGCCTATGCCGTAGGTGCGCTCCAGCATGTTGAACATAAACGGCGTCAGGATCGCGCCTATCGGGATAACCATCAGCTGGGCCAGGATCAGGGTCTTGAACTTGCCGCCCAGGCGCTGGGCCACCCAGAACGACGGCACCACGTTCTCCGAAGTGGCCTGCGGGTTGGCGCTGACGTAGGCGGCGGTCAGGTTGGACCTGATATGGGCGGGCCAAATCAGCCCGAACAGGAACTGCGTAGCATTTGCCATCAGCGAGACCGGTCCCGACCCTGTAATACCCAGCACACGGAGGCCGGCGATGATCAGTATGGGCTGGATGGCTACCGCCAGCAGCACCTGCTGCCAGGGCATGTCGAACCAGGTGCTGGTCATCCAGACCAGCAGCGTCACGGAGACGGCGATGCCGGTAACGGTCCACCAGAGCGGGATCTCCTCGTCGGCAAGTGATTTGAACTCATGCTTCTCGAACTTGACCTTGTCCTTGTGCAGGAAATGGAGGACTATAGGGATGATCACGCTGGTCAGCGCGGCGGCGATCATCATGGCCGTGGCCGGCCACATCATCCACTGCACCACGTACTTGAAGTGGGAGGAGGCGCCGACGAACTCGCCGGCCTTGCCGCAGGTGGTGTTCAGGAAGCCCATCGCAACCGCCTTCGGCGCGCCGTCCAGGCCGCCCACGGAGTTAAGGGTGCTCAGGCAGTTGCCAAAGTTCTCCTGGGCCACGCCGGAGAGGGCGGAGTATTTCGCCACCGTCTCTCCGAAAGCGCTGACCAGCCAGGTGCCGAGCAGGCCGGAAAGGCCGACGGACAGCGGAACCAGCATGCCTATGCCGAAGGCCGCGAACTCGGGCCCGAGCGCTATGTTTAGGGCCGGGCTGCCGACGATGGGGCTGAGGACGCCGAGCCCGTCGCGCAGGAAGGTCAGGAAGCCGGCCGCGCCGGTGCTGACCATCAGCACGTCGCGCTTGGTCTTGGTGACGGCGGTCGCCTTGGGGTCGGTCAGCGTCTGCGCCACGGCCAGGGTGGCCTTGCTGGCCGGCCAGGGGAGGGAGTGGTCCTTCAGGATGGAGCTCCTCGGGAATATTCCCATGAACACGCCGAGGTTGGCGGAGACCAGCAGCCAGAGGAACATCTGCCAGGTCGTCAGGTTGAAGCCGATGTTGCGGCCGAAGACGTTCTGGATGTAGAAGAAGGCCGAGAGGATCACGACCATGAAGGCTATCGCGGACACGAGGCCTATCATGGCCTGGATGATGTTAAGCTCGATGGCGAGCTCCTGGCCCTTCATCCGCTTGCCCAGCACGTAGGCGGCCAGGAACATGCCGCCTATGGTGAGGTCCACACTCTGCCCGAGCTTCAGCGTCACGTACGGGGTAGCGGCCGCAGCCACCGCGCACAGCAGGCCGCCCAGCAGCAACAGTCTCCAGTTCAGGTCCTTCATGAGATCTCCCTGGGGCTTCGCCCCGCGTTATCAGAATTGTCGGCGATATTATCCCGGCGTCGCGTTCTTAAAAAAAACTTTTCCGCCGTCTTATTACAAATGATACAAAAAGAGAGGCCGTTCCGTGAAAGTTCCGGATGCCGCGGCAGCCATGAAGGGCGTGCGGCATACAATACTGGCCAGTCACGTCTTTTGTAAAATTACAAAATATCACGTATCAAACAGCAAAACGGGGCGCATACGGAGCCTGGGGGCTCCGAGCTTCTTGGGCATTTATCCTTCTGA